>JACQWQ010000012.1 GCA_016209205.1 Chloroflexota bacterium
GGAATAGATTGCCCGTTTTCGCTTGCGCAGATACCACACCAACAACCCCGCGCCGATTGCCAGCAGCAGATATTCGTGCGGTTCCGGCACTGCCGTCACGTCGAACGGATTTTGCTGCGTGTTGCCGACCTCTTCGGTCTCGCGTTGAAAACGGTCGGCTTGTTTTTCCGCTTCGTCCAATTGGCGCTGTTGAAATTCGTTGACGAGCACGATCATGGACGAATAAGGGGAAACAACGCTGTATTGTTTTGCCAGCGCGTGCAGTTCGTCCAACGTGTTCAATTGCTTCAGCGACGCGCGTTCGCGCTGCACGTTCGTCAAAATCAGACGTCGCGCGGCGAACGGTGCAAACGTTTCCTCCACAGGAATTTCGCCAATGCGTGCCTGCGCCGCGCTCGTGGGCAGTGTCGTCCACGCGTAACCGTCCACCCAATCCGCGAACGCGTCGCCCGAAGCATTGGCGATGGTTTCGCCGCGTTTCAACGCGAGCGCCAAAGCGAGGCGCTGCTGCGCTTCCGGCACAGTATCCGTCACGCCGCCGCCGCTCGCTTGAATCATTTGCAATGTGGCGTCGTCGTAACCGAGCGGAAATTTTCCGTCTAGATGCACAAACCATACCGGCATTGCAAGCGTCGTCGCTTCCAAATCGCTTTTCCCCAACGCATAGCCCGTGCCGTCGGTCAGAACGAAAATCGCGTCATACGTGTCCGCGCCGCGCCGCGCGTTGAATTGTTTCAACAGCTCTGCCGGATTTTGTCCGCCACCGTACGAGAGCACGTTACTGTCGAGCGCGTTCAGATTGACGCGCGAAGGTTGCTCGCCGCGATACGGCGACGCGGTCAAATACATCTCCACCGCATTGCCGCGCGCGGCGATTTGTTTGAATTGCTCGAGCGCGTCATTCACCGCATTCGCGTGCGGCGCCATGCTGCGTGAACGATCCACGACGACTGCGAGGCGCAAATCGTTTGGCAGCGCGGGCAGCGTGCTCGGGGGCATGGGTTGGGCAATAACGGTTTGTCCACCGGGCAAATCGAAACGATGCGCGATTGGTTGCACAACCGCAGACGCCGGAATGCTCACCGGCAGCCATTCCCCTCTCCCAAGGGGAGAGGGGTTAGGGGTGAGGGATGCGCCGTTTATCGTCCGCACCGTGTTGGCATCCCAATACACATTCCGTTTTTCGGCGAGATAGGGCAGCGTCCACTGATTGCCGTTCGCCATGACGCGCCACGTCAACCACATGTGCAGCGGTGGACCTTGCCGTACAAAAGAGGAGCGATAACCGAACGGCGATGCATCGCCATAGCCCAACGTTTTTGGTTCGAGCGGAAACACGCGCACGCGATATTGACGCGGTCCGATTTGTTCCACCAGTGCGGGGTCGCGGTTGACGCGCACTTGATCACGATAGACCGCTTGCGCCGCGCCGCGCGGCGCAACGCGATATACAAAACGTTCGTCACGCTTGTCCGAATTGCCAAGCCACACGCCGGTAATCACCGCCGATTCGGGGAGCGTGATGTAATACACCACCTCTTGGCGCGTTCCCGTTTCGTTTTGATATTCCTCGTGCAATTCAAAATCCGCCCAATCGCCGTGCGCGACGAAACTCAACTCTTGTTTGTTGAGATGAATTTCGCGGTCGTCGGCGGTTTGTAATGCTTGCTGCGCGCTCACAATATCCCACGTGGAACTCAACGAAGCGAGGACGGTCTCGCGCTCGCCCTCGACGATTTCTTGGTCAAAATACTTTTCATACAACGCGGCGGCTTGCGCCGATTCGCGAAACATCGCGCCGTCGTTCCAACGCGCATTCACAACCGGCTCGCCCGCGGGTCGGTACAACAGCGGCGCGGCGATGATTTCATACACGCGTTCCACCTGCACGGCATCCGCATCGCCCAGCCCAACGACGTTGTTGTACAGTTCGCGGATGTGATTCACTTCGCCAACGGAACTGATGTAGCGCTGCGGCGCGAGATACGCATTGACCAAGCCCGCGCGCACGGTTGCTTCTTGCTGCGCGATGTTTTGCGCTTGGGCGGTAGTGGTCGGCGGATTCTCAAGCAGCGCAAACACGGCGGGCTGCGGCTGTTGATTCAGCCAAATAAACAAAACGATGCAAATGACTGTAGTTGCCGTGCCCAGCGCGGCAGCGGGGGCGACGCCAAAACGCGCGATGTAGGTTTGCGCCGCGCGCCACCAACCGCGCAACACGAGAATTGGCACGGCGATGGGCATCAACACGAACAAGGTCGCACTAAAGACAAAGGATGCCGTGCCGAATACCATGAACGGAATC
The DNA here is from genome assembly GCA_016209205.1 of Chloroflexota bacterium. Lineage (GTDB taxonomy): Bacteria > Chloroflexota > Anaerolineae > UBA4142 > SHND01 > SHND01. The sequence goes on from JACQWQ010000012.1 coordinate 2,306, forward strand.
CAAACGAGATTGCGCGGAAAATCGAGCAGGGCATTCCAAAGACCGCGCAACACGTCGCCAAGATGCAGCAGCATTTCAAAGAGTCCGCGCAGCATTGCCACGCCGATGGGAAACGCATAGAACGCCAGCCAGATTCCGACATACAGCGCAATCAACGCGTACAGCGTCAAGCCCAACACGCGCAGGTGCAGCCACAACGCGCCGCGTTCGTCAATCTTTTTATCGAGCAGCTGCCACACGAATGTCACCATCCCCAACGCGGCGACGATGAACACGAACGTGAGCGCGGGCGTCAATTCGCGGACGATAAAAAAACGAACCATGATCAGCAGCATCAACGGTCCTTCGACCGCATAGCCCAGGGCAAACAATTTGTGCGGCTCGCGGCGCAGCACGGTCAGCCCGAGGAGCACACACACAATCGGGATTGCTACCAGCAGCGCGGCATAGACGAGATACGCGACCGGCACGATGTTGGCTTGCGCGGCGAGGATGAGGTCGAACAAGATCAACGGCGCGAAACCGAGCAGCATGAACGTCAGGAAAATCGCGTTCCATGCCCAGAACAACAGATAGAAGGTGAGGCGCGTGTTGATTACACGGCGGATTTGGGTTTGCATCATTTTGTTTGCCTTTCTATAGTTCTAATGCGCCAATTGCTCCGCCACCGCGCGGTGCAGCGCCGTGTACAGCGCGTTCACGCGCGCGTCCGCCGGGTCTATATTTTCGTCAAACAAAATCGAAACCAAGACCCATCGCTCGGCGGGCGCGGCGGTGTCTGCCCAGATACGCGTGCCATAATCATCCGTCGTGCGCGCGGCGGATTGAAACCAGTACGCGGCAGCCAAGTGCGCGTTGCTCTTGGGGTCGCGCAAGGTTACGGCGCGGATGGGAAAATCCACCGCGACCAATTGCGCGCTCGAATTGTCCAGCGTCAGCCCGTACACCTCGAAACAGCGTTCGGGACGATGATGCGCGCGCCACGTCGTGCTCGGCGCCAGGATCATCGAACCCGAAATACCTTGCCAGGCAAAACGAAAACGCGCTGCCGATTCCGCGCCGTCGCGTGTGAGCCACGCGATTTCATCCGGCTTGAGCGGCAATGCTTGGACTTGGAGTGCAGGTGGAAAATTCCACGACGGCGCCTGCGCGGTCAAGCCCGTTTGCGGGCGCGGCGTGTACGCCAGCGCCATGACCAGAATTGTTACGGCGAGAAACGGTGTGTGCCACTGCGGGTAGGGCGATTTGTGGCAAACCGCGGATTGGAGAAATCGCCCGCTTTCTCCCCGCTCTTCAAAGGAGAGGGGTTGGGGGAGAGGTTTACAATATCGCAGCAGCGCGAAGGCTGCCGCGCACGCGCCGACAAAACCTAAAACGCCCAGCGGCACGTGCAGTAATTCCGCCAACATGGGCAGGTTCAAAACCTGCGCGCTGACGACGAGCGCCGCCACGCGCAAAACATTCGCGAGAAATAAAAGCGCAATGAATGTCAACGCCACTCCAAGCCAGCGCCAATTCACCACGCGGCGTTCGAGCCAGGTTGCGGCGAGCAAAAACAACGCGCCGGTCCACAAACTTTTGACCCCGCTGCACGGCAAATCAATTTGCGCGACGCCATTTTCCAAAACGAGAATCGTGTCCACGCTGGTCGAGGTGATGTGAAAAAATGCCAGCCCCTGGCGCACGATGTCGGCAGTGGCAATGCGCATCGGATAACCGACGAATGTTTGAATGTGCTCGCCAAACGGCAAGACGCCGATCAACAGCAGCGCGGCGGGCAAGCCGCTGCGCCAGCTCGCGGGCGCGAGCCACAAACCAAGCAGTCCATAAGTAGCGATGCCGAACAACGCCGCCGATAATGTGTTGATGTCGAGCCAGCGTTCGGCGGCGAGATAGGCGACCGAGCCGCCCAACGCGAGGGATAAAGGGAGGGGATGAAAGCGCGGCGCGGCAGTGAATTGAATTTGCCACTGCCCCGTCCGGACTTGATACACAATCAACGCGGCAATGCCGAGGAGCACGAGTTGGTTGGTCCGAAAATCTTCACGCGCGACAATCACGCCGAGATAATCGCCCATGGCGCGATACAGCCACAACCACAACGCGACGATGATTGCATTCAGCAAAAATTGTGGCGCGCGCGCACGAATGAAAGTTCGCAGGGCAGGTCGGGAAAAATTGCAGGGGAAAAACATTCGTTTCAAAATGCAGAATCTTTTTCGCAGACAGCAACCAGACGCTTTAGCCGGGCAGCGGGTTCCCGCCCAAAGTAGCACACTCGACGCGGCTTGTCACGCACTTGGGTGCTTGGCTTGGGGCGTACTTTAACTCATCCAGACCCCAAGTGTTTTTCAACAATAGCGCTCCTCGAGTCGCGCGGCGCGTCAAAAACACTTGGGGTCTTGAGGTGGTCATACCATCTGCAAAAAGATTTCGACCAGGCGCGGCTCGAACGCTTTGCCGGATTGCTCGCGCAGATATGCGCAAACCTGTTCGCGCGTCCATGCGCTGCGATACGGGCGGTCTGACCGCAGCGCGTCCCAGGCGTCCACGACGGCGAAAATGCGCGCCGCCAACGGGATTTGCTCGCCTTGCAAGCCGCGCGGGTAGCCGGTCCCATCCCAGCGTTCGTGATGGCAATACGGAATTTCGAGCGCCCCGCGCAAATAGGGAATCGGCGCGAGCAGTTCATAAGCCAGCTGCGGGTGCGTGCGCATGATCGCCCACTCTGCAGGAGTCAGTTTATCCGGTTTCAAAAGAATACTGTCGGGAATGCCCATCTTGCCGATATCGTGCAAGAGACTGCCGCGCCGCAGTTGGATCAAGATGTCCTCGCCAATCCCCACCGCCCGCGCGAGTTGCAGGGTCAATTCCGTCACGCGCTGCGTGTGCCCTTCGGTTTCCCGGTCACGCATATCGAGGGCGCGCGACCAACCCTCAATCGTCGCATCATACGCAAGGGCCAGTTCAAAATTCTTGAGTTCGAGCGTGCGGAACATTTCCGCATTGTCTATGGAGATTGCCGCTTGCGCGCCGATGGCTTGAACGAATTCGAGCCATTCGGCGTTGGGTTGGAACGGCGCGCGTTTGAACAATTCCAAAACTCCGCGCAATGAACCTTGCGCGACCAGCGGCACGCCGACGTAGGTCACGAAATGCTCCTGCTTGAGATGCGGCGCTTGCGCCAATCCGTTGGGCTGGCTGTTCAAATCCAACACGACGAGCAGTTTGCGTTGCATCGCGGCAGTGCCCGCATAGCCCTGTCCGAGGCGCAAGTGCGTATGTTGAAGGGCGTTGGTGTGAAAGCCGCGTCCCGCTGCATATTCCAACGTCCGCAGCGCGGGATGATACGTCAATACGTCTGCGGCGTCCATGTCCAGCTGCGCCAACGTCTGCGCCAACAAGACATCCAGCGTCAGTTGGAGGTCGGTACTCGCGGTGATCGCGGCGTCAATCGCGCGCAGGGCTGCCAGCTGTCGCACACGCCGTTCGGTTTGTTCGTGCAGCGCGGCGCGCGCAAACGCGTTGCCCGCGACGGCGGCAATTGTTTCCAACAAGCCCACCTCGTTGGCCGTCCAGGCGCGTTCGGTTGGATAAGCAACGGCAATCACGCCGATGGTCTCTTGCGACGCACGCAGCGGCACGAACGCGCCGCCCCAGCCGGGTTGCATCGCGTCCCGCGACTTGAGATACACCTGTGGATCAGAGCTCAGGTCCGTGGCAAGATACGGCTGGTCGCTAGAAAAAACGCGCCCGACAATTCCTTCGTCGGCGGGAATTTCCAGGGGCGCCCGCGTGAACCAACCCGCGGCTGCCGTCGCCTGCAATGCATCCCGCGCGCGATCATACAACAATAGCTCGCCGGTCGTGGTATCAAAAATTTCAAGCACCGTGTCCAAGACATGCTGCGCCATTTCTTGCCGCGTGCTGACTTGGCGCAGGGCCGTCGAGATGCGATTCAGCGCCTCGAGCTCTTGCAGGCGGCGGCGCGTTTCGGCAAAAAGGCGCGCATTCTCCAAAGCCGCCGAGACCTGCCGCGCAAATAAAGCCACGGCAACGAGGTCGGATGCGCCGGCGGTGGTGCCAATCACGACGAGGATGCCAAAGAGTTTGCTCTCGCGCAGGAGAGGCGCCAGCAGTACTTGACTGTTCTGCGATTGATTGGTAACCCACTGCACAAAGCTAGACAATTCCGGCGCGCGCCGCGCCAACGCTTCGACCGGAAGGGAGCGGCGTAAAATGCTTTCGCCGCGTTCCAATTCCGCCAGGGCATCTTGAAAAACCGCTTCCGGCACGACCAGCTCAAAGGGACCCCCGCCAAAGAGGTTTTCGAAAGCTTGTCGGGTTGGTTCATTCATCGAAGTGTGGAGATGTTTCAAGCCGTCGGGAGTACGCAAAAAGACTTGGGCAAAAGTTCCGAGATGGCGCATTTCTTCACACGCGGCGCGATAAATCTCCAGCGGCTCGAGCGATTGTTGAATGCGGACGGCGGCGCGATGTAACGCTTCCAGCTGTGTCGCACGATATTGCGAGTCGGCGAAGAGCTGCGCGTTTTGTAACGAGATGGCGGCTTGGTTCGCCAGGAGCTCGAGCAGCTTTTCATCCGGCTGTGAAAAGGCCTGGGGATGATCGGCCAGTACGGCAAAGACCCCGAGCGTTGTGTTCTGCTGGCGAATCGGAATCCAGATGCCGGAACGAACGGTCGGATCAAGCGAGATCCAATGCGGGTCGCTGCGCGTGTCTGGCACGTGAATGATTTGTTGTGTGCGCAGGGCTTGGACCGAGGGCTGGTGCAAATCAGCGAATGAAAAGCCGAGCGTCGCTTGGGCGTGCTGGAGCGTTTCCGCGTCATAGCCGAGACCTCTGGAAAACTCTACGCGCTGGGTGGTATGATTCACGACGAAAAAATCCGCACGGTGCCCCTCTACGGCGCGCAAGGCGTTCGCCAACAAGCTTTCGATCTGGGTTTGCGGGTCGAGGATGCGATTCAACGCCAACCCGGCTTTGTACAGAATTTCTAATTGGGCGGCGTGACGCTGGGTGGTTTGCAGCAGGCGCGCATTTTCCAAAGCGACGGCAAATTGATCGGTGAATGCTTGCAGCCGCGCCACCGCGCTTTCGCCAAAGAAATTTGGAATGCCGCTGTCCAGATTCAATACCCCGATGATCGCGTTGCGCAAGTGAATGGGCGCACAGACGTACGAGCGAATCCACTCGGATTCGTTGAATGGCGCCCAGTCGGGATCGGTGCGCGTATCGCGAATCAAGAGCGGACGCCCCGTCGCAAAGACGCGGCGCAATGTGGGCAGGTGTTCTAACTCAAAACGGAGGTTGGCAATTTCAGCATACGTTTGCGAGTCGCCATATCCGTGTGCGCCGACAATCCGCGCAACAGCGCCTTCCAGCAGCATGATATTGGCGGCTTGATGCGGCACGACGCGCTCGACATTGTCCAACGCGCGTTCGATGAGTTGTTCGAGATTGAGTGTGCTGTTGAGCAGCGCCGCGGTGTCGCGTAGGGCTTCGGCCAGTTGACGCTGCTCGCGTTCTGCTTGTTCTACCCGTTTGCGCTCGGTAATGTCTTGGATGGCGCCAAAAAAACGCACGACGCGCTGTTGCTGCTCATCCCACATCGGACGAACGTATTCGCGGACCCACCGAATCTCGTTCGTGCGCGTCAGGATGCGATATTCGGCTGTGTCCGTCTGTCGTTGTAGCGTACAGTCTGCGCTTTTTCCAACAGGACTCGAATCGTCGGGGTGAATGAGAGCCGGCCAACCCCCGCGCGCGTCCAATTCCTCTTCTGTGTAACCGGTGATGCGCGTCAGGGGACCGAAACTCCATTCCCGTTTGAACCTGCCCTCCAGAGTGATTTCATAGCTAAACGCATAGTCGGAGGTGAGATCGGAAATCGCGCGAAAGCGTTCTTCGTTTTGCTGGAGGTCTTGCAGAAATTGTTTTTGGGCAGAGATATCTTGCAGCATCAACAGCATGTACAACACGTTGCCGTCGCGATCGCGAATTGCCGTGCTGATTTGACTGATCCACAGCAGCGCGCCGTCCTTGCGGAGGTAGCATAGCTCTTGCCGGTAATCCGAGATTTCCGCGTGCATCAGCTGTGCCCACAAAGCAAGATTTGTTTCGATCTCGTCGGGGTGCATAATTTCGACAAACGAGTGCCCGCGCAGTTCCGCTGCGTCGTAGCCGAGGATGGCGCACAGCGCCGCGTTGACTTCGGCAAAACGCGTATTCTTGTCGGTCAGCGCGATGCCTACCGGACCTTGATCGAAAACGCGGCGAAAACGTTCCTCGCGCTCGCGGATGGCATCCTCGGCGCGGCGCCGTTCCGTTACGTCAATGAACAAAACCACAAAGCGCCCGTGTTCGGGTGAAAACGCAGAGACTTGATAATAGCGCTCCAGCGGGGCGGAATAGTTTTCAAAATACGCGGGTTCGCCGGTCAAAGCCACGCGCCCGTACGTTTCAATCCAGTGCGCCTCAAGTCCCGGCAAAACTTGGCGCGCTGTTTTGCCGATAATGTTTTCGGCGCGCAGCCCGGTGAGCTGCTCGAATGCCGGATTGACCTGAAGAAAGCGATAGTCAACCGGTTTGCCTTGCTCATCGCAGATGATCTCGTGCAAAGCAAAACCGTTCAGCATCCGCTCGAAAATTTGTTGTTGTTCTCGGGTTTGATTGGTCAGCGCCTGCTGGGTCGCGCGCAGCGTTTCGACCAGCGCGGCGCGCTCACGCTCTCGGCGTACGAGCACGAGACTAAACAGGACACTGACTCCAGCGACGAGGGCAAGATGGAGCAGGTACTGTGCAATAGAGTCGCGTACAAAGACGAGCGAATCTGTCACGACTTCTGCGACAGTTAGGAGAGCGGCGATTGTGACTACAAACGCCAAATAGAAAAGCGGTGAGCGCCAACGCATCGCAGAAAACCCAAGACCCTCATGCCGACGAATCGTTTTCAATGCAGCCCAGCTGAAAATGAGTTCCGGTGGATGGCGTAAAACTGGTGTGCTCAATTATACAGCTTTACTGGTTGGCATTGTGGCGGGCGGGGTGTGCGTCACAATTTTGGGCGAATCAATTCGCTCGCTACAAAATCACGAAACCTGCCTTCGCAGGTTGGGATTTCAGTGTGCGGTCGCGAATCTATTCGATTCGTTGCGAACTGTGTTCGCGAGCACACTTGGTGTATCGCGTTGACAAAGCATTGGATTGTTTTTATACTCGGCGGGCGATTCCCCCGCTGACGTCATTTCTGAAAATGCCCAGGTTCCAACCCTTATCCCTGAGAACGAGTCCGGCTGAAATAGCTGCGCTCGACCGCTTCGATTGGACGGAGCAAATTGTTTTTCAACTCTACGGCGCGCGCATCGGCGTGCGGACCAATAGCGCGGCGGCGCTGCGCGCGCTCGTCCACGTGTTTCCGCCGAATTGGCAAGAATCTTTCAGCACGCGTGTGGATTGGCTGTACTCGCTGGAGGTTGCCAAACCGACGCGCTCGGGCCGGCAGCCCTTTCATTCGCTCTATAGTAATGCGGAACGTTTGATGCGCTCGCGCGATCTGGAACAGTTGGTGGATGCTTTCGAGCGCGATATGCAGTTGGCGCTGGCGCAAACCGCGCGGCGCAAAGTGTTTGTGCACGCGGGGGTGGTCGGCTGGCGGGGCCGCGCGATTGTGATTCCGGGGAGGACCCATTCCGGCAAAAGCACGCTCGTACGCGAATTGGTGCGCGCGGGCGCGACCTATTATTCCGACGAATACGCGGTGCTCGACGCCAAAGGGCGCGTGCATCCTTTTGCGCGTCCGCTCGCCCTGCGCGACGAGCACAAGATCAATCAAAAACTGTCGTTTCAAGAATTGGGCGGCGTCATCGGCAAACGCGCGCTGCCTGTCGGCGCGATCCTCGTCACAAAATATCGCGCGGGTGCGAAATGGCGGCCCAAGCCGTTGACGCCCGGCATCGGCGCGCTCGCGCTCTTGGCAAATACTGTGACCGCGCGCACGCATCAGGTTCAGGTGTTGGAAACGCTGGCGTGTGTGACCGCGCAGGCAACCATTCTCAAAAGCGCGCGCGACGAGGCGCGCGTGCTTGCGCCGCAATTGCTCGCGCAGCTTGCCGAAACGTAGTGCGCCGTCATCGGACTCAAGACCCCACGTGTTTGGCGATGCAATACATCGCAAACGATGCTGCAAATCGAGTCGCGCTGCGCGGCAAAAACACTTGGGGTCTTGCGGGCTTGCTCGCCATTTTTGAAATTCTCTCTCCGCCTGTATAATCTCGGACGATGGTGCCAACCCGCGCGTCAGAGGAACGAGAGCTGACGCCGCCGCTTTCTCCCCGACAAATGATGGTAACGTCCCTCGCGCCTGCAGCGGAATCCGGCTCGCAGGCGATTATTTTGACGCGCGCCTTGCTGCGCCAAGAGGCGCGTTGGCTCGGCGGCATCGCGCTGCTGTATTTCCTTCTCGTCGTCACAACCGTGCTTGCACTGCACGCCTATTTTTCGCAAACGTGGGATGTGGTGACGTTTGTGAACGCGGGCAAGAGCGCGCTGTCATCCGATTGGGCAGGACTGTATGCGCAATCGCGCGCGGACCGCTACTGGCCATACGCGTATCCGCCCTTGCACGCCTTCGTCGTCGCGCCGTTCGTCGCCGCTGCGGGTACTGCCCCCGAATGGTTGATGGTGCGCGTGCCGCCGCTGTTGTTTGATGTTGCGCTGGGCGTCCTGCTGTACATCATCGTTGCGCACAAAACGCGCGCGCAGAATTTGGCGCGGTTGGTAATGTTGGTGTGGTTGTTCAATCCCGTGACGTGGTACGATACGGCGGTGCAGGGACATTTTGAAGCCGAGTGGTTGTTTTTTGTCGTGTTGGCGTACTACCTCACCCCCAGCCCCTCTCCTACAAGGAGAGGGGAGCAGAACCTCACCCCCAGCCCCTCTCCTACAAGGAGAGGGGAGCAAGACCTCACCCCCAGCCCCTCTCCTACAATGAGAGAGGAGCAGAACCTCACCCCCAGCCCCTCTCCTACAAGGAGAGGGGAGCAGAACCTCACCCCCAGCCCCTCTCCTACAAGGAGAGGGG
>JACQWQ010000013.1 GCA_016209205.1 Chloroflexota bacterium
TGTCTGGCTTACGGGGTCTTGAAATCTCGCAAACCGTTCGATCCAAATTATGCAAAAATTCATCCCGTGACCCCTTGACATTCAAGACGGTATCTTTCGGGTTTCTCGCGATGTAACCATCGCACAAACCACGAAAGGTCTTGACCCGGATGACATGGAGGCATTATGAATTGCTGGCACTGTGACCGACCGGCGCACGGCGTCTGCCGCTTTTGCGGCAGAGCGGCGTGCAAAGACCATTTTCGGACCATGCCCTTTATTTTAGAGATATACACGGGCAAGGACGGTGAATACAAGGCAGTCGTCGTGGACGACACGCTTTACTGTGGAGTGTGCAAGCCGCACGAGAATCCGGTGACGCTGCAAGACCTAAAGTAAAGCGGTCAAGCTTGCGCCATGAATTTCTAGGACTTGTCATTTCGAGATGGTCAACCCCGCGGGGGCTGTGTGGGCGGAGAACTTGTCATATCGAACGGAGTGAGATATCTCACTCCGTTCGATATGACAAGTTCTGAGCAGTGGAACGAGAAATCTCGGTTTTCCAATGCGAGATTTCTCGCAAAAACGGCTGCACAGAAACTTCCATCTGTCATTCTGAAGGGACATGCGATGTAGGCGATGGGAATACATCGCACATCGCCAGAATCTCTACGCCAAACCAGAGATGCTTCGTCCCAGATGTTTCACTCCGTTCAACAGACAGTTTCTGCGGGTCACGCAGCCCGCGTGGGCTGGACATCTCGAAATGACACTTGAGCGAAAGTCCTAATTTCAATAAACGATCTATTCACGTTCGCCTGCTATGATACGTGCATCCACTGCGGTGTGCAGTGCGAGAACAATAGATCAAGATATGAGAGGAGACACAAACCATGTCCGCTGAAACCGTTACCACCGTCATCCGCCGCGCCGTTGCCGAGCAAGAATTCCGCACGGCGTTGTTTGCCAACCCCACCGCCGCGTTGTCCGACTACGATTTGGACGAAACCGAACGCGCCGCGCTCACCGGGCTGACCGCCGAAAACTTTGACGCAATGGCGGGGGAATTGGAAGCGCGCATGTCCAAGTCAACGGTTTTGGGCGTTGAGGATGGCCGCTCTCCCATCATTCATTGGAGCGAGCCGCTCGGGTGATTTACCCCAGGCATGACAGGTCGGAGAGACTTGTCATGCCGCACATTACAAGGAGAGCCAAATCATGTCCGCCGAAATACCCCAGGCATGACAGGTCGGAGAGACTTGTCATGCCGCACATTACAAGGAGAGCCAAATCATGTCCGCCGAAACCGTCACCACCATCATCCGCCGCGCCGTTGCCGAGCAAGAATTCCGCGCCGCGCTGTTTGCTGACCCCGCTACTGCTTTGTCCGGTTACGAATTGACCGAAGAAGAACGCGCCGCACTCACCGGGCTGACCGCCGAGAACTTTGACGCGCTCGCCGGGGACCTTGAAGCGCGCGTTTCCAAAGTCACCGGAGCCGGTCTGGCGATTGGCTTTTATTCCTGAGCAGGGTTCAACCGAGTTGACTGCACGTTAATCAAGAGAAGAAAGGAAACCAACCATGTCCGCCGAAAACGTTACGACTGTTATCCGCCGCGCGGTTGCCGAACAAGAGTTCCGCGCCGCGCTTTTTCAAAACGCCAGCGCCGCGTTGTCCGGTTACGAACTGACCGACGAGGAACGCGCCGCGCTGTCCGGCTTGACCGCCGAGAACTTTGATGCACTCGCAGGGGAATTGGAAGCGCGCATGTCCAAGTCAACTGTCTTAGACGCAGGTCAAGAAAACTGGAACCTTTTCGAGCTCATGTAATCGGAAGCCCAGATGTCCAAGTCAACTGTTTTGAACGTCAAAGATGCCCGCGCTCCTGTCATTCATTGGAGCGAGCCGCTGGGCTGATTTACCGGAGGCATGACAGGTCCAGACCTGTCATGTCGCACATTACAAGGAGAGCCAAACCATGTCTGCCGAAAACGTTACGACTGTTATCCGCCGCGCGGCTGCCGAGCCGGAATTCCGCACGGCGTTGTTTGCCGACCCCACCACCGCGTTGGCGGGAATTGAATTGACCGAAGAGGAACGCGCCGCGCTGTCCGGCTTGACCGCAGAAAGTTTTGACACATTCTCCGGGGAACTAGAAGCGCGTATGTCCAAATCCGAATTGGGCTTGGGCATTGAAATGGACGCGACCCGGAAACTCGGTATCAGCAACACTTCAGGTGTAGGTACATGAATCAGACACTAACCCAGAGAGGTTAAGGACAATACGGTTTAGTTAAGGATCCTCGCAGAGACCTTTCGGGTTTCCGGAAACCTGAAAGGTCTTGACCCACGGCTTATCTAAACCGTATTGAGGATAAAGAACTCTGATGTTCACAACCAAGTCCCGCGGCGGTGTCGCGCTCGTCGAAATGCCGTTTCGTCAATATTATCAACCCGCCGCGGGGCTCGCTTTGCTCAAAGCGACGCTCGAGCCATTGCATGTGCCTGCCAAGATTCTCTACATGACACTGCGGCTTGCCGAACGGATGGGCGGCGCAAATTACGAAGCGCTGACCGACGCGACGAATACGCTGGTCGGCGAATGGCTCTTTGCTCCCGCTTTATTTGACCCTGCCCCATCGGACCCCGAGAGGTACGTGCAAGAGGTGTTGTTCGGCAACTCAAAGCTTTATCGCAGCACCGCAACGACGGGCTCTGACAAGCTGGCGGTCTTCAACCAAGCTGTCGAAATTGCGCGCGGGCAGATTGACGCTTTTCTCGACGAGTGTCTGACAGAGGTCATGGAGCTTGCCCCGAAGCTCGTGGGGTTTTCAAATTCCTTTCCTCAAAATTTCGCGTCGCTGGCGTTGGCGAAAAGGATTCGCGCACACTTGCCGGGAAGCTACATCGTTTTTGGCGGCGCCAATTGTACCGGAGTGATGGGGCTGGAATTGGTGCGCCAATTTCCCTTTGTGGATGCCGCCGTTTCGGGCGAAGGCGAAATCGTCTTTCCCGAATTGGTCCGCCGCGTACTGGCGGGTCAAGTCATCGGTGAAATACCGGGCGTGTATACGCAGTCATACGCGGCACGCACAACCGCCGATGGAAATTCGCTCACGCACGCGGAAATGCTGGCGGATTTGGACGCGCTGCCTCTGCCAGAGTACGCTGATTATTTCGAGCAGCGGGCGAAATGCGGTGACGCGAACTTGCGACCACCCCAGCTCCCTTTTGAAACGTCGCGCGGTTGTTGGTGGGGCGAACGCTCCCAATGCACTTTTTGCGGGCTGAATGGAGTCTCGCTGACCTTTCGTCACAAGACGCCGCGCCGCGCGTGGGAGGAATTCGACCAGACCCTGTCCAAACATCCCGTAGCGTTTGTGGCAGCGACAGACAACATTCTGGACATGCGCTACTTTGACGAGTTCCTGCCGCAACTCGCCGCGCGCGAGCACAAGCCCATTTTGTTTTTCGAAGTCAAGGCAAATCTGAAAAAGGAGCAGGTGCGCCGTCTGCGCGCGAGTCAAGCGCGCTTTATCCAACCGGGCATCGAAAGTCCAAGCACGCCGATTCTCCAACTCATGCGCAAGGGCATCACCGCGCTGCAAAATGTGCAACTGCTCAAATGGTGCCGCGAGTTCGGCGTCATTCCCAAATGGAATCTGCTCTGGGGTTTTCCCGGCGAGCCGCCCGACGAGTACCGGCGCATGGCAGAATGGATTCCCTATCTAACGCACCTCAACCCCCCCGAAAACGTAGGCGCGATTTCGTTGGAACGATTCAGCCCGTACTTGCAACACGCCGAACAATTTGGGCTGGTGAATGTGCGTCCGCACCCCATCTATCGTCACATCTATCCATTCGACGAGGACGCGCTTGCCAATCTGGCGTTTCACTTTAGCTTTGACTATCGCGTGCCGCAAGATGTGGAAAGCTACACTGCACCGGTCATGGAGCAAGTGCAGATGTGGCGGAACGCTTTTGCGACAAGTGAATTGTTCGCGGCAGAGTTGGGAGAAATCCTGATGCTCTGTGACCTGCGCCCCGCTGCCCATCGAGGATTAACCGCACTCGTCGGCAGACAACGCCAGCTTTATCTCGCTTGTGATGCCGTCCGGAGTTTGCGCGGCTTGCAGCGCATGATGCAACAAACGGGGCAAGTTGCCACACTGCAAGAAATCGAAGCCGAGCTCGAACCTTTGGTGGATCGGGGACTGATGCTGCGTGAGGGAGACAACTTTCTGAGTCTGGCAATTTCCAGCGGGGAATACACGCCCAGTCGGTCTGCCCTTGAACGCTTTCGAGCGTTGCTCACCGGTCAAGCGTTTACCCGGGCAGGCGGAGTGCAGCTCTAAATTCTTTTCGCACAGCAGTACCACTGCTGTGCCAACGAGTATCGTCAGCGCCAAAGAGGGTCAAATGGACATTCAACCCGTCCATTTGACCCATTCCTTTTTTGGGGCGAAAGACCCTTCTCGTCGCCGCGCGGGTGTGTGATAATAGTCACCTCAGAGGCGCGCGGTGAGTCAGATCACGATTCTGCTTGTAGACGATCACGACGCGGCCCGGCGCGAACTGGCGGCGCGCTTGGAACGCGAGCCAGACTTGCAGATTGTCGCGCAGGTTGCTGCGCTTGCCGACGCGCGCGTTGCGTCGGCAACGTTGCAGCCGCGTGTCATTCTCGCGGACGTGAAACGCCGTGATGGGTTGGGCATTGAGTTGATCCGGCATTTGCGCCTCACTGCGCCCGATGCGTCGCTGATCGTGTTGACTTCGTTTTTCGACGAACGCGAGCGCGCCGCTGTTTTGAAATTCGGTGCAAGCGCGTACCTGCTCAAAGAGGTGGACACGCAGCAGCTGGTTGCCGAGATTAAAAAGCAAGCCAAGTACAGCAAAGGTGAAGGTGCGCCGTGGGTTCAAGTGTGATGTCAGATCGGACCGAGTCCGTCCGCCGAAATTATGCCGTGATGGTTCCAGATTTGGAATACTATCAACGGATGGTCGAATGCCAGTTTGCTTGCCCCGTCCATACGGACGCGCGCGGTTACGTCTCTGCGATTGCCGAAGGGGATTATGAACGCGCTTATCTGATCGCGCGCGAGACGAACCCCTTTGCCTCGACGTGCGGGTGGGTGTGCGGCGCGCCGTGTGAAGCCGCGTGCCGCCGCGGGAAAATTGACGCGCCGATTGCGATTCGCGCGCTCAAACGCTTTGTCAATGACCGTTACGGCATCTATTTCGAGGACGACGCCAGGGGGCAAGGATACACGCGCCGCGCGACGGATCTCGATTTGGGCAATGCGGCGTTCCCGTTTGGTTTGAAACAATTGCGCGCCGGACACAAGACCGGACAGCGCGTGGCGATTGTCGGTTCAGGTCCCGCGGGCTTGACCTGCGCGCACGACCTCGCGCTGCGCGGTTACACCGTCACGGTGTTTGAAAGCGCGGCGGTCCCCGGCGGGATGCTGCGGCTGGGCGTGCCCGCGTATCGGCTGCCGCGCGAAATTGTGGACGCGGAAATTGACTCGATCCTCGCGCTCGGCGTCGAATTGCGCGTGAACCAAACACTGGGCAAGGATTTCACGGTTTCGGATTTGCGCCGCGAATTCGATGCGGTCTTCATCGGCATCGGCACGTATCGCAGCCGGCAGTTGAACATCGAAGGCGAAGAGTTGGACGGCGTGCTGCGCTCGGTGGATTTTTTGTTGAACGTGAATCTCGGCGGCTACAACTTGAATCTGGGCAAAAAGGTTCTCGTCATCGGCGGCGGCAACGTGGCGATGGACGTGGCGCGCACCGCGCTGCGGCAAATCGGCGTGGAAGTCGTTCAGACCCTGCCGGCGGCGCTGCAGCAGCAGCCCGAAGCCGCGAAACCCGTCGGCGAGATGGTGAGTCAATTGATGGATGGGATGCGTCCGGTGCTCGACGCGGCGCGCACCGCGCTGCGCGCAGGCGAGACCAAAGACGTAACTACGCTGGTCGTCGAAGCGCGCCACGAAATGCTCGCCGATCCGTTCGAGGTTCAAGAAGCAGAGGAAGAAGGCGTGGTCATCCACAATCATTATGCGCCGAAACGCTTCATCGGCGAGAACGGACGCATCGTCGCGCTGGAAACGCTGGACGTCGCCCGCGCGTTCGACGAACAGGGACGCTTTAGCCCACAGCTGACGCCTGGCACGGAAAAAATCTGGCCCGCCGACACGGTGATTGTCTCGATCGGCCAAGTCGGCGAGCTCAGCTGGGTTCGTTCCGAAGACGGGCTTGCCGTCACGCGACGCGGCACGCTGCAAGTAGACGCGCAGTTGGCGACAACTGCGCCGGGTGTGTTCGCCGGGGGCGATATTGCGTTCGGTCCGCGTTTGATCATTCACGCGGTCGCGGACGGGCACCGCGCGGCGCGGGGGATGGACGCGTATTTACGCGAACGTTCTGGACGCAACGAGCCGCCGCGCGTCACGCGGCGCGGCTATTTCACGCCGATTCCTTTGGACGGGTACGCCGCCAAGGGACCGCGCCCCGAGTGGACCCATTTGGAGCGCCGCCGTCCGCCCGTGCTGCCCGTGAACCGGCGCATTGGCGTCAATACCGTCGAACTGTCGTACGCCGAACCGACAGCGGTGGAACAGGGGGCGCGCTGTTTGCGCTGCACCATCAACACGATTTTCGACGGCGACCTGTGTATCTTGTGCAACGGCTGTGTGGACGTTTGTCCGGCAAATTGCTTGAAACTGGTGCGCTTGGATCAAATTGGCGGCGATGCCAAGCTCGCGCAGGTGGTGGAGGCGCGCTATGGCATTCCCCTGGCGCGCTTTGCAGAGGATGTCGCGCGGTTGGATCAGGGCGCGGCAATGCTGATGGACCCGACGGCGTGTATTCGCTGCGGGCTGTGCGCGAACCGCTGCCCGACGGGCGCGATCACCATGGAGAGTTTTCGATTTGAGGAATTGGACTATGAATAGCAACGGCACCCTCGCCAAGACGACTCATTTCATTACCCACTCGCGCGTGTGGAAATCGTTTTTCCGCCACGCTTATCCGGACAACGACCTCGACCGCGCGCTGGTGATGAACACGAATTTTTTGTTGCACCTGATGCCGGTCAAAGTGTCGCGGCACAGTCTAAAAGCGACGTACAGTTTTGGCTTGGGCGTGATTTCGCTGTTCTTGTTCGTCGAGCTCGTGATCACCGGGATGCTTTTGATGTTTTACTATATCCCCTCGATCGAACGCGCGTATTCTTCGATGCTCGACTTGCAGTTCAGCGTTCCCCTCGGCTTGCTCTTTCGCAATATGCACCGCTGGGGCGCGCACGCGATGGTGCTCGCGGTTGCGCTGCACATGGTGCGCGTTTTCTACACGGGCGCATACAAGCCGCCGCGCGAATTTAATTGGGTGATCGGCGTCGTGCTGCTCTTGCTGACGCTGGGCTTGAGTTTTACCGGTTATCTGCTGCCCTGGGACCAGCTTTCCTTTTGGGCGATTACCGTGGGAACGAACATCGCCGGAGCAGCGCCGTTGCTCGGCAACCAAATTCGGCTCTTTCTTTTGGGCGGCCCCGAAGTCGGGCAAGCCGCGCTGCTGCGCTTTTACGTCTTGCACATTATGGTTTTGCCGCCGGTCTTGCTTGCCATCGTTTCGGTTCATCTCTGGCGCGTGCGCAAAGACGGCGGGCTGGCACGCCCAGAAGAAGGGAAATCATAATAATGGCTGAAATGCAAACGCGCGATGAGATTTTTCCCGCCACACCTAATAAAACGTACGCGCTGATGGAATTGGTCAAGCGCAGCACGCCGTCCGTAGATCGCGGTCCTGACGACACGGTCATGTCGTGGCCCAATCTGGTGCTGCCCGTGACCCTGCTCGCCATCGGAACAACTCTCTTTGTTTTCGTCGTCTCGCTCTTTTTGAACGCGCCGCTCAAGGAAATTGCGAATCCGGACGTGACAGAGAATCCCGCCAAAGCGCCGTGGTATTTTCTCAGTCTGCAAGAGCTCTTGCTGCACATGGATCCGACGCTCGCCGGCGTGATTGTTCCAAGCATCGTCGTCCTCGCGCTCATCGCCCTGCCGTATCTCGATCACGCGCGCGCAGGCAGCGGGGTATGGTTTGATTCTGCGCGCGGTATGCGCATTTCGTTGATCGTCGCGCTGGGGACCTTGCTGCTCGTGCCCCTGCTCGTTTTGCTGGACGTACCGATGGTGAAGGTCGGCGAGAATCTGGTGACGCTGCGGCACGCGGCGTTCGGACAAACCCTCCTCGGCGCCATCATCGTCCCGCTTGCCGCCATGATCCTTCCACTGGCGCTGCTGCTCTTGATTTTGTGGCGGCTGCGTGCGACGACGCGCGAGATTGCGCTCGCGCTCTTTACCGTATTCGTGATTGCCGCTGCAACGCTGACGATTATCGGCGTGCTCTTTCGCGGTCCCGGGATGCAGCTCTTTTGGCCCTGGGCAATGCCTGCGCCGCATTAGCAGCGCTTTAGAGGAAAGACCATAATGACTCAACTGCCAGGTACTCCCAATCAATTACACGTAAGCCGCCGCCAGTTCATCGGACTGGTGTGGGCGGGCGCGCTGGCGCTGACGGCAGCCGAAGGCGTCGCGGCGTTGTTGCGTTTTCTCGCGCCGCGCGTTTCACCCGGCGCGTTCGGCACGCGCATTAACGCCGGCAAGATAGACGATTTCCAAGTGGGCAGCATCACTTATTTTTCCGCCGCGCGTTTTTACCTCGCGCGCTTGGACAATGGCTTTTTAGCGTTGTATCGCAAGTGCACGCACCTCGGCTGCGTCGTGCCGTGGGTCGAAGCAGAGCATCGTTTCAATTGTCCCTGCCACGCCTCGATCTTTAACAAACGGGGCGAAGTGTTGGCAGGCCCCGCGCCGCGCCCGCTCGATCTCTTTCCGGTCCAATTAGAGAATGGCGAAGTGTGGGTGGACACCAGTCAGATTGTTTCACGCGAAAAATTCGACGAGGCGCAAGTGACGCGCGTATGACCCAATTTATAGACACAGCACATTCGCCGATTGCTGCTATCTCCCGGAGGCATGGATGGACAAGCGGATAATCCTCGGATTGATCTTGACCCTTGCAGTGGCGCTCCTCTTGCCATTTTATTTTTTCAACGAAGCGTCGCGGATGGAGGCGGCAGGGCTGGCGTATCAAGCCGAGTCTGCGGCACGCGGCGTGATTCTGTACAAAGACTACTGCGCCGAGTGTCATGGGGCGAACGGCGAGGGCGAAATCGGGCCGGCCTTGAACGAAAAGCGTTTTCTGTCCAAGGCGCACGACGCGGTGCTGTTTGACATTATCCGCGACGGTGTGCCCAATTCGGCGATGCCCTCGTGGGGGCAAGCGCGTGGGGGTCCCCTGACCGACCAGCAAGTGTTGGATCTGGTCGCCTTTCTGCGCGGATGGGAGCCGACCGCGCCGCTGGGCAAGACAGCAGACGCGACGCCGGATCCGAAACGCGGCGCGGATATCTATTTTGCAACGTGTATCGCGTGTCACGGCAAGGACGGGAAAGGGACTGCGCGTGTGCCCGTCGCGTTGAACGATCAAGAAAAACTGGCGCGGCACGACAACGCGTGGTTCTTTGAAGTCATCTCGAAAGGGCGGCTCGATAAAGGGATGCCGACCTGGGGCAAAGTGCTCTCGCCAAAACAAATCAACGACATCATCGCGCATTTGCGGACGTGGCAAACAACAGCTGCAATCACGCCCGCCGCGCAGCCCACGCCCACCACGCAGCCCACGCCCACCGTGACACTCGTCGTCACGACAACCACTGCTGCGCCGGTCGGCGCGGTGACGCCCACGTTAGTCAGCGCCGCCGCGAGCGCGACGCCGACGTTGCCACCGGCGACGGCGACTGCCACGGCGCGTCCGGTTAAACTTGCCCAGTTCTTTCCCGCAAGCAAACCCTCCGCAAGCAAAGGCGAACCGAGCTACACCAGTCGCTGTGTAACCTGTCACGGGCCCAAGGGTGACGGGAAGGGCTCCAAGGCGTCATTACTCGACCCGCGTCCGACCAATTTCACCGACCCGTCCAAGATGCGCGGAGAGAACCTCGAAAAGTTGTTTGACGCGGTGACGAACGGCGTCCCCAATAGCGACATGCTTGACTTTAAAGAAAAGATAGACGAAGCTGGGCGTTGGGATGTCATCGCGTACGTTTGGATGACGTTTGTCAACCAGCCAGACAAGGTGACCGCCGGACGCGCCGTGTATGAACAGAATTGCCGCGCCTGTCATGGCGACGCCGGGCAAGGCGACGGGCCCGACGCACAAGCGCTGCCGACCAAACCGACGGATTTGACCAACGCCGAAAGGTTGGCGGCATTGTCGAGCACCGAACTTTATGAATTCATCTCGAAGGATGGCGATCCGCTTCATTCATTCGGGCAGAAATTGGACGAGGATGCCCGCTGGAATGTGGTCAGCTTTGTCTGGACTTTTGTTTTCGGTAAATAGAGCGGATTCCAAATTGGTTGGTGGGATGTAGTATAGCGCCTTGTGCGCGTCGTCGCAGGAAATAACGCCCACAAGGGGCTATGCTACCTTTTGTTTTCGGTAAATAGAGCGGATTCCAAATTGGTTGGTGGGATGTAGTATAGCGCCTTGTGCGCGTCGTCGCAGGAAATAACGCCCACAAGTGCCTGCCCTGAGAGTTTGTGAATCTAACCCCTCCGTAGACGGCTTGCGCCCATATCTAGTATGGACACAACCAATGACCTACTAGATGTTGCGGTAACGCAGTCCGTTGCGGCGAAGAAGGGGGATATTTTCACAAACTCTGAGCGTAGCCGAAGGGGGCTATACTACCTTTTGTTTTCGGTAAATAGAGCGGATTCCAAATTGGTTGGTGGGATGTAGTTCGTCAGGCATTGGATTCCAAACAACAAACGCAATTTCAACTCTGAGGAGGACAGTGATGAAGAAAATCGTATTTGCCGTGCTTTGCTTGGCGTTGATCGTCGTCGGTCTAGCTCTCACGATCGGCGATGTAAACGCACAACCAACCGGCGATGCCGCCACAACTGCCACCGGCGGTAGACTCTACGACAAATGGTGGAAGGTCGCGCCGGGCGCAAAGGAACCCACAGAAGATCATCCGCTTTGGGCTACCCAGACCACCAACAAACTCACGGGTAAGGATACATGGCGCTGCAAAGAGTGCCACGGCTGGGACTATAAGGGCGTTGACGGGGTGTACGGTTCCGGCTCGCACAAGACCGGTTTCCCGGGCGTCTTTAGCGCAGGTCAGAGCAAGACGGTTGCCGAGCTCGAAGCCATCTTGAAGGGCTCTGCCGACCCCAAGCACGATTTTTCGACAGTGATGGATGCTGCGTCTATCACCGCCCTTGCCACCTTTTTGAAAGAGGGGCTGATTGACGAATCCAAATACGTTGATGCCAGCAACAAGCAACCCATCGGCGGCGATGCGACGCGCGGCAAAGCCAAGTTTGACGGCACGTGCGCGGCTTGCCACGGCGCTACCGGAACCGACTTGAATTTCGGCAGCGATGACGAACCCGAGTTTGTGGGGACCGTCGCCAAGGGAAATCCGTGGGAATTTCTGAATAAAGGGCGTTTCGGTCAACCTGGCGCCAAGATGCCCGCGACCATCGAACTCGGCTGGAAGGTAGAAGATGTCGTGGACGTTTTGGCGTACGCACAGACACTTCCCACCGAAGCACCCAAGGCGCTGCCGACGACCGGTGGTACACGCACAGGAATCCCGCTCATCGCGACTGGAGCGCTCGGTCTACTCTTGCTCGCAGCTGGCGTTTGGCTGCAGCGCCGCGCGCGCAGCGTGTAGGATGATTGATCCGCCATTGGCGGGGACAAGCGAATAGTTCTGGCGCGCGGGTAAATCCTCCGACGTACCGCGTGTGTGACGACAGCACGCGCGGCGCGCGCCATATTCGTCAATCTCTTGCCCCTGCCGCAAGAGCAGAGTTCGACTCCGAATCCCTGCGGAACGGCAGTTCAACTGCTGTTCTGACAACGAAACACTCTGCCCACGATTCAGTGTTCCCCTACGCTTGAAACTCTGCTGAACCAAATCTTGACTCTTGCAATCTATCCCTTCGCCAATCGGCGAGCAGGTTCCCCCAAACCTCGTTTCTTCTTGAACCAAAATGTCCCGCCCAATGGTTGACAAACGTCTATACCATTGGGCGGGACATTGCCATACACTCAGAGCATCCCCACCGTAAACCAATCGTTTT
>JACQWQ010000082.1 GCA_016209205.1 Chloroflexota bacterium
ACCCGATGCCTCCCTTCTCTTGGCTTCATTCAGTTCGTTGCCTCCCTAAATGCAAGAGTTGGTGTTGGGCGGGTGGCTACCCCTTGCCCAAGATGGACTTGCACCATCAAGAAACAATACGCTTTGCTCGGCGCACTCATGATCTTCCTCCTGTCACGCAAGCACTTTTTCGGTACGAAAAACGCGCCCGCAAAAGACAGGCGCAGGATAACGAAGCTTGCGCTCGAAAACCATCAGCAAAACTCTGAGCGACGCGTCGGACACGCGGATGACTTGGCGTCCCAGTCTGTCTGACACCGTACGTCACAATTTGGCGCCGGTTGCTCGTGTAGGACAAACACCGATAGAGATTAACGGCTTGAGCTGACTTGAAATTCGCGGTGTTTGACTTATACTGACCGTGCAAGCTTCGGGAGCCCACTCCGAGTGCTGCGTTTTTTTTATACGCGTGGCGGGTGTTCGTCGGCAACTTTCTGTACATCAGATGCATTTGTCCCCGGCATCATCTGAGGGATGTTGCCCTTTTGCAAACATGAAGGTATTCTTGGTCGAGGATTCCGAACTCTTGCGCGACCGGCTCGTCCGCGCATTTTCGATTATCAAGGGAGTCGAGGTTTGTGGTTTTTCCGATTCCGCCGAACAGGCGATCCGACAAATTCAACAAACCCAGGCGGACGTCATTATCCTTGATATTCGGTTACGGCAGGGCAATGGTTTTCAGGTGCTGCAATCCGTCAAAAAGCCGGGACAGCCGCCGACCGTCATTGTTCTGACGAATTTCGCCTATCCGCAGTACCGCAAAAAATTTCTCGCGGCGGGCGCGGATTACTTTTTTGACAAGTCCGACGAATTTACTCAGGTGACTGTGGTCCTCCGGGAATTGCTCACCAGAAACGGGGCGACTGCCAAGCCGCGCCGAAAAAAAATAAGCCGCTGAACATGCGGTTCAGCGTGACGACAAACCCAATGCCTGATTCTCCAAAAGCGCAAATGCATATTGCTATTGCGGATGATCATACTGTCGTACGGCAAGGATTGCGCTTGATCCTTGCCAACGCCTTCAAGCAAGCCCATTTTGGCGAAGCCGAAAATGCGCAGGATCTCTATGCGCTCTTGAAGCAAGCGTCATGGGATGTGATTGTGCTAGATCTGTCCATGCCCGGCGGTAACGGCTTGGATGTGCTCAAACAGATCAAACACGATTATCCACATACGCCCGTGCTTGTCTTGAGCATGTACCCCGAAGAACAATATGCCGTGCGTACGCTCAAAGCGGGAGCGTCCGGTTATTTGACCAAAGAAAGCGCCTCTCATGAATTGGTTACGGCAATCCACAAAGTCACCGGCGGCGGCAAATACATCAATGCGTCGGTTGCCGAAACGCTGGTGCAGCAATTGGGAACGGATTACGAGCATCCACCGCATGAACTTTTATCAGACCGCGAATATCAGGTATTGTGCATGATCGCCTCGGGCAAAGAGGTGGGACAGATCGCGCAAGAGCTTGCGTTGAGCGTCAAGACCGTCAGTACCTATCGCGCCCGCATTCTGGCAAAAATGAACATGAAGACAAACGCCGAACTGACGCATTACGCCATTGAAAATAAACTGGTCGTCTAGATTGCATCCTCATCTGTCCTACACCAAAGCTTGCAAATGTCCTACCCGAGCATGCGGTCTTTACCGATTTTTGCGCCAGCGATTCTGCGCTAAAGTAAAGCTGGGAAGGGTTGGCGCAGGGGTATGAATTTATTTTTGGTTGAGGACTCGGCTTGTTTACGTGACCGTTTGACGCGCCTGATTTCACGCGTGCACGGCGCGCGCGTGGTCGGTTACGCGGCAACCTCACACGAAGCGCTGGAAAAAATTCCCCAAACGAAACCGGATGTCGTACTTTTGGATATCCACCTCGCGCAAGGCACGGGCTATCAAGTGCTCCAACAAGTCAAACGGCGACCCCGCGCACCCATCGTGATTGTGCTGACAAACTACGCCTACCCGCCCTATCGAAAAAAATACCTCGAAGGTGGCGCCGATTATTTTTTTGACAAGTCCACCGAATTCGAACTGATGCTCCACGCCTTACAGCAGCTGCGCTATCGCTTCGAGCCCAACTCGCGTACGCAGATGACTTTATGCTTTGCCGTGTAAGCGGGTTACATCGTCTTGCCAACACGCGTGCAAAGAGACCTTCGAGGGTTTTAATGTATTCCGCGCGTTGAGCCCACGCCCCCCCCCTCGAAAATCAAGCGGCACGCGCATTGCGCGTGTCGCTCAAGTGCATGGGCGCAACCCAGTGATGAAAAAACTCCCGCCCAAGCACATCGCGACGAAACGTACCTGATGGATCATGGGCACAGCAGAATTATTCGGACCTGCAAGTAAAGGGCTGGCAGACCCCATACGCGTCGAAGTGTACGGCGTCGAACGTTTGGAAGAACACGCGCGCGCGCGGGCGCAACAGGCGCGGGTTCAAGGCGGGGTTCGACGCGGCAAACGCCTCTTGCCGCGCCTGCAAGAAAATGGTGAACGTCTCAAGCGCGCCCAGCGCGTATTTACCAACGCGCTCCAAGCCGGGCGCACGATTCCACCTGCCGCCGAATGGCTGCTGGACAATTACTATATTGTCGAAACACAGCTCAATCAGGTGCGGCACGATCTCTCGGCAAACTATTATCGCGAATTGCCCAAGCTCACCGCTGGTCCCTGGGCAGGTTTTCCGCGCGTGTTCCACCTGGCGCTGGAATTAATCGCGCACACGGACAGCCGTCTGAATCAAGACGTCGTCGAGCGCTTTGTGCGTGCGTTCCAAGAAATTGCGCCGCTCTCGACGGGTGAGATTTGGGCGATTGCCATCATGCTCCGCATCTTGCTGATCGAAAATTTGCGCCGCCTGATAGACCAGGCGCTCGAGCTGCTGGAGCATCACGCCCACGCCGACCAACGCGCCGACGGTTTGCTCACCGCCGTTAAAACCTCCGAGCCAGCGTTCCTTGCCGCATTAGCCCAACTGGCGAATACGCTCGACGTCGTGCAAGCGCCATTTATGCTACAGCTGATGCAGCGGCTGCGCGATCAAGATCCCGCCGTCGCACCCGCGCTGCAATGGCTCGAACGCAAAATGCGTCAAGAAAACATCGTCCTCGAAGATTACGTTCGCGCGGAGCATCAGCGCCGCGCCGTCAACCGCGTTTCGGTCGGCAACGTCATCACCAGCATGCGCTTGTTAGACGTTCTCGACTGGCACGCGTTTTTTGAAAATGTCAGCTTGGTCGAACGTACCTTGCAGCGCGACCCGAGCGGCACGTGCGCGCAAATGGATTTCGGCTCGCGCGACCGCTATCGCCACGTCGTCGAAACGCTTGCCAAACACAGTCCACACGCCGAAGTGACTGTTGCAGAACGCGCGGTGGCATTGGCAGCGCAAGCGCAAGACGATCTATCCCAAGCGTTCAAGGCGCGGCGGCAGCACGTCGGTTATTTTTTAATTGACGCAGGTTTGCCCGCGCTGGAAAGGGCAGTGGGCTATCACCCCCCCCTTGGCAAACGCGTGACGACGCGCTTGCGCTCGCACGCGACGGGGCTTTATTTGGGTTCGATTGCGGCGCTCACGTGTATTCTGGTCGCGAGCGCGGTAGCGTACGCCGCTGCGCACGGCGCAACGCCAGAAATGAATTTGCTCGTCGCGCTGCTTACGTTGATTCCACTCAGCGTGCTCGGCGTCGGCGCGGTAAATTGGACGCTGAGCGTCGAACTCAAACCCGCAACACCGCCCAAGTTGGAATTGAAACACGGCATCCCAGCGGAATATCGCACGATGGTTGTCGTGCCCGCGCTGATTACCAGTCTATCCGGCCTGGAATTTTTGCTCGAGCATTTGGAACTGCGTTATCTCGCGAATCGCGACCCGCATTTGCACTTTGCCATTCTCGGCGATTTTGCCGATGCGCCGCAAGAACAGATGCCCGAAGACGTCGCGTTGATTGATGCGGCGGCGCGTGGCATCCGCGCGTTGAACGCGAAATACGAACGCGCCGACGCCTTTTCTTTTTTTCATCGTCGGCGGCAGTGGAATTCCGGCGAACAATGTTGGATGGGGTGGGAACGCAAGCGCGGCAAACTGGAAGAATTCAACCAGTTGCTGCGCGGCGCGGCGGACACCAGCTTTAACGTGCAGGTCGGCGACGCGCAGATTTTGCCGCGCATCCAATTTGTCATCACACTCGACGCCGACACGGAACTGCCGATGCAGGTGGCGCGCCGCCTCGTCGGAACGATCGCGCATCCGTTGAATCGCGCGGTGTTGGATCCGCAGGCACAGCACGTCGTCGCGGGCTATGGCATCATACAACCGCGCGTGGATGTCATGTCGCCCGCGTCGGCGCGCTCGCGTTTTGCCCAGCTCTTTACCGGCGATACGGGGCTTGATCCGTATGCGAGCGTCGTGTCCAATGTCTATCAAGATTTATTTCAGCGCGCCGTCTACATCGGCAAAGCCATTTACGACGTGGACGCGCTGCGCGGCGCGCTGCATCATCGCTTTCCCGAAAACCTGCTGCTGAGTCACGATTTGTTGGAAGGCGCGTTCGCGCGCGT
Organism: Chloroflexota bacterium; assembly: GCA_016209205.1. Lineage (GTDB taxonomy): Bacteria > Chloroflexota > Anaerolineae > UBA4142 > SHND01 > SHND01. Next base: position 4,597 of record JACQWQ010000082.1, read on the forward strand.
TGGTCTCGCCAGCGACATTGAACTGCTCGAAGATTTTCCCTCAGGATACGACGCCTACATGCAGCGCCAGCATCGCTGGGTGCGCGGCGATTGGCAGATCACCGCCTGGTTATTTCCGCGCGTGCGCGACCGCGCGGGCAATGTCCAGCCCAATCCACTGCCACTGATCGAACGCTGGAAAATTTTCGACAACTTGCGCCGCAGTCTCGTTGCGCCTGCCGTAATCGTCATGCTGCTGGCAAGTTGGACGATTTTACCGGGCGCGCGTTGGGTTTGGACACTGCTCGCCCTTTTCACAATTTTGTTCCCGTTTGTGCGCAGCGGGCTGGTTGCCTTGGGCGACCGCGCCAACGACGAATCGCTGCGCAGCTATGTATATTCCACCGTCGCACAGCTTTGGATTGCGGCGCAGCGCGGTTTGTTCACACTCATTGTTTTACTCGACACCGCGCTGAAAACCGGCGACGCCATTTTACGCGTCGGGCTGCGCCGCGCGTTTACGCAGCGCCATTTGCTCAAATGGACGAGCTTTGCCTCGGCGCAAGACAGGCAAGCGCAGACCATGCGCGCGTATCTCGCCCGCATGGGGGGCGCGTCAGCGGTCGCGATCCTTTTTTTGGCGCTGCTGATTCTCGTGCGCCCGTCCGCGCTGCTCGAAGCGCTGCCGCTGCTGCTCCTGTGGCTGCTCTCGCCCACGATTGCCTACTTGATGAGTGAACCGCAGTCGCGTGTCGTGAAACCACTTTCCCCTGTCGCCCTGCGCGCCTTGCACACCTACGCGCGCCGTATCTGGCGCTTTTACGAAGAATTCGCCGGAGAACGCGACCACTGGCTGCCGCCCGATAACTTTCAACTCGAGCCCAAGCCGGTGATCGCGCACCGCACCTCCCCGACCAACATCGGGCTACTGCTGCTCTCGACGCTCGCCGCATACGATTTTGGCTACATTACACGCGAGGAATTCACCGAACGCGTCACGCGTATTTTTGAAACGCTCGCGCAATTGGAACGCTATCGCGGACATTTTTACAATTGGTACGATACGACGACGTTGCGCCCGCTCTCTCCGCAATACATTTCCACCGTAGACAGCGGCAATCTCGCCGCGTGTTTGATCGTGCTCAAGCAGGCGTGCTTGGAACTGTGCCATACGTCTACCGACGTCACACGCGCGTTGCGCGGCGCACAAGATACCCTCGCCGTACTCGACGCGCTGCTCGCGGAATCGAACGCCAAAGCAACCGCAACGCTGCAAGCAGATGTCGCGCGCCTGCGTCCGCTCCTGGACGCGTTACTGGAAAGCGCGCCGCTTTCAGAAAGCACGCCGCCCTGGTTCGATGCGCTGGAACGAACGCTCAAGAAATTGGAGCGTGACGCGAATGCCCTACAAGATCAAGGTCCGCACGCGTCAGAACTCGGCTATTGGTGCCGGGCGCTGGTACGACAGCTGCGTGATTGGGGCCAAAGATCAGAATCCATTACGGCATCACAGGACATTTGCAAGGTCGGCGACGTTGTCATTTCGAGCGGAGGCGAGAAATCTCCTCCGCCCGCGCAACGCGAGATTTCGCCGACGAACTGCGTCGGACACTCCGTTCGAAATGACCTTCCCTTGTCTAGCGACTTGGCAGACGCCCCCAGTGCAGCACAGCGCGCGCAATTGGAGCAGCTCGCCGCGCAGGCAGAAGCGTTCGTGGCAGAGATGGAATTTGACTTTTTATACGATGAAACGCGCAACATTTTTGCCGTCGGTTTTAACCTCACCCACAATTCCCTTGACACAAGTTATTACGACCTGCTCGCGTCCGAAGCGCGCCTCACCAGTTATTTGCTGATTGCGCGCGGCAAAATTCCCGGACGGCACTGGTTTCAGCTCCATCGCCCGCTCGCGCACGTGCACGGCAAAGCGGTGCTGCTGTCCTGGGGCGGCACCATGTTTGAATATCTCATGCCGCCGCTGCTGCTGCGCAATTACACGCCGTCTCTTTTGCAGCAAACCGAAACCGCCATCGTGCAAGAACAAATCGCGTATGCCGCGCGGCATCACATTCCGTGGGGCATGTCGGAATCGGGCTTTTACGCATTCGACTATCAATTCCATTATCAATATCGCGCGTTCGGCGTGCCCGAATTGGGTCTCAAACGCGAAATCGTCGAAAACCTGGTGATTGCGCCGTATGCGACATTCCTCGCGCTGCCGTACGCGCCCCATGCCGCGTCGCGCAATCTCGAAGCGCTGGCGCGCGCGGGCGGCGCGGGGGCGTACGGTTTTTACGAAGCGCTCGACTTTACACCGTCGCGTTTGCCCAAAGGACAGCACGTCGCGGTCGTGCGTTCGTACATGGCGCACCATCAAGGGATGAGCTTGGTCGCGTTGGATGATTATTTGAACGACCATGTGCTGCGCAAACGTTTTCACCGCGAACCGATGAATGCGGCGGCGGAACTGCTGCTGCAAGAACGCATTCCGCGTCACGCGCCGCTGCTGAAAGCAACCAAAGAAGAAAAACCCGTTTTGCGCGGCGCGCCTTCCTTTGCGCCGCTGAGCAGTCGGCAATTTACAACGCCGCACACGCCCGCGCCGCGCGCGCAGCTCTTGTCGAACGGCGAATACACGGTCATGCTCACGAACGCGGGCGGCGGCTACAGCGCGCTGCGCGATTTGCAAGTGACGCGTTGGCGCGCCGACGCGACGTGCGATGCGTTCGGCGCATTTTGCTACATTCAAGAACGCGTGGCGGGCCGCGTTTGGTCCAACACGTATCAGCCGGTGTGTGCGCGCCCTGAAATGTATCACGTCACGTTCGCGCCCGACAAGGTTGAATTCCTGCGCCGCGATGACGGCATCGAAACCAAGACCGAAATTTTCGTCTCGCCCGAATGGAATGCGGAAATTCGCCGCCTCACGTTGCGCAATCGCACCAAACGAACGCGCGTGTTGGAATTGACCAGCTATGCCGAAGTCGTACTCGATACGGCGCGCGGCGACGCCGTGCACCCCGCGTTCAGCAAATTGTTCGTCGAAAGCGATTTTTTGCCGCGTCGGAAATTGCTGCTACTGAAACGCCGCCCGCGCGCCGCCGAACAACCGACGCACTGGGTCGTACATTCCCTCTTTAGCGAAACGCGCGGCGTCACGGTACGCGAATACGAGACGGACCGCGCGCAGTTTATCGGACGCGGGCGCACGCTTGCCGACCCCGCCGCGCTGTATGCCCCGCTGTCCAACACCACCGGCGCAGTGCTTGACCCCGTGATGAGTTTGCGCACACATGTACGCCTGGACGCGGGCGCGAGCGTGACGGTTTCTTTTATCACGGCGGTCGCCGATGCGCGCGAAAAGATTGTTGCGTTGTGCGACGAATATCTGGACGAACGTGATCTCGAACGCGCGGAAGATTTGGCGCACGCGCGCAGTGAAATCGAAATGCGTCACCTTGGCATCACCACCGCTGAAGTGGACCTGTTTCAACGCTTTGCCTCGCGCGTGCTTTTTCCCGATGCGTCACTGCGCGCGCCCGCAGAGGTGATGGCGCGCAACGTCAAGGGCCAAGACGCACTGTGGGCGTACGGCATTTCGGGCGACTATCCGCTGGTGCTCCTGCGCGTGGACGACCAAGACGCGCTGCCGCTCGTGCGCCAAGTTCTGCTCGCACACGAGTATTGGCGCTTGCACAATCTCCAAGTGGACCTCGTCATTCTGGATGAACATCCTACGTCGTACGCGGGCGCGCTCGGCGACGCGCTGCGGGCATTGATCGAAACCTCCTTGTCGCATCCGTGGCGCGACAAACCGGGCGGCATTTTCGTACGGCGGCGTGACCATATCGCGCCCGACGATGTTATTTTGCTGCAAACGCTGGCGCGTGTCATTGTGCGCGGCGGTTTGGGCGATCTCGCCGACCAAATCCGCTTGACGTCACGCGACACGCCGCCGCTGGGTATTCCACCCCCGCGCCGCGCGCCGACGCAGCAACCGAGTCCGACAAATCAAAACGACACGCTGGAATTTTTCAACGGGCTGGGCGGCTACGATGCAAAACGGTGCGAGTACGTCATTCGCTTGAATACAGGACAATGGACACCTGCGCCATGGACGAACGTACTCGCGAACTCCGAATTTGGTTGTCTCGTCACCGAAGCGGGCTTGGGCTTTACCTGGGCGGTCAATAGTCAACAGAATAGGTTGACGCCGTGGGTCAACGATCCGGTGAGCGCGGCGCCTGCCGAGATTATTTATTTGCAAGATGTGACTACAAACCAAGTTTGGTCGCCGACGCCGCTGCCGCTGCGTGAAAGCGAGCCGTACACGATTCGTCACGGCGTGGGCTACAGCGCGTTCGAGCACACGAGTCACGGTCTTGTCCAAACGCTGCGCGTTACCGTGCCGGAAACCGATCCGCTCAAATTGATGCAGCTCACGCTGCGAAATGTTTCCTCTCGAATCAAACGCGTGCGCGCAACCTATTACGCGGAATGGGTGTTGGGCGTGCTCGCCGCTCAAGAGGGGTCGTTTGTAAAAACCGAATGGGAGGCGGGTACGAACGCCATCTTGGCGCGGAATTTGTACAGCGCCGAATTTCACACGCGCGTGGCGTTCGCCGCGTGCGCGCAGCTCGTCACCGCGTGGACGACGAACCGCACGGAATTTATCGGGCGCAATGGCTCACTCGCCATGCCCGCCGCGCTCGCGCACAACACCTACCGGCGGATGGAACACAGCGGTGTGGGATCCGGCTGCGCGGTATTGCAAACCGAAATGGAATTGCGTCCGGGCGAGGAACGCGAGATTTTGTTTTTGCTCGGTCAGGGGGCGGATCGGGACGCGGCGCGCGCGTTGATCGAAAAATATCGCGTCGCCGAAAACGCCAAGCGCGCGGTCGCCGCGGTCGCGCGTGCGTGGAATGAATTGCTCGAAACGATTCAGGTACAAACGCCTGACCCTGCATTGAATGTGCTGCTCAATCGCTGGCTGCTGTATCAAACGCTCGCGTGTCGTGTATGGGGACGTTCCGCGTTTTATCAATCGGGCGGCGCGTACGGGTTTCGCGACCAATTGCAAGATGTGATGGCGTTGGTGTTCGCCGCGCCCGAGATTGCGCGTGAACAAATTTTGCGCGCCGCCGCACACCAGTTTCCCGAAGGCGATGTGATGCACTGGTGGCACGAGACAACCCCGACGGCGAGTAAAGGGGTGCGCACGCGCATTTCCGATGATGCTTTGTGGCTGCCGTACGTAACCGAGTATTACGTGCGCGCGACGGGCGATGCACAAATTCTGGACGCGCCGATTCCGTTTGTGAAAATGTCGCTGCTCGAACCGCAGCAAGTGGAAATTTACGGCGCACCGGAAATTTCCGACGAGACCGCGACGCTCTACGAACATTGCTGGCGCGCGCTCGATCACGGTTTGCGCTTTGGCGCACACGGCTTGCCGTTGATGGGCGCCGGGGATTGGAACGACGGCATGAATCGCGTCGGCGCACAGGGCAAAGGGGAAAGCGTCTGGCTCGGTTGGTTCTTGTACACCAATCTCGTCGCGTTCGCGTCGGTGTGTGCTGCGCGCGGCGATTCAGAACGCGCGCGCGCTTATCGCGGGCACGCCGAGTCATTGCAGCGCGCGTTGAACGAAAACGCGTGGGACGGCGCATGGTACCGCCGCGCGTTTTTCGACGACGGCACACCGCTCGGTTCACACGAAAACGCCGAGTGCAAAATTGACGCGCTGGCGCAAGCGTGGAGCGTGATTTCCAATGCCGCGCCCCCGGAACGACAGGCACAAGCGCTGCGGGCGGTCGAGGAACAATTGGTGCGCGACGACGAGAAAATGATTCTATTGCTCGCGCCGCCGTTCGATCGTGCGCAGCCACACGCCGGTTACATTCAAGGATACGCGCCAGGCATTCGCGAAAACGGCGGACAGTACACGCACGGCGCGTTGTGGGTTGTTCTCGCCGCGCTGCGGCATGGCAACGGCGACCGCGCGTACGAATTGTTCGAGATGTTGAATCCACTCCTTCACGCGCAAACGCCCGCTCAAGTGAACAAATATAAAGTGGAACCGTACGTCGTCGCTGCAGATGTGTACGCGCACCCGCAGCATCGCGGGCGCGGAGGTTGGACCTGGTACACCGGCTCGGCGGCGTGGATGTATCGCATCGGCGTCGAATTTATTTTGGGCTTGCAGTTGCGCGGCGATACGTTCCTAGTTGATCCCTGCATCCCGCGCACGTGGCAAGAGTATTGCCTCACGTATCGTCGCAACAAGACGCGATATGAAATCAAGGTCGAGAACCCGCACGGCGTAAATCGAGGCGTTGCGCTGTTAGAGTTAGATGGCAAAACCTTGGCGGAGCACAAGATTCCGCTATTCCAGGATGATGCCACACACCGCGTGCGTGTGGTGTTGGGGCGGCATATCCAGACCTGACCGGTTTTTGAGACACGAGTTTTATGGATAGCGGTGGTGATGTACATCGCGAATGCTGTATGTGACGCGTACGTTTTAGAAACCGGTCAGGTCTTGGATTCACATTTTTCGTCCGCCGTGGATCGAGTACAATGGGGACGGTTAGGCAACCTCCTTCGCCGGACTGATTCATGAAAAAGCATCCTGGCAGATCCGCGCGGGCGAATGGAAAAGCCGCCGCGATCTCGCTTCACACTACAGCCCTCGCGCCTGCCACACGCCCCCGGAAAATCAAGTCCACCTCGAACGCTAAACCGCGCGATGCGCTTTTCGGCGCCGCAAACCCGCTGACGGTCAAACAAGCGCTTCCTGTACAGGCGCAAGCGCTTGCAGAGTACGCGGTTGTAATGCTTGACCTCAAGTATTGCACCGTGTCGCGCTATGACGCCGCGCGCCAAGTATTCCACGTTTCCGCAACGACAGACCCTTCGATTCGCCCGGGGCGCGAGTTCACCCTCAACGGCTTGCTGAATTTGCCGACGCGGCGCGCCCGCGCTGCTTTTATTCACCTGCCTGTCCACTTTCAGGGTGCGCTCGTCGGCATGTTGAGTCTCTGCAAAGCAACTACGCAATGGAGCACGCGCAGTGCTGCGGAGGAACACGTCATGCTCTTGTTGGCGGCGCACACGGCAAGCATCCTTCATGCGATGCAAATGGAGGAACGAACGGAGGCGCAGCGGCGAGAGTTGGAACGCCTTCGTCGCGTGGAGCTCGCGATCCAATGTTTGAATGCGCGCATCGCCAAAACTCTAGAACCGCGAGCCCTGGGCCAAGAGGTGCTCGCATTATTGCACTGGCTGGTGCCCTTCGATGGGTGTGCGTCAAAGTTTTGGGTCGGCGCGGCGGGCGCTGCCGAGGTGCGATGTATTCCATCGCCTTCATCGGAAAAATCGCGCCAACAACTACACCAAGTGTGCTCGCGAACACAGTTCGCAACGAATCGAATAGATTCGCGACCGCACACTGAAATCCCAACCTGCGAAGGCAGGTTTCGTGACACTTTTCGGTGGTCGCCGCCAATCATGCCGGACACTCGAGCACCGCGCGCGCCAAAACAGCACAACTCGCTTTGAATACTTTGCCCCTTCTGGACTCGCTCATCCGGCAGCGCAAGCCGGTTTATCTTGCCGATGTTTCGCACTCGCCGCACTGGCGCGCACACTTGCCGGGACACGACCAGGGCAGTTGGTTGGGCATTCCGCTCATGAGCGGCAACGAGTTGGTGGGGATTTTTTCGCTGGGTAGTTCCAAACTTGATTTTTTCACGGCGGCACATCAACAGACTCTGGAAACCGTCGCCGCGCCAATTGCCCAAACCCTTCAGACCGTCTTGCTCTGGGAATGGCGTCATGCCCGGAACGCGCAATTGTCGGCGCTCACGCAGCGCGTCTTGACTGTGCAAGAAGAGGAACGCAAACACGTTTCGCGTGAACTCCACGACGAAGCGGGCCAAGCGCTCACCGCGCTCGCGATCAATCTGGAATTACTGCAACAAGACCTGACGGGTCAATCGCAAGCGTTGATTGATCGGGCGCACGATGCGGTGGTCTTGACGTACCAAACCTTGCAGTTCCTCCGCAATGTGGCAAGCCAACTGCGTCCGCCTGCGCTCGATAGTTTGGGGCTGGACGGCGCGCTGGAGCAATTGTGCAAAGACACCGCGCGGCGCACCGCCCTGCCGATTTCTTTTCTCGCCCAGGATGTGGTTGAACCGACAGATACCGCGAGTTTGGCGCTGTATCGCTTTGTGCAAGAAGCGCTGACCAACGTCGCCCGCCATGCCGACGCAAGCTGTGTACAAGTCAATGTTTACCGCGCTGGCCGGGAGCTGTGCGTAACGGTTCGGGATGACGGCAAGGGTTTTGATGCGGACGCGCACCTTGATAATTCGCGCACCGGCAAGCTAGGGCTGCTGGGAATGCGCGAACGCCTGATGCTGGTCGGGGGATGGTTAGAGATTTCAAGCCAGCCCGGCATGGGTTCGTTTTTGACTGCGCGCGTGCCGCTGGAGAAACAACCGCAAGATGGTTAGCATAGTTATTGCCGACGACCATACGCTCGTTCGTGAAGGCATTCGCGCGTTGCTAGAACGCGCGCCGGATATTCAAGTCATCGCGGAAGCGGCGGACGGACGGCAAGCCGTCGAGTTGGTCAAACAGCTCGCGCCGGATGTGCTGTTGATGGATTTGTCCATGCCGCGTCTGAACGGCATTGGCGCGTTACAGCAGCTCGCCGCGCAGGGCTTGCCGACGCGCGTGATTGTTGTTTCGGTCCACCGCGACGAGGCATTCGTAACACGCGCGCTGCGGTACGGCGCGAAAGGGTACCTGCTTAAAGATTCGTTCAAAGAGGAATTGTTTTTGGCGATTCAGGCAGTGGCGCGCGGGGAAATTTTTCTTGGTCGCCACTTGCAAGACCTGGACCTGGACAATTTTATTGCGGGCAAAGCCGAGCTGCCGCCGCCGAATCCGATTGATTCCCTTTCGCCGCGCGAGCGCCAAGTTCTCCAACTCATCGTCGAAGGTAAAACCAACCGGGAGGTCAGCCAACTGCTCGGAATTTCGATAAGACCGTGGACAAGCACCGCGGCAATTTAATGCGCAAATTGAGTGTACACGATGTCACGGGCTTGATGCACCTTGCCGTTCAACATGGACTGTTGTACGTACGCCCGCCTTGACCCCAAGCCCACAGGTCACGCACTACTGAACACGGGTATGTCATTCTGAACGGAATGTAGTGGAGTGAAGAATCTCGGTTTTGCCCCACGGAGAGATTCTTCACTCCGTTCAGAATGACAATCCCCCCTACCCACCGCGACTTTGACACAGCCCTAGTACATCACGGCGGAAATCGTTCGACAGTTCGAATCGCCAAATCCTAGGTGCTACAAGCAAAAACTGTCAGCAGAAACTACCGAAGGATTTACGCTCGCTTGTACTGGAATCAACCAGAGGACCCGGCCAAGGGTCCTTTTTTATGCTTTGTTGCTTGGTCTCGTTACATCCCGACGCGAGAAATAAAGCGAAAGAATGAGGACGACCAACGCGATGGGGCCGCCCGCGCCAAAGAGCACCAACCAGTTGTCTGCGAGACCTTGCATCAAACGATCTCCGATGACACGCTCTTGTACCGTGACAATGCGCGTATCGTCTACCACACGGCGCACGGGATCGGGATCGGCGAGTTGGTTGTAGCCGAAAATTCGCAGCGTGACGCGGTATTCGCCGCCCCGTTTGGCGACAAGCGACCACGTCCAAAAATTCGCGTCGTGCGGCGCAATCAGCTGCTTGGATTCCGAACCCGCGACGATGATGAGGTCCTGATTGCGCGCAGTGGAGAGTTCGGCGGACATAACCGGATATACCGGAATGGAATAAGAGATTTTATTGTGTGCCAGCTGGTCCGCGCCGGATTCGACCAACAAGCGCGCACTGACGGCAGGCGCATTGAGCGGTGCAGCCAACGCGACGGTTTGATCGGGAACGATTTCGACCTTGACAATGTCGTCCTGGTCTACAGCGAGCGTGAGCGGGTAATCAAAATGCAAATCGCCGGTGGCGGGTTGTGCGACCACTTCCGTGGGTTGTGCGGACACAGTAGGTGGTGCGCTAGGCGCCAAGGTGGATTGTGCCGGAGCACCTGTCACTTGTGCGACTGTCGCTGTGGCACGCGGCAACGCGGTGGCTTGTCCTGCGCTGCTGGTTGCCAGGGCCGCCGCGGGCGCCGTGCGCGGCGCTTGCGACGGAGCGCTGCCGGCGGACGACATTAACAGCAACGCGCTCAAGCCGATGACGACGCATAGACATAGCACAATTACGCCAAGTCCGGCAAAGACAATGATGCGACGCTTGCGCTGGGGACTGGGATTCGCCATAGAAACACCTCACATGCTCCGCGCTCTTTTTTTCGCAAGAGGGAGCAGAGAATCAGCGAAGGATACAGGACACAGTATATCGCAATTTGTGGACGGAGTTCAACTCCGCAACTTCAGGCACAGCAGTCCAACTGCTGTGCCAACATTAACTGCTGTGCCAACATTAACTGCCGTGCCAACGTGCCAGCAAACAAAAAATTCTCGCACCCGGGTTGATACAGGTGCGAGAGCTTGAGAATTCATGGTAATAACCTGCCACTGTTGGGAGGCAGTTGCACTGCCGTTCGGCGGCGCGCAGACGACGCAGTGCAACTGCGTCGAACCAACTTGCGCTTTAACAAGCGATGGGGTCTCACCAGAGAATTCGCAAGTGTTCGGAGGCAGTTGCACTGCCGTTCGGCGGCGCGGAGACGACGCAGTGCAACTGCGTCGAACCAACTTGCGCTTTAACAAGCGATGGGGTCTCACCAGAGAATTCGCAAGTGTTCGGAGGCAGTTGCACTGCCG
>JACQWQ010000087.1 GCA_016209205.1 Chloroflexota bacterium
CGCTCGTCAAACCGCAAACCGAGAAACTTCTCGACACGCTGAAAAAAGTGCGCGAACTCTTCCCCTTCACTGTGACGTTTAACGGCGCGGTGATTGAAGCAGAGAAGTTTGCCGACGCTTTTGCTGTAGAGACGCCGGCAGGTAAAGCGTACTGGAGAGAGACCAACGCTTACGAATCCATCCGCATTGAGGCGGCATGGGAGTACCGGCGCATCTATTCGGAGAGCTTCCGTAAAGCGTTGCGGGATGCGGCGAATGAGCATTCTCAGGCGACACTTGCTCGCGCGCTTTACGAGCGGGGTGCGCTGCGCTGGTTCATCAACCCCGAGTGCGGCGCGCGCCCGAAGTTGCCGGATCGCAGTGATCTGATCGCCGGCGAGTCGTTACAAGCGGCGGCGCGAATGATTGTGAATACGCTGACCGATCAGGCGTTGGCGCAATTCAAAGCGATTACTGCCCACTGGCCAGATCGGCTGCCCACCCGCAACCACTCTCATAACAACGGTGTGTGGAGTGAGGTGCCGACTGCGCTGCGCGTTCTATCAGCGGCGGCAGTGCAATGTCTCGGCTGGCGCGAGTGTATAGCCGACGACATGACTACTGGTCGCGCTTGGGACGAAGACGGTATTCGCGTGGAATACGATGATCACCTCACCGTCTACGACAAGAACGCGCTCGTCACGGATGACGTTTGGTTGGCTGAGACGCTCAACAATCTCTTCGACGCGCGTGAAATCGCGCAGAGATCACTGGCGGTGTTGACGAAAGATAACAAAAGCCGCCCGGCGCTTGAAGCGGCGTTCAAAGCACTCGCCCCGTTCAACGGGGTCGCTTGCTTTGACGAACATGCCGAAGGCACGCCAGTCGTAAAGATCACAGGCTTGCGTGTGAAGCACGCGCCGAAGGAGGAATACAAAAGCCCCGATCCGTTCATCGCCTTAGCCGAGCGCATCACCTTCAATGGTTTGGAGTTGCCGTTCTTGCTGGGCGACACGGGAAACGAAGACAAGTCGGTGCTGATCATCGCTGGCTCCGCCGAAGACGCCGTGCGCTTGTTGAAGAGCGACGATCTTGGCGGACGCTTGCTGTGGCATTGCGTGATGGCGCAAGAGCATCGCAGCAGCTTGTGGGACGCCGATTGGGCGGTTCACAACGATGAGGTAGATGAGGCTCAGGTGTTGAAGGATTTGGTCTTGGAAGTGACTGAAAACTTCGGCGATAAGAAAACGCTCAAGGCGCGCCAAACTCACGCGCAGTTGTCGGACGTTTTGACCCGGATCCAAGACGCTTCGCTCCGCATCCCGTCCAAGTGCAAGTCGGGCGATGCGGCTGTGAATCAGTCGCTGCGACGCGCGCGCAAAGAGATTGCCTTAGCACAAAAGTTGACGCGCAAGGCAATGACGCGCGTGGCGAAAAACCGCGCGACGCGGTAGTGAATAGAAGTCAATAAAGAAGGACGATGATCACCTGATCGTCGTCCTTCTTCTTGATTGCCAAAAAGGAGAGATCACACAAGCAATGATGAATGAAGAATGATGAATGCGGAATGAAGAACTTGATTCATCATTCCACATTCTGACTTCATCATTCCCCAAAAAGGAGAGACCACTATGAACATTACTATTGTGCCGACTAACGCTACACCTTCTCTTGAAGATGAAGTGTCGATCCTTCTTCCTGTATCCGATAACACGATGGATGCTTTGAAGAAGGGCGCCGAAGAAAATGAATATCTGTGTCTCGGCGCGCGACTCGCTAACGAGAATGACGATTTTTCCGTTACATGGAATGTGCCGGCAATGCTCGACTCGCTTGATTGGGCATTGGCGCGAGTCTCAATGCCGCAAGTCATGGGCAATGGCAATCTCGCAGATAAGTTGCGCGCTGAACAACGCGCGATCTTAGACGCAATGCACGAATCGATCTACACCTTCTTGCGTCTGCACGGCTACGAGTTCTTCTGCCAAGACGATCAAAGCGAATGGTTGCAGATTGGGCATTGGGCGCAAACCAAGACCGATGCCGCCCAATTTCCGCAACGCCTCAAGTGGGAGGCGGCGCGCATCGCTTACGAGCGCGAGCGTATCCGCGCTTTGCAAAACGAAGCGGGAACGAAAGTTAGTTTTGCAAAAGATGAGCATGAAGAGTACGAACCGTCGCCATATGACGGAACGTATAGCGAAGAGTGAATGATCATGCCTAACGACACCCTCACTCTCACGATGTGGCGCGCGGACAAAACGAAACTAACTCCGGTCAAGGTGGAGTGCCCCGATGGACTCTATCCGCACAACGACGCGGACGGGGAAAAGATTTTTAACAACACCCACTTTGAGACGGAAGAAGAAGCCTGGGCTCAACTGCGAGGCAATGTCCTCGCCTGGGTTGAGATGGCTGGCGCACAGATTACGCAAGCCGAGTTCGAGTTGCAAAAGCGAAAAGACGATGCCGCCAACGCGGCAAAGGCTTACGACGCGCTTTGCACGAACTACGCGCTGGCAGAAGCCAAACGCCGCCATCCCGAAGATTTTGAAGAGTAGCACCTACAAGAGAGAGCGATTGTTCATCGCTCTCTCTTGTTCACGGCGCATAGCAATCGGGCAACATCCTGTTCGAATCAGGGATGCGCCACTGACATTCATTCGCTAATGCGGTGAATGACTTACTCCACGCGAGATCGTTCTTAGAACGTCTCGCGTTTGCGTTTTATCTCTTATCCGTTAGATGACGCAAAAGACAATAGACGGAAATAAAAATCAGAAGGAGAGAACACTATGACTGGACCTCGTTACATAATCTCGCAGTTCGACAATCGCACTTGGCAAGTCAACGACAGGCGGACGAATCGCGTCTACGCCGAGTGCGGCGATTCCGAAGCGGGCGGCGACGCAAAGCAACGCGCTGAGCGTATTGCCCGCTTGCTCAACGGCGACACGAGCGAAATGGATGCCCGTATCACAAAAGCGTTTACGCTGGCTGTTGCCAAACGTAAAGCCAAACGCCGCGCTACGGTGAAAGGTCAAAGGTAGATATGTTGCTGTTTGACATTGAAACCCTTGCCCGTCCCGAAGCGGTGTCGCAGTTGCCGATGCCGGAAGCGCCCTCGACCTACAAGGACCCGGCGAAGATCGCTGACTACATTGAGCGCAAACGGGCGGATCAACTCGCCGCTGCCGCGCTCGATCCTGACACGGCGCGGGTGGCGTGCATTGCCTGGCGCGACGCTGAACAACGTGATGCCAAGATCGAAGTTTACGTCCTCAACGTCAACGGCGATGACGAAACGAAAGTTCGCACTCCCGATGGCGTGCGCGCCACGATCTACCCCGACGACGAACATGAATTCGAGAGCGAAATTCTGACGCGCTTTTGGAACGCGCTCGCCGGACATCGCGGCTGCTCGACCGGCTACAACATTCTCGGCTTTGATCTTCCGTTCATGTTGCGCCGCTCGATGGCGATTGGTGTTCGTCCTACCGTCCTGCCCCACTTGGCGCGTTATCAGGACGCGCCGACGCGCGATCTGTATGGCTTGCTCTACAACTGGCAACCCGGCAAAGGACTCAAGACCGTGTGCGAGTTGTATGACATTGCGAATCCGTTAGCGCGTTTCGACGGTGGTGATTTTGCCAATATGTCCTTGCAAGGGCGAATCGAGTACGCCGCGAATGATGTGCGGCTGACTCGCGAGCTCTACTTGCGAATGGACGGCGTCTATTGGACGCGAGACGACATTGAGTTTCCGTTTTAGCGAAAGGAGAGAATCACTATGACGATTATCACGCTGAACGCAACAATCACTCTTGAGGTGCCCGACGAGAGGGTGCCAAAAGACGTGGTGGAACTCAACGAGTACGCCAACGATGTGCTTGCGCTGGTGATGTGTCAGACTGCAACGCCTGACATAGCGCTAGCGCGACACCTTAACGCGGATGTGACGAACGTTGAAACTATTGCTGCCCGAAAGGAGAGAACACCATGAAAGTAGGCGACAAAGTTCACTGGACGAAAGTTTCACGCGGTAGGCGCACTGTGTCCATGAAGCGCATGGAAGGCGAGATCGTCGCAATTAGCGGTGAGATCGCAATGGTGAAGACAAAAAGCGGCAAACAGGAAGTGCCGTTGGCTGCTTTGCGCTTGCCCGATGCTCCATCGGCGGTCACCGAGTTTGTAGACGCCATGCGTGCTGCGTCCAAAACATAAGACAGTCACCGATCTATTTTAATCGGCGACGTTAGCAAATCGAGAAAAGCAGAGCGATCAGATGATCGCTCTGCTTTTCTTTTGATTAGAAGGAGAGACCACTATGAGAAACATTTTTGCCCCCGCTCATCTTTTCTTGATTGCCCTGCTTTTGCTTGTAGTTGGCTGTGGCGGCGTGGAGTCGCCATCCGTCAAGCAAGACAGGCAATCATCCACGCCCTTGCCCGATCCAAATCTCATCCCGATGGCGGCGATGGTAGATGCCGATCCGTCAACGGTTGAGATCGAGTGGGAGACGTATCCGGGTCAATTGTCCGCGTTAGTTCCGGGCGATCTGCGCGTGCGCGTGTTTCAGATCGTCAACAACGATCACGAGACTGAGCGCCGCGCCTTCGTCTTCTACGGCAACGGTGCAACGCTTTATTTGGGACAACTTTTGCCATTCTATGATGGCGCGTCGGTTGAAAAGATTTTTTTCAACTATGGCGACGACTTGAATGACGGCTTTATGTTAGGTCGCGTAGATGACAAGATCGCCGGTCCGCGCAAGGTGACTGTGCTCGTCTCGAAAGATCGTAATGGCGAACAAGTCAACCGATCAGCGCACGTCACGTTTCGCTACTTCCTGATCCCGCTCTTCATCAAGAGTGGATGGGGAGACCTGAATTGGCTTCACCAGATCAGGGTCGAGTCTGCCGATGGCGACTCGGTGATGCTGTTCATGTCGCCGTTTCAGATCGCTTCGCGGTTCAAGCGATTTTAGCGAAGGATGAATTAGGAAGGATGAATTATGCGAAGCATTTCATAATTCATAATTCTGCTTTCATCCTTCAAAAAAAAGGAGAGATCACTATGCCTCAACAAATTTCACCCCGTTGGAAACGCTGGCAAGCCATCACCCGACCCGAAGTGGAGTGGCGCGTTTTCCCTGCGGCACAGAACGCGACAACCTACAGCGTTCTCGCCGTGCCGCCCGATAGCGAAGAATGGTATCGGGCTCACGGCTTTGTGGATGACTGGAACGCCGAAGACGAACTCTCGCGTTCTTTTGTCATCACTCGCTTTCCCGATGCTTATCCTTTCGAGATGGCGCAGATCATCGCCGACGCGCCTTTGCTGGTCGATCCGGGCGTGCACCAGCGCTATCTGGTGTCGCCGGCACTCGCCGGCTCGTCGCAAGATGAGTCTGATCGTCAAGGTGTGGTGTATGCCAAGCATCCCCTGATCTACAACTTGCTGAGTCGCTATCACACACCTGCCGCGATTTGGGCAGAGTTGAACGCGAGTCTGCAATTCAGTTTGCGTGACGTGATGAATGCTATCCGCGAACTGTGCGATGCCGGGCTGATCGAAAAGGAGAACAACTGATGGGAACTCGACTCTATCCCAACACCAACGATCCGCGCGTGCTGGAACGCTTAGCCGGCGTCCCCGAAGGAACGCACGAAAAGCTGGCGGCGATCCGCGAGAAGTATGCCGAACTCACGCGCGAGGCGCAAGCGAACTGCACTACTGCCGAAGAATTCGCGCGAGTGGAATATGAACTCGGTTCGCAAGAGTTTGATGAGATTAGTGCCGATCCGAACACGGATGTTTACGACTCTCTCGTCACTTTCGGTTGGGGTCGTATCCCCAATTTCCGGC
>JACQWQ010000108.1 GCA_016209205.1 Chloroflexota bacterium
AACGCGACGCTGCGCTCATACCACGCCAACGCGTCGTCCAACTCCCCGCGCGAACCAAACCACAAACCAAGTTCATTGCACATCATCGCTTGGTTCTTTTTATCACCGGCTTGGTGAAACGCAACCATGCCCGCACTTAACCAGACGCGTCCTTCAAATGTGCGGCGGCGATAAACAAAATTTTTGAGTTGACGCGCATACTCGCCCGCGAGTCCCGCGTCCGTTCTATCTGATGCATCATCACGCATGGTGCCCATCGAGTCGCGTTGTGCGTGATGATGCATCACCGTCGGCAGTTCGTCCAAGCGCGCCAGCAGTTCGTCCACCGTCGCGCCGTGCTGCGTTTCAAATTCCTTGACCGCCCAGCCCGCGCCTTGCTGGATGTTTTCCCAATCGGTGTCTTCGATTTCGCGCCAGCGTTCCATCGGCGTCTCATCGAAACGCGCGGCGACGGTTGAATAATATTCCGCGTGACGATGGCGAAATTCGTTTTCGTCGAGCGGCGGCAGGAGCGTCCACGTCTGGAATGCAAAACGCGAATACGCTTCGGTGAGCGCGGGCAGGGCATAGCGCCACGGGTCGGCGGTCGAGTCCGCGCGCACGAGATACCAGTCCACCAATTCGCTCAACGCCATTTCCCACACCACCGTCCCGTCCACGTGTTGAATCGCGGGACGGTCGGCGCTGCCGCGAAAAATGTGCATCAGGCAAAAGAGGCGCTGCGCGGGCGGCGAGAGATGATTGTAGGTGTAACGAAAACTCGCCGCCAACCCGCGCTGGCGTTCGGGATAACCGAGATTGTCCGCCGCTTGAATGTCGAGCGGCGTCACGCGCAGCCCCGCGCGAATTTCGTTCAACGGGCGATGTCCCTGTTTCACCGCCCGCGCCGCCAGTTCCACCGCCAGCGGCAGCCCGTCCACCATGCGGCAAATTTCCGAAACGTCCGCTATCGTTTTGTGACGCGCAATCGCGCGAAAATCCTCGCCCGCGCGCGTGTAAAACAAATCTATCGCGTCCTTGAGTTCCAGCGGCGCGACGGGATACGTTTCCTCCACATCGTTTTGCAGATTCAACGCGTGGCGCGAGGTGACGAGAAAACGCACGCCGCCCGTTTCCGTCGCCGCCACCAACTGCGTCACGAACGCGAGCGCGTCGCCCGCGCCGTCGCCGTCCAACGCGCTTTCAAAATTGTCCACCACCACGAGGCGCGCGTATTGATTCAACGCGTTCGCACAAGCGCGCACCGCGTCCTCGCGCCGTAATGCCGCGTCATCCGTCGCGGGAAACCGGTAATCGCTCACCAAACGCGGCGTCACAAATTCCCCCAGCGCGCTGCCCGACGCCAACGCATCCAGCGCCACAAACACCACGCCGCCTCTCGTATCTCGTCTCTCGCTTCTCGCGTCTCGCGTCTCGTCTCTCGCCTCGCGCTTCTCGTCTCTCGCCTCGCGCTTCTCGTTTCTCGTTTCTCGCCTCTCGTCTCTCGCCTCGCGCTTCTCGCTTCTCGTTTCTCGCCTCTCGTCTCTCGCCTCGCGCTTCTCGCTTCTCGTTTCCCGCCTCTCGTCTCTCGTTCGCGCCCCACCAGCGGCGTATTGGACAGCGGCAGCGGCGGCGGCGCATTGTACGGATGCGGCACATCGGGCAAGACAACGCGCGGTGCATCGCGTTTGCGCCACAAGTCCGCGAACGTTTTGCCGACGCGCTCCGCCGCATTGTCCGTCAATTCCGCGAGATACGCGCCAATCACTTGCGCCAAGAAATCATCCATGTTGTTTTGCTCCGTCGCGTATCGCATATCGCGTATCGCCAATCGCGTATCGCGCATCGCAAATCGCGTATCGCTGATGACTGATCACTGATCACTGATCACTGATCACTGATTACTGGTGACTGATTTACGTGTTTTGTAAGGATGTGTTATCCTTGCACTGAGGTGAACGATGGCAACATCCACACAAATTATTCAAGGACTCGTCCAAGTGCCCGGCGGATACTATGATGTCGAGTTCGAGCCGTTAGAAGAAGGCGGGTATCTCGCGCGTGTGCCAGCGCTCGAATCAAGCACCTTTGGCGACACGATAGAAGAGGCGCAAGCAATGGTGGCAGACATGGTGGAAGGTTGGCTTGAAGTTGCCCGTGAAGACCATCTTCCTATTCCACAACCCAAACCGCTTGTGCGCGTTGAATTCAACATGGCTACATAATGGCTCAACGTCTTCCGTCGCTCAATTCCAAGCAGGTCATTCGTGCGCTTGAACGTGCGGGATTTTATCAACGCCGTCAAACCGGCTCGCATCTCATTTTGCGGAAAGAAGGACTCGAACGTCCCACCCCAGTTCCGATTCATTCCGGCGATATTCCGCGCAAACTCGTGCTCCAAATCATCAAAGAGGCGGGCTTGACGGTTGAGGAGTTCCTCGAACTCCTTTGATTCTATTCACCTCTTCACTCTATCTCTCCCTCTCTCCCTCTCTCTATCTCTCTATCTCTCCCTCTCTCTATCTCTCTATCTCTCCCTCTCTCTATCTCTCTATCTCTCCCTCTCTCTATCTCTCTATCTCTCCCTCTCTCTATCTCAAACGCCGCGCCGCTTCGGGCGTACCGTCCGCCACAATCACTTGCCCTGCGTGCTGTGAATAACCGATGCCCACACCGCCGCCGTGATGCACCGAGACCCACGTCGCACCGTTCACCGCATTAATCATCGCGTTCAAAAAAACCCAATCGGAAATCGCGTCGCTGCCGTCGCGCAGCGCTTCCGTTTCGCGGCGGGGCGAGGCGACACTGCCTGCGTCGAGATGATCGCGCCCGATTACAATCGGCGCGGACACGATGCCCTGTGCGACGAGTTCGTTGAATTTCAAACCCGCGCGTGCGCGTTCGCCGTAACCGAGCCAACATATCCGCGCGGGCAAACCTTGAAACGCGACGCGTTCTTGCGCCATCCGAATCCAACGCGCGAGATGTTCGTTTTCGGGAAACAATTCCAAAATCGCCGCGTCCGTTTTGAAAATATCTTGCGGGTCGCCCGACAACGCCGCCCAGCGAAACGGACCTTTGCCCTCGCAAAACAGCGGGCGAATGTACGCGGGCACAAAGCCGGGATAATCGAACGCGTTCGTCACGCCCGCGTCGTACGCGCGTTGTCTTAAATTGTTGCCGTAATCAAAAACAATCGCGCCGCGTTTTTGAAATTCCAACATCGCGCGCACGTGCGCCGCCATCGCCTCCATCGAACGCGCTTGGTATTCTGACGGATTGCTCACGCGCAACGCGTTCGCGTCGTCGAGCGGCATTTCCGGCACATACCACAATGGATCATGCGCGGGCGTCTGGTCTGTGACCACATCGGGCGTAATGCCGCGTATCACCAATTCCGGTAAAACATCCGCCGCGTTGCCGATGAGTCCAATGCTTCTCGCTTCTCGTTTCTCGCAACTCCCTTGAACCCACGTCATTGCTTCTTCCAAATTGTCCGTGACGACATCCACGTAACGCGTATCGAGCCGCTTTTGTGCGCGCGCCGGGTCCACTTCGACAATCAACCCAACACCCTCATTCATCGTAATCGCCAACGGCTGCGCGCCGCCCATCCCGCCCAATCCGGCAGTCAGCACAAATTTTCCTTTGAGTGACGGCACACCGAAATGTTTTTTCGCAAGCGCGGCGAACGTCTCGTACGTTCCCTGCAAGATGCCCTGCGTGCCAATGTAAATCCAACTGCCCGCGGTCATTTGCCCGTACATGATGAGACCTTCGCGTTCCCACCGGTCAAAATTTTCTTGCGTCGCCCAATGCGGCACGATGTTGGAATTCGCAATGAGCACGCGCGGCGCGTCGGGATGCGATTTGAACACGCCGACCGGCTTGCCCGATTGCACCAACAGCGTTTCGTCGTTTTCCAATTCGCGCAATGCTTTGACGATGGCATCGAACGCGTCCCAATTGCGCGCGGCGCGCCCGCGTCCGCCGTACACCACCAAATCTTGCGGGCGTTCCGCGACCTCCGGGTCGAGATTGTTCATCAACATGCGCAAAGCGGCTTCTTGCAGCCAACCTTTGCAGGAAATTTCAGCGCCGCGCGGCGCGCGGACAATGCGGGGTTGTGACACGGGTCTCTCCTTCGTAATTTCTTCATAATTCATTCATTATGCCTGCCAACGCCAATTGTAGTATAAGGGCGAAAAACACGGCGCAACAAGCCAGTCCAGTTTTCTCAAGTCCGAAAAACTCATCCAAAAATCGCGCGCCGAATCGCGCACCTCTCTCGTCCTGAGAGTGACACTCTTTTGCAAAGCAGCGCAAATGAGAATCAAACTCGTTCGAGTTTAGGCTGACAAGTGATGCAGCGGGTTTCCCCGTCACCTGTCACTCGTCACCCGTCACATTTTCAGGAGGAGGTTTCCGATGAAACGTTTACTTGTTGCACTTGCAGTTTTGATCGTTCTTGGCGCCATGTTCGCGCCGGTCGCGTCCGCCAAGGCAGTCCGCTTCAAAGCCAGCGGCACGCTCAACAGCGCAGACACCGCGACCGGGGTATTGTCCGTGCACGTCAAACACGGCTCGCGCGTGCTCGTGCCTTATTTCGGAACGGACGTGAATTTTCAGACCAGCGCCGATACCAAATTCAATCTCTGCGTCAAAGGCACCCAGAGCTGCTCCAAGATCACGATTGCGGATTTGCTTGCCGGAGACAAACTTTCGTTGGCTGGCGTGATTCGCACCGACGGCACCTTTGCGGCACTCTCGGTGACTGCGGTGCGCTGACCACGTCCCCGCTTTCCATTGCCGATGCTTGCCACACAACCACTCAATCACACGAAACTGGTCGCGCGCCTGCAGGCGCGCGACCGTGCGGCTTTTTCAGAGTTCTTTGATCAATACGGACGCGGGGTGTTTCACCTGTGCTATTGCATCATGGGCAACACACAGGATGCCGAAGACCTGACGCATGAAGCGTTTCTCAAAGCATTTCGCGAAATCGGTTCACTGCGCGATCCCGAACAGGTAAAGGCGTGGCTGCATCGTCTGGCGCGCAATCTCTGTCTGGACGAATTGCGTCGCCGCAAACCGCGCGCCCGCGTGGTCGAAATTGATGCAGACGATCCCGACGGGAATCCCGAAGCCGGATGGCTGGAAGACACGAGCACCATGACGCGCCCGGAACGTGTGTACGAAACGCGCGAGATCACCGCCGCCGTCACACATGTCGTCAACGCGCTCCCGGCGGAATATCGCGCCGCGCTGACCTTGCGCGAGATTGACGGACTGAGCTATCAAGAAATCGCGCAGGCGATGCAGCTGAGCGTGCCCGCGGTCCATGCGCTGCTGCACCGCGCGCGCGGCAAATTTCGCGAACAATTTTTGACCCGGCACTTGCCGCCCGCGCGCGGCGATTGCGCGCGCATTTCGCCGTACCTGTCCGCGCTGTACGATCACGCCTTGCCGCCCAAACGGTACACCCGCGTCACCGCGCACGTCGAAAAATGTCCGCATTGTCAAGCGGCGCTGGGAGAACTCGAACACACCACACGCGCCTACCGCGCGCTGATTCCACTCGCGCCGCCCGCCGCGCTCAAAGTCAGCTTGCTCGCCGCATTGGGAACCGGCATCGCGGCAGTCCCGGTCGCCACGGCGACATTTAGCGCGGGGGCGTTGTTGGCGAGCGCATTAGTGGTGGCGGGTCTCGCCGGAGGTACCATTGCCGTCGCGTCGGGCGCGGTCAAGCTGCCCGCGGCGGCGCAAGCCCTCATTGCTCCCGCCCAAACAAGCACGGTCACAACGGTCGCCGTTTCCCCGTCGCCCTCGTTTTCTGCGACGCCGACCGCGCAACCCACGCGCACCGCACAGCCCACCGGGAAAACGAAAACGGCGACGCCGGAAGCGCTTGGCGTAACCAATGCGGCGCCTTCGAGCACGGCAACGAAATCCGCTCCGCTGTGGTTCCCTACGCGCACACGCCTTTTCCAACGTACGCCGATTCGCGAACGCACGCCCATTGTCGAACGGACACCGCTGCTGCGTCTGACCGAACGCCCGACGTTCGCACTTCCGACAGAGCGCCCGACCCTCCCGCGTCCGACGGAACGCCCCGGGGTACTGCCTTTGCCAACACTGGAGAA
Source organism: Chloroflexota bacterium (assembly GCA_016209205.1). Lineage (GTDB taxonomy): Bacteria > Chloroflexota > Anaerolineae > UBA4142 > SHND01 > SHND01. The sequence goes on from JACQWQ010000108.1 coordinate 6,123, forward strand.
CCCGCCGCCCGCGACACGCGAGAAACCCGAGCCGCCGCCCATCCCCACGCGCGAGCATCCCACCCCGCGCCCCACGCGCCATCGTCCGCGTCCGTAGAAAATTACGTGCGCAAGAGGCGTTCGATTTGATTGCGCAGCTGCCCTTCGGGCTGCGCGCCCACGATTCGATCTACAACGCGTCCGTTTTTGACGAGCACCAATGTCGGAATTCCTTGCACTTGAAATTGCGCCTGCGTGCGCGGGTTTTCGTACACGTTGAGCTTGGCGATACGGACGCGCCCTGCGTATTCGGCGGCAAGTTTTTCCAACGCGGGCGCAATCATGCGGCACGGTCCACACCCGACGCATCATCACGCATACTGTTCGGGATGCGCGTTGTGCGTGATGATGCGTCGCCACGGCGCCCAAAAGTCCACCATCACCGGCAAGGTTGAATTCATCACGTCGCGCGCAAACGTCGCGTCGGTGACGTGAACGGGCGCGGCGGGAGCGCTCTCGACGCGTGGTGGGCGCGACGCTGGATTTGACAGCGCCGGTTTTGGACGGCGTCCCATCACATATTCCACGTGCGCGCACAAATCGTTCGCCGTCGGATTTTCCGCGCGGCTGTATTCGTCCCCCTGGCGAAAGGTAACCCAGGTCGGCGCGCGAATGGCATATTTTTGCGCGAGCAAGGGGTTTTCATCGGCGCGAATTTTGGCAACGAGCAGCTTGCCCGCGTTTTCTTGCGCCAAGGTTTTGAGCGCACCATCGCGCGCCGGATCGGACGAACCAAAAAAGAAAAGGGCGGCAACCGGCAAGCCCGCGCGCAGCACGCGGTCAAATGCCTGTTCGTTGGTGTTAATCGGCGTATCAAAATTCACGGCGGCGCCTCCCGCTGCATTATATTACCGCTCCCCTCCATTTGCCCCATTTGGTTTCCATAGTATAATTTTGCGCCGACACGCGCGGCGACTGTCCGACTGCGCCGTGTCGGGTGGCAGCGCGATGGCGCGGTCGCTTAAATTCTGCCGCTTTACCGCGACATGCGTTGGTTTGGAGGAATTGCATGACCCTGGCGCAAATGCAAGCGCGCTTTTTCGAACTCAAGGGCAAGCTCGCCGTTGGACAATTACAAGAAGAGGAATTCAAGCGAGAGCTAGAAAAGCTTCGTTTTCAAGACTCACAAGGGCGCTGGTGGATGCTCGGCGCACAAAGCGGGCGTTGGTATTATTACGACGGCGCGCGCTGGCTGCTGGGTGATCCCCCCGAACCGCCCCCCCCTGCCCTCGGTACGGGGGCGCCGGTTGTCGTCATTCCGCTCACCCCACAACCGCGTTCGACCGCATATACGCAGCCAAACGCATCGCAAAACCCTGCCGCAAATTCCGCGCAGACGATTTCGGCGCCCTATTCGTACGCGCCGGCGCAACACGTGCCGGTCAAACCGATTCCGCAACCACCGCAACAACCTCGACCGCCCGCGCCCGCTGCGCCATTGTATTCCAGCAGCGGCTCTGCCGCGAACTATGTTGCCGCCGCTGGAGCTGCGGCTGCCGCACAAAATGACGGTGTTCCTTTAGCGCAGTCACAAATCACCGCGAAACCTTCACTGAGTGAAACGCTGCATCACGAACTGGGCAAAGTGCGTGGCGCTGTATTCAGCGCACCGCGCGTAGAAATGCCACACGTGCAGCGTCCCACTCTGAACACTTCCAACATTCCAGTTCCGCCGCAACTGGTCCCGCACGCGCCCGTACCGCTGCGCAAATACCAATCTCCACTTATTTTGATGGGTACCGTCCTGGTAGGTCTGACACTGGTTGCGCTGCTGTTGATCGGGGCATATAGTTTTGTCACGGGCAAATCCCTCAATAGTTTGCTCGGCAGCAGTACGACCGCTCAGCGCAATCCGACACGCCAGCCAACCGTCTCTGCGGGCGCGGGCAACGTAGAAAACCTTTTGCGCGTGGGTGATGAGCTTGCGAGCAAGAGCCAATTTGAACCCGCCATCGCGCAATATCAAGCCGCCGCCAAGTTCGCACCGAATGAAGCGGACGTGTACACACACTGGGCGCGCGCGCTGTCACTGACCGGACGCATCGGCGAAGCGATCACGACCGCGCAAAAAGCGACGCGCCTCGATTCCACTTCAGCCGCCGCGTCCACGGAATTGACGCGCGCCCTCTCATGGGCAGGGCAAACCAATCAAGCGATCAAAGAAGGCGAGCGAGCAATCTCGTTGGACCCGAACAACGCGTCGGCAAAAGCATTTCTCGCCGAAGCGTACTTGCGCGCGGGACGCAACAGCGAAGCGCAGGACATGGTGAATCAGGCGCTCGAGCTCGACGACGCCAATCCCGATACACACCGCGCGGCGGGTTGGATCGCCATTCTCTCGGGGCGCAAAGATGAAGGCGTCGGCGAATGGAATCGGACGATTGAACTGGCGTCGGACATCTTTTTGTATCAATACGAACTCGGTTTGGTGTACGCGAATTATTTGAACGACCCCGCGATGGCAATTCCCGCCTACCAAAACGCGATTCAGCTGTACCCGCCGTACATTCCCTCCTACACCGCGCTCGGACGCGCGTATCTGGCGTCGAATCAACCAGGTCCCGCGATCTTGCAATTTCAAAAAGCATTGACGCTCGATCCCAAATCGAGCGACGCATTTCTCGGTTTGGGGCAGGCGTTCCAGATGTCCAACAAATGCCCGCAGGCGATTCCGTACTTTCAAAAGGCGCTCGAATTAAAGCAAGACCTTGCGCAAGCCAGCAAGGGCTTGGAAGATTGCGGCGCGATTACTAAAGGTTCTGCCCCACCGCTGCCCGCGCCAACCCAAGTTGTGCTCGCACCCGTTGCGACTGCCATCCCCCAAGCGACGGTCGCGCCCATTACCGGAAGCAATGCGAACCCGCCCAAAGCCACTTCCGTCGCGAGTCCCGCGGGCACAGGCGGCGGCGCATCCGGCGAAGGGCACATTTTCTTTCCGGTCTATGACGGACAGTATCGTGTCTATTCCGCGAAACCGAACGGCAGTGATCGGCGCATCGTCGTGGAACTCGCGTCCAGTCCACAGGTCAGTCCTGACGGTTCGCGCATGTTGTATTATTCGTGGGTGAAGGACCAACGCGGCATTCATCGCATCGGGACGAACGGCGCGAACGATTTGCACATTTCGCTGCGTTCCGAAGATACGCTCCCGGCATGGTCTCAGGACGGCGCGAAATATGTGTACGCCACCCGCGCGGGTCAAGGCGGCGACATTAACCGGCGCGCCTTTACGCTGCGCGTTGCCAGTACTGGAAGTAAACCGCGTCAAGATCCCGCACCGCTGGTCGAGCAAGCACAATATCCCACGTGGGGTCCCGACGGACGCATTGTGTTTCGCGATTGCGGGTTCCCCGATGAAACGTGCGGTCTGGCGGTTGTCAATGCGGACGGCAGCGGCAAGAAAAAATTGGCGCCGGGGCTGAATGCCACCGCGCCCGCGTGGTCACCCGACGGCACGCGCATTGTGTTCATGAGCAACGTTTCCGGTAATTGGGATTTGTATGTCATCAACGCCGATGGCGGTTCGCCCCAGCGCCTCACCGACGATTTAAGCGACGATGGCTTGCCCACTTTTTCGCCCGATGGGAGCAAGATCGCTTTTGTCGCCAAACGGAACGGGGTCTGGAGCATTTGGCAAATGGACCCCAACGGCGAGAACGAGACGAAACTCTTTGATCTGGAAGGCGACATCGCCGGACCGATTCCCGGCAACTCTCCCGCCCAACCGGGGCAGGTGTGGACGGAACAGCGAATTTCGTGGAGATAAAAAAATTCTGCTGCTTGCGCAGCAGAATTTTTTGTAGCGCGATTCACCCCAAGCCGTCACGAGGGCACTCATTCACAACCACTGAATTTTTATCTGGGTCTCTACCTGTTTGAACTCGGGATCTCCCGTTACCAAATCCGCTTTCTGTTCTCTCGCCAGACCCGCTGCGAAACAATCCCCCAATGACATTTTTCCTTTTGCCTTGAATTTAGCAGCTTCCTTTGCAGATTCCCAATTCACATCTTGAAACTGTATCCCCAGCTGCATCAAATCAGTAATGCTGGAATCCGCTTCGCTCTCTGAAACTTCGCGCGCGAGAATATACCAAACCTCGCAGGCATTGACCACGCTCATGTAGAGCGGAATCTCCTGCGCGTGCGCGTCGGCAATCAAATCCACAATTTTTTCCGCCGCCGGTTCATCCTGAAGATACGCTATAATCGTCCACGTATCGAGGACGTACGCTTTCGGTTTGCGTGACATTACAGTTCACGCTCCCGTTTCTTTTCTGCCATAAGCGCTTTCATCAAGGGCTTGCCCTTGTATTTCCCGCGCAGACTGCCGATGTACTCGCGCGTGATGGGCGTCAAGATAATGCGCTGATTTGTCTCATCCACTTGAATTTGGATACGCGTGCCTTCCTTGATGCCAAATTTGCGCCGTACCGCAGACGGGATCACGATTTGTCCCTTTACCGTCGCAATCGTTTCCATTTTCCCTCCACGTGACTTTTTACGCCAAGAGTATGCCACGTACCAAAATGCAAGTCAAATTATCGTTGTCTTACATTTGGAGCAAAATCCTACATCCTAGTGCTTGACAGAGCGCTTACATTCTGCTATAGTATCGTCAATCCAAACACAAAGACATTGACGCGGACGAGTACCTGGCTTACGAGTTTTAGAGAGTCTTGCAGACGGTGCAAGCAAGGCAACTACGAAGCCGGCGAATGGACCGCCGAGTTTTGAAGCCGAATCCGCCACAAGCGCGGTAGTATGCTTCAACGGAAAACGCCCCCGTTATCGCGGCTGAAGACATTATCCTTCACAGGACGTGTCCGCTAGAGTGAGACTGGCTCGAACCATTTCCGTCGCACCGCGACGGATTTTTTATTTGTGCGGTGCGAGCCAAGCTCAAATAGGGTGGTACCACGGGAAACAGAAACTTCTCGTCCCTTTCGGGATGAGAAGTTTTTTTTATTTCCCCCACATTCCCCTCTCCTCATAGGAGAGGGGTTAGGGGTGAGGTGAGGTGCGTGAGGTGAACCATGTTTCAACCGACAAGAGCAGAATTCCACGAATATGCCAAACGCGGCAATCTCGTGCCTGTCTATCGCGAACTGCCCGCCGATCTCGAAACCCCCGTGTCGGTATATCTCAAACTGCGCGGGCAAAGCAATCAGCATCCTGAGAGGAAAGGATCCTTTTTGCTGGAATCGGTTGAAGGCGGCGAACAGATCGCGCGCTATTCGTTCATCGGCGTGAATCCGTCACGCGTGCTGACGATCCATGGAAATCAAGTAACCCACGATCTCTCTGATTTTCGTGCGGCAACGGGAAATCAGGGAACCGAGGGCATTGATCCGCTGGACGCCGTGCGCGCCATGTTGTCGCCATACCGCATGGTCGAAATGCCCGGCTTGCCGCGTTTCGTCGGCGGCGCGGTCGGATTTCTCGGTTATGACATGGTGCGTCATTTCGACCGCATTCGCACACAGCACGACGATTCGTATCAAACCTATCCGCTTGACGATTTGCCCGACGCGGTTTTTATGCTCGCCGACACACTCGTCGCCTTTGATCACGTCCAGCATCGCATGTTGGTCATTGCAAACGCGCACGTCAACGGCGATACAAGCAAGGCGTACGACGACGCCACCGCGCGCATCAATCAACTCATTGCGCGTTTGCGCCAACCGTTGTACCCACCCACGCGCGGTTCGGTCGCGAATGGTTTTCAACTCGAATCGAACGTGTCGCCCGAGCGTTACTGCGACATGGTGCGCCGCGCGCAGGAACATATTGCCGCGGGCGATATTCTTCAGGTCGTGCTGTCACAGCGGTTTGAACGTGAAACGCACGCCGAAGCATTCGAAATCTATCGCGCGTTACGCCGGCTCAATCCCTCGCCATACATGTTTTTTCTCGACCTTGGCGACACATTCGCTCCGCTCAGTGCAGGCACGCAATTCGTCGGCGCGTCGCCCGAAATGTTGGTGCGGCTCGAAGACGGCGTCGCGCAACTGAATCCGATTGCGGGCACGCGGCGGCGCGGCGCGAACGCGCAGGATGACGCGCGGCTCGCACAGGAATTGCAGAACGATCCGAAAGAACGCGCGGAACACGTCATGCTCGTGGATTTGGGGCGCAACGATCTCGGACGCGTCTGTGAATTTGGTTCGGTGCGCGTTCAAGATTACGCGGTGGTCGAACGGTACTCTCACGTCATGCACCTCGTTTCGCGCGTCGTCGGAAACTTGCGCGCAAACTATGATGCGTTCGATTTGGTGCGCGCGACGTTTCCCGCCGGTACGCTTTCCGGCGCGCCGAAAGTGCGCGCGATGGAAATCATTGACGCGTTGGAAAACGCGCAGCGCGGACCGTACGCCGGCGCGGTCGGCTATTTCGGTTTTCCAACGTGTAGAGACGGGGCGGTGCCCCGTCTATCCGCCAACATGGACCTGTGCATCACGATTCGCACCATCGTCATGCGCGACCAACACGCGTTCATTCAAGCGGGCGCGGGCATCGTCGCCGATTCGATTCCCGAACGCGAATATCAAGAATGTGTGAACAAAGCAAAAGCATTGGCAGAAGCGATACGAATGGCGGAGGAGGAAGTCTAACGTGAAACGTCAAACGTGAAACGTGAAAAACAATTTGACGTTTGACGCATGCCGTGTGACGTGGGAGATTCTATGATACTCGTGATTGATAACTATGATTCATTCACCTACAACCTCGTGCAATATCTCGGCGAGTTGGGCGCGACGCTGCGCGTGTTTCGCAACGATCAAGTGACGCTCGACGAAATTCGCGCGCTGAATCCATCGCACATTGTCATTTCACCCGGACCCGGCGATCCGACCGAGAGCGGTATTTCCAACGCGGTCATTCAAGAAATGTATCGCGATGTGCCCATTCTCGGCGTCTGTCTCGGACATCAATGCATGGGGTACGTGTTCGGCGGAACCGTGACGCGCGCGCCGCGTTTGATGCACGGCAAAACTTCACGCGTCTTTCATCGCGGCACCGGATTGTTTGAAGGGTTGCCCAATCCGTTCGAAGCGGGGCGCTATCATTCGCTCATCGTGCGCGAACCACTGCCCGAACCGCTCGTCGTCACCGCGTTCACCGATCAAGGCGAAGTGATGGGCTTGCAGCACAAAACCGAAGTGTCAAGTCACAAGTCACAGGTCGCCAGTCTCTGGTCGCAAGTTCCTTGTGACCTGTGACCTGCAACCCGTGACCTGAATGGAGGAAACTCATGATCCGCGAAGCAATCGCCAAATTGATGGACGGGACAAATCTTGCGCAGCTCGAAGCCGAAATCGTGATGCAAGAAATCATGGACGGCGTCGCGACGCCCGCGCAAATGGCGGCGTTTCTCACCGCGCTGCGTTTGAAAGGTGAGACGATGGAGGAAATCGCGGGCTGTGCGCGCGTCATGCGCGACAAAGCGATTCGCGTAACGCCACAGCGGACCGACCTCGTGGACACGGCGGGCACCGGCGGCGACAAAGCGGGCACATTCAATATCTCGACGACTGCCGCGTTCGTCATCGCGGGTGCGGGCCTCGGCGTGGCGAAACACGGCAACCGCGCGATTTCGGGACAATCGGGCAGCGCGGACGTGTTTGAAGCGCTGGGCGTCCATTTTGATCTCACGCCCGAACAGAGCGCGCAGTGCATTGACGAAGTGGGCATCGGTTTTCTCTTTGCGCCAAAACTTCATCCCGCGATGAAAAATGTCGCGCCCGTGCGTAAAGAACTCGGCGTGCGCACCGTGTTCAACATTCTCGGTCCGCTGACCAATCCCGCGTATGCGCCCGCACAAATCATCGGCGTGTTCGATGGCGCGTATACGGACACGCTGGCGCACGTATTAAAATCACTCGGCAGCCGCGCGGCGTTCGTGTTTCACAGCGAGGACGGTTTGGACGAACTCACGACCACGTCGTTGAATCACGTCACTTTTTTCACCAACGGTGCGATGCACACCGAAACACTCGACGCGCGCGAACTCGGGCTGGAACGCGCCGAACGCGCCGAACTGCGCGGCGGCACGCCGCACGACAACGCGCAAATTACGCGCGCTATTTTGAGCGGCGCGGAACGCGGCGCAAAGCGCGACGTCGTCAGGTTGAACGCTGCCGCCGCATTGGTCGCGGGCGGCAAAGCGCATGATTTGAAGCAAGGGCTGGAACGCGCCGCTGACGCGATTGACTCGGGACGTGCGAAAAACGCGCTGGACAATCTGGTTGCGCTGAGCAATTCGTTCAAGATGTGATAAGGGATCTGTAACGAGTGACAAGAGGGGTATGACGTTTGACGTTTCACGCTATCGCTCCACGTCACTCGTCACCCGTCACCTTCCATGATACTGGACGACATTGTTGCTTTCAAGCGTGAGGAGATTAAAGAGCGCCGCGCGCGCGTTTCGCTTCAGGAATTTCGCGCGCGCGCGGAAAATGCGCCGCCCGCGCGTGATTTTGAAAACGCGCTGCGGGGAGGGGTGAACGTTGCGCTCATTGCGGAAATCAAACCGGCGTCGCCGTCACGCGGCGATATTCGCGCCGATGCCGACTCGACACAAATCGCGCATGTGTATGCGGAATACGGCGCAGCGGCGATTTCGGTGTTGACCGACCGCCAGTTTTTCAAGGGTGAACTCGACAACCTGCACGCCGCGCGCGTCGGCGCGGACGTTCCACTGCTGCGCAAAGATTTCATCCTTGACGAATACCAGATTTATGAATCGCGCGCGCTCCAAGCCGATGCCATTCTGCTCATCACGCGGCTGCTGGACGACGAACAATTGCGCCGCTATCGCCTGCTTGCAGAATCGCTTGGCATGGCAGCACTCGTCGAAATTCACGATGAACATGAAATGGCGCGTGCGCTGAATTCTGAGGCAAAAATCATCGGCATCAACAATCGCAATCTCGCGGATTTCACATTGGATTTGGCAAACACCGAACATCTCGCGCCCGTCATTTCGAGCGCGTGCGAGAAATCTCTCATCGTCAGCGAAAGCGGCATCTTTACACGCGCGGATGTGGAACGCGCGGCAAAGGCGGGCGCACACGCGGTCTTGGTCGGCGAAGCGTTGATGCGCGCGGCGGACGTTGGGGAAAAGGTGCGCGAGCTGTCGAGCGTGAAATGTAAAACGTGATGCGTCATGCGTGAAACGTGAGGCGTAGGGAACGTTCGCCGTAACGTTCCTGACGCGCGCGGAGGACGAACGCGGGGGAACGAAACGGCGTTCGTTCCGTACAGGGATGGGCAATGATTTTTGTAAAAATTTGCGGCATTACAAACATTGACGACGCGCGCGCGGCGGTGGAGGCGGGCGCGGATATTCTCGGCTTTGTGTTTTATCCGCCCAGCCCGCGCTATGTCACAGCGGAACGCGCAAGCGAGATTCTTTCCGCGATACGCGATTCGCGATTCGCGATTCGCGCCGCAGGCGTTTTCGTCAATGAGTCGCTCGACACAATCCGCGCCATCCTGCAAACCGCGCAACTCGATCTCGCGCAATTGCACGGGCAAGAAGCGCCGGAATTGGTGCAGGCATTGGGCAGCCGCGCCTGCAAATCACTGCAAGCGCGCGATGTAGAAACCGCGCACGCGCTGTTGGAAAAATATCGCGCGGGGGTCAATGGCAACGCGCCCGCGTTCATCGCCGACGCGCCGCCCGCGCAATTACCCGGGGGAAACGGCATGATTGCCGATTGGTCGGCGGCGCGTGAAATTGCGCGGGCGTTCCCGATCTTGCTCGCGGGCGGCTTGACTGTCGCCAACGTGCGTGAGGGGATTGACACGGTGCAGCCGTGGGGCGTGGACGTTTCGAGCGGCGTCGAGCGCGCGCCCGGCTTGAAAGACCACACCAAGATTCGAGAATTTATTGCGCGAGCGAAAGGCGCGAATAGCCGATAGCGAATAGCAGATAGCAGATAGCTAAGAGAGCCATTCGCCATCTGCTATCTGCTATCTGCCATCAGCCACGATATGAGCCAAAACGGAAAAGGTCGGTTCGGAAAATACGGCGGGCAGTATGTTCCCGAAACGTTGATGCCCGCGCTTGCGGAATTGGAAGCGGCGTTCGAGAACGCGCGGCGCGACGAAGCGTTTCAACGCGAGTTTCAAGAGCTGTTGAAAAAATTCGTCGGACGCCCGACGCCGCTTTATTTTGCCAAGCGGCTGACCGAACACTGCGGCGGCGCGAAGATTTATTTGAAACGCGAAGATTTGGCGCACACGGGCGCGCACAAAATCAACAACGCGTTGGGGCAGGGACTGCTCGCGCAGTGCATGAAAAAAACGCGCGTTGTTGCCGAAACGGGCGCGGGGCAGCACGGCGTCGCGACGGCAGCCACGTGCGCAATGTTGGGACTCGAATGTATCGTGTACATGGGCCGTGAAGATATTCGCCGCCAACAACTGAACGTGTTTCGCATGAAATTGTTGGGCGCAGAGGTGCGCGAGGTCAATTCGGGCAGTCGCACGTTAAAAGATGCCATCAACGAAGCGCTGCGCGATTGGGTGACGAACGTGCGCACGACCCATTACTTGCTCGGTTCCGCGCTCGGTCCGCATCCGTATCCGACCATCGTGCGCGAATTTCAAAGCGTCATCGGGCGCGAAGCGAAACAACAAATCCTGAAGGCGGAAAGCAAACTGCCGAACACGGTGATTGCGTGCGTGGGGGGGGGGAGCAACGCGATTGGCTTGTTTGACGCGTTCCGCGATGACAAGCAGGTGGAAATGATCGGCGTCGAAGCGGGCGGGCACGGCATCGCGTCAGGGAAACATGCCGCGCGTTTTGCCGAACGCGGCGTCGGCGTTCTGCACGGCACGTTCACGTATCTTTTGCAAAACGCGGACGGACAAATCCGCGAAACGCACTCGATCAGCGCGGGGTTGGATTATCCGGCGGTCGGTCCCGAGCACGCGGAATTTTTCGACACAGAACGCGCGGGGTACACCTACGCGACGGACGACGAAGCGCTCGACGCGTTTCAAAAACTTTCGCAGCTCGAAGGCATCCTCCCCGCGTTGGAATCGGCGCACGCGGCGGCAGAAGTTTTGAAACGCGCGCCGCAAATGAAGCCAGATGATGTTATTATTGTGAACCTGTCGGGGCGGGGCGATAAGGATTTGCAGACCGTGATGAGTGCAATACAAGATAGAGAGATGGAGAGATAGAGAGAGTGAGCGAATCACTCTCACCCCATCACTCCATCACGCTATCGCTCCATCTTAAACATGAACCGCATTGACGAAGTTTTTCAAACCTTAAGAAACCAGCGCGCCGCGTTGATGCCGTATCTTCCGCTCGGCTATCCGACGCTCGCGGCGTCACACGATTTGATTTGCGCGGCGCAAGACGCGGGCGCGAACATGCTCGAACTCGGCATTCCGTTCAGCGATCCATTGGCAGACGGTCCCGTGATTCAACACGCGACGCAGGCGGCGCTCGAGAATGGGATGGACTTGGGGAAATGTCTGGACATGGTGCAGGACGTGCGCGATCACGGCGTTACCATTCCGTTGATCTTGATGGGCTATTACAATCCGCTTCTGCGGTATGATGTAAAAAAATTCGCGCGGGATGCGTTCGAAGCGGGCGCCGACGGTGTGATTGCGCCGGATGTGCCGGTCGAAGAAGCGGAGGAATTAAAGCATGCGCTGCATGCTCAAGAATTGCATTTGATCTTGCTCGCCGCGCCGACGAGCAGCGATGAGCGTCTGAGAAAAATCGGCAAGAGCACGCGCGGTTTTCTGTATCTCGTTTCGCTCACGGGCGTCACCGGCGCGCGCGCGGGCGTACCCGCAGGATTGGAGGAATTTATAAAACGCGCGCGCGCGGCAACGGACAAACCGGTGTGCGTTGGCTTTGGCATCGCGGACGCGGCAAGCGCAAAACGCGTCGCGGAGCTCGCGGACGGCGTCATTGTCGGCAGCGCACTCGTGCAAAAAATCGGCGACGCGTCGAACGCGGTAGAAAACGCGCGGCAGTTTATCGGGGAATTGTGGCAGGCAATCCATCAAAAATCGTAACTCGCGTTATGCACTGTCATTTCGAGATGCCCAGCCCACGCGGGCTGCGTGACCCGCAGAAACTGTCTGTTGAACGGAGTGAAACATCTGGGACGAAGCATCTCTGG
>JACQWQ010000109.1 GCA_016209205.1 Chloroflexota bacterium
AACCTCCAACTTCCAACCTCCAACTTCCAACTTCCAACCTCCAACCTCCAAATCATGATTCGCTTAAAACGACTTTACGCGCACGATTTCAAACAACTCAATGAAATCGAGATTCATTTTCCCGCAGTGGGGCGCGTGCTCGTGCAGGGCAAGAACGAAGCGGGCAAGTCCACGCTGTTCGAAGCCGTCTTTTTCGCGCTCTTTGGACAGGCATTGACGACCGAGAGCGGCGCGAAAAATCTCGACGACCTCATCGGCTATGACAAGGAAAAAGCGCGCGTCGAACTCGACCTCGCGGTGCGCGACCGCGTGTTCAAAATTACGCGCACGCTCGTGCGCGGCAAGAGCAACAAATGGGAATTGGAAATCATCCGCCCAGACCCCTCGACAAGCTCGGGGCAAGCTCTCGATCAAGTCCGCAGCAACAAAGCGGTGAACGACCGGCTCGTCAGCGAATTGGGCTTCGACGCCGAAGCATTGCTCAACACCTGTTTTGTAGAGCAAAAGAAACTTGAAAAACTCGAAGGCATGGGCAAAAGCAAGCGCGAAGAATCATTGTCCAAACTGTTGAATTTGGAGCGTCTGCTCGACCTTGAAGACCAATTGAAACTGCGCGGCGAAGATGAAAAATTGCTGACGCGCCTCGCGCACCGCGTCGAACTCGCGCACGCCCAAGCCGAACTCCCCGGCGTCGCAGCGGAATTGCAACACGCGGAGACGCAGCTCAAGCTGTTGGACTTGTACGCGAATGTGGAACGCGCAGTGCAGGAGATGGAAGCGGCAAACGCGCTGGAGAGGGAAATAAGGGAAATAAGGGAAAAGAGGGAAACTCTCGCCGCGACCGTCGCGCGTGTGGACGCGTTGGACAAGGCGCAGCAAATGTTGGGCGCATCGCTGCTTCGTTACGACGCACTCGCGGAGGATGCCGAAAAACTCTATACCTTGCAAGCCGAGCGCGCCGAAATTCAACGCGCGGTGCAGGAACAACTCCCCGCGCTGGAAACGCGTCAACGCGAAATCAAACGCCTCGGCGTCATGGCGGCGCGTCTCACGCGCGTCGAAGCCGTACGCGGCAACACGTTGAACGAATTACAGCGCGCGCAAACGCTCCAGCAAGAACTCGACGGAAATTTAGAGCGCGGTAGTACTTTGAATGAAACCATCGCGCAGCACGAATCGCGCCTCGCCGCAGTGGATGAAAAATTGCGCGCCTATGATGTCGGCGACGCGTTGGGCGAATGGGCGCTCGCCGTACGGGCGGCGACGACGGACGAGAATAATGAAGCATTAAACGTCAAACGTCAAGAACGCGACGCGCTCAACCGCACGCAGCGTCGGTATTTGATGTTTCTCGGCGGAATTGTGATCGTCGTCGGCTTGGTGAGCGCGCTGTTCTTGCCTGCGCTCGTGCTCGCCACCAATAATTTGTTCGTCGGCGTTCTCGTCGCGCTCGTGTTGGCGTCGTTCGCCACGCTCGGCGTCATTCTGGTAGCAGGTCGTCTCATCGCCGCGAATCGGGAAATGGCGCGCGTGAACGAAGAGTTGGGCAGACTCGAAGGGGAAGCGAATGCAAGACGCGCGCTCGCGGAAAACTCGCGGGGGCGCGTCGACGCGGCAGAAGAAAAATTGAACGCGCTGGGCGTCACAATTCCAACCTCGACGGCGGCGGCGCACGCGAAACGCGTCGAACTTGCCGCGACGTTGGAGAACAAAACGCGCGCGGAGCTTGCAGCCGAACGCGACGACGAACGCGAAAAATTGAATTACGCGCGCGCACAACGCGACGAAGTGACGAAACGGATCAACGAATTGTCGCCCGCGACGGACGGCGCGAATACCCCACACCTGGAGCGCAAACGCGCCAAAGCCGAACAGATTTTGAATCAATGGCGCCCGCGCCTCGCGCGCCGCGCCGCACAGTTCGATGCGCCGCCCGAAACCGAAGCCCTGCGCGACGCGTATCGCGCAATACAGGGCGACATCAAGACGTGGCAGCAGCGTGTTCAACAAGCCGACAAGTTGGCGAACGACGCGGCGCGCATTCAGCAGCGCATGTCCAAAGCGCAGAGCGAACTGCAAGCGCAGTACACGAGGGTAACACGCCTGCTCGACGGCAGCGCACCCGCGTGGTCGCCCCAGCTGCCGCGCGCGGCGTACGTTGCACTCCAGACCCAGTTGGGCGAAGCATTTGATTGCGCGGGCGGCAATCAAGTGCGCTCCCAAATGGCGCAGCTCGAAAACCAGTTTGGCGCACTGGAACGCGAACACACGATTCGCCAGCGGAATGCACAGGCGGCAGTGAACGCGGCGCAAACCATCGCGCGCGAATTGGGCATCGCGGATGGATTGTCCGAACAACCCGGCATCGCGGAATTGCAAGCGCTCGCCGCGCGTTTCAGCGAGAGCAAGTTGGAAGCGCGTCCCGCACTCGAAACACGCGTGCGCCGCTTGCACCAGCGCGTCGGCGAATTGAGCGGGACGCGCGACCGTTTTGAACGCGAGCTTGGTTTGGTCGGCGAAACGGTGGATGCGGAACAAGCGCGGCTGGAATTGGAGCGCGAACAGCGCGCGCAGTTGCAGCGCAAGTACGGCGCGGAAATTGTGACGCGCGCGCGCAAACGCATCGTGCAAAAAATTCTGCCCGCGACGATGGAATACATGCGGCGCATCTTGCCGCAGTTGACGCGCGACCGCTATCACGACGCAGAGCTCGATCCCGAAAGTTACAAGATCAAGGTGTGGGACGAACGCGCCGGGCAAAGCGGCGCGTGGAAAGAAAAAAATATCTTTAGCGGGGGCACCAAAGACCAATTCTCGCTCGCGCTGCGCCTTGCGTTCGCGCTGGCAACCCTGCCGCAAGAACGCGGCGCGTCGCCCGGTTTTATTTTTCTCGACGAGCCGCTCGGTTCGTTCGACGACGAACGCGCCAACGCGCTGCTGTATTTATTGACCGAAGGCGAAGTTGGACGCGCGTTCGACCAGATCTTTCTCATCAGCCACGTGCCGGTGCCAGAGAGCAAGTTTACGCATCGAATCCGGCTCGAAGGGGGAGTGCTGGTGAGTAGCGACCTCAAAGATTGACTTGGGTATTTTGATCGAGAAACAGGTGGACAAGCATCCACCTGTTTCTCATTATGGAGATAGATCACGGACGCATTCGTGTCACTTTGTTTGGATGAGGATTCGTTCGCGTCTATAATTTGCGCGTTGTGGCGCACCAACGCGGCGCAATGCGCCGGCTTGTGCGCCGCACACAAATCTCTTTTCCGATATGCGCGTTTCCAGGTTCCATCGCCTCGTCAGTTTTTCCACTCTGTTTGTGTTGTTTAGCAGCATTTTACTCGGTCTCGGCTGCCGCGCCGCGCCCGAATCGCCCAACCCATCAGAGACACCCACCGCGCAAGCCGCGTCGAACAGCACGACGCTGACCGTCTGGCATACCTTTACCGACGAACCGCGTGAGACATTCGACGCGCTCGCACAAGCTTTCCATAAAATTTATCCCGACCTCGCGATCAATGCGGTGTACGTGGGCAGCCGCGATGATTTGACCAAACAAATGACTGCCGCAATTGCGTTGGGTAATGCACCGGATCTCGTGCTCGCCGAGCGCCAACAGATCGCGGATTTTGCGCGGCAGGGCGGTTTGCAGTCGCTCGAAAATTTTATCGGCGATCCAGAACTCGGACTGGCGAAAGAGGACAAGACCGATTTTCTCGACGGCGCGCTCCGGCTCGGCGCGTATCCGACGCTCGGCAAGCGCACGTACGGTTTTCCCTTTGATCAGGAAGCCTTTGTGCTGTTTTACAATGTGGACGCGCTGAAAAAAATCAATGTCAATCGCGCGCCGCGCACGTGGGAACAATTCGGAAAATACGCGACGGCGGTCACCCAAGCGCCCCTGTACGGCTGGGCAATGCGCCCGAGCGCCGACACGCTGGAAGCGATGCTGGTGAGTCGCGGCAGCGCGCTCTTGACGAATGCCGAAACGCGCGCGCTGTTTAACGAACGCGCGGGTCTCGCGTCGCTCAAACTCGTCGCGGATTTGTACGAGGGCGGGGCTGCCGAACTTGCGGCGAGCGATGAACAAGCCCAGCGCGCCTTTGCGGCGGGTAATGCGGCATTCTACATGGGCTGGATGTCGGAACTCGCCAAGTTGGAAGCACTGCAAAAGGAAAGTAAAAGCGATTTTGAAATCGGCGTCGCGCCCCTGCCGCAGCTCGACGCGCAAGAACCGTGGCTGCTGGCGCGCGGCGCGCTGTTCGGTTTGACCGTCGCGCCAGAAGGTCACACCGATGCGCCGCGCGCGCGCAAAGCGTGGTTTTTTGTGCGCTGGATCACCGCGCCGACGCAAAGCGCGCAATGGGTCCGCGCGACAGAGGCGATTCCGCTGCGCGCTTCGACGCTGACCTTTTTAGCGCCCGATCTGAACGAGAACGCGCGCATTCGCCAAATTGCCGCCGGATTTGACGGCGTCGCGCCGCAGCTCGCGCCGCAGCCCGCGCCGCCGTACCTGGATTCCATCGAACAGCAAATTGGCGAATTGTGGCTGCTCGCGGTTCAACCCAAACCCGAACTCGCTACGATTCTGGATGCGGCGGCGCGCCGCGTCAATCAAATTCTGGCGATGCACCGATGAGCATGCGTTCCACTGCCGCCTACTCTGGCAACACCCCGCGCAGCGATTTTGGAGACGCCGCGCTGCGCGCCGCGTTCGCGGCGGGCCGCGCGCTCGAGCAAAAATTTTACGGCGCGCGCGCGGTGCAGTCCAAAGGATATCGCGATATCGTCACCGACGCGGATTTCGCGGCAGACCACGCTGCGCGTGTTTTGATCGAACGCGCATTTCCCGAGCATGCAATTATTTCCGAAGAAGATAAAACCCCGCCGCGCCGCGCGGAATTTGTGTGGCTGATGGACCCGCTCGACGGCACGACCAATTACGCGCGCCAGCTGCCTATCTTTTGCACCTCCATTTGCTTGACGCGACGCGGACAGCCCCTCGTCGGCGTGGTATTGGATCCGCTGCGCGACGAATGTTTTTTCGCGGAACGCGGGCGCGGCGCGTTTTTGAACGGCACGCGGCTGCGCGCCAGCAAAATTTCGACGTTGGAGCGCGCCGTGATCGGTTACGAACTCGCGCGTGAACCCCAAATGCGCGCGCTGGGCTTGCGGCTGTTTACACATTTTGCGATGCAAAGCATTACGGCGCGCGTTGGCGGCAGCGCAGCATTGTCGCTGTGCTATGTCGGCGCGGGACGACTCGACACGTACATGCAGTTGACGCTTTCACCCTGGGATGTCGCCGCCGGAATTCTCGTTGTGCGTGAAGCGGGCGCGCGCGTCACGCACTTGAACGGCAAGCGCGCAACGTTAAAAGGCGGCGCGTATCTCGCCGGAGCGCCCGGAATTTTTCGTGAATTTTTGAAACAAGCGAGTGACCAGTTATCAGTGACCAGTGACCAGTGACCAGTGACCAGTGAACTGATAACTGACTACTGATTACTGATCACTGATTTCCCAAGTGACTCGGACTGAAACGCGTTTTTTGCAACGCTTGATTCTCTTTCTCGTCATTGCGGCATTGTGCCCGCTTGGCGCGTTCGCGTACCGCATCGCGTTGAATGCCGCGCCCGACGCGGTGCCGAATCCCGCGCCGATTTTTACGATGGTGCCCGCGGTCGGCGATATCGGCTTGGCAACACCCGAACCCACAACCGTCGTCGTCGTGGTGCCCAACGGCTGGACACAGCACACGCTTACCGAACAGGGCTTTGCGCTCGCCATTCCGACAACGTGGCAGCGACTCCCCGTCAAATCCCAAGAACTCGCTGCGGCGCTCGAAACGGTGCGCCAGTCCAATCCCGAACTCGCGAATGCGCTCGGCGCGAACGCAGAGGCGCTGCTGCAAAGCGGAGTAAAGTTTTGGGCGATTGATTTGACTCCTGAAACGCAGCAAGCGGGCTTTGCGACGAATGTGACCGTGACGCGCCAAACCCTGCCGAACAGCGTTTCGTTCGACACGTTCGTTTCGGTCAATCTGAATCAACTCGACGCGCTCACGACGCGCAACAGCGACATTGTGAACGAGCGCGTTTCACTCGCGGGACAACCGGCGGAACGCGTGCGCTATTTGCTCGCGCTGAATCGCGATCAAGATTCGCCGATGACGGCGGCGATTACACAGTATCTGGTTTTGAACGGGCGCGATGCATACGTACTGACATACTCGACGCGCAACGATCTAGTCAACAAATATCGCAGCGTCTTCGATACCAGCGCGGCGAGTTTGAGGTTCATTGGAAAATGACGTTTCACGTTTCACGTTTCACGTTTGATTGAACCGTCATACGTCAAACGTCAAACGTAAATTTTGCTATGAATAAAGTCATTTCAATGCACGACGCCATTCGCGATTTGGTTCACGATGGCGACACGGTAGCGATTGAAGGTTTTACACAGCTGATTTGTTTCGCGGCTGGACACGAAATCATCCGCCAGCAGAAAAAGGATTTGACGTTGTGCCGCCTCACGCCCGACATGGTGTACGACCAAATGATTGCGGCGGGCGTGTGCAAAAAATTGGTGTTTAGTTACGCGGGCAATCCCGGCGTCGGCAGTTTGCAGGCGTTTCGGCGCGCGGTGGAAAAAAACGAACCACGTCCGCTCGAGCTCGAAGAGTATTCCCATTTCGGCATGGTTGGGCGTTACATCGCGGGTGCGGCGCGTTTGCCGTTTTATCCGCTGCACAGCTACACGGGCGGCGATTTGCCTCAAGCGAATCCGAACATCCGACAGGTACACTCGCCGTACGCCGCTGAAAAAATTTTTGTGGTTCCGCCGTTGAATCCCGACGTTGCCATTTTGCACGCACAGCGCGCGGACGCGAACGGCAATACGCAAATTTGGGGTTTAACGGGCGTGCAAAAAGAAGCGGCGTTCGCGTCGCAGCGCGTCATCATCGTCGTCGAAGAATTGGTGGACGAAAGCGTGATTCGCGCAGACCCGAACCGAACGCTCATTCCCGGGCTGATCGTGGACGCGGTGGTGGTCGAGCCGTGGGGCGCGCATCCCAGTTACGCGCAGGGCTATTACGACCGCGATAACGCGTTCTATGTGGAATGGGACACTATCTCACGCGAAGCCGCGTCGCTGAACGCGTGGCTGGACGAATGGGTGTATGGGGTTAAAAGCCGCGCGGAATATGTAGAAAAGTGGGGCGAGAGAATAAGTGCGCTAAAACCGGGCGACGCGTTTGCCGCACCGATAAATTATGGAGCGTATCGCTGAACACAGAGAAATCCACGAATAACACGAATCACACTAATTTGGCAATGTCACATTTGTCATTGCGAACCGCACTTGTGAAGCAATCTCGCTCGTCGGGCGTGGAGATTGCTTCGTTCCTGCTCAGAACTTGAACGGGGTCTGTCATATCGAACAGAGTGAGATATCTCGCTCCGCTCGATATGACAAGTTCTCCGCCCATACAGCCCCTGCGGGCTGACCATCTCGCAATGACATTTCGAATCTGACATTGCCAAACTAATTTTCTTTTTTGTTATTCGTGTGATTCGTGTTATTCGTGGATCAACCAACAAAAAACGGATCGAGGGGTTCGCTCAGAGGCGAAGCAACCCTTGGCTAAATGCTAGTGGTGTGCTAGCAAGTCACCAAGGCACTCGATCCATCCGCCATAATTGTATGAATGTGCAGAGGTTTGTCAATATGCAATACAGCCAAAACGAGCTCATGATTTCCGCCGCCGCGCGCGAATTAAAGGGCGCGCGCGTCGCCTTTGTCGGCGTCGGTCTGCCAAACATTGTGTGCAATCTCGCGCAGCGTTTGCACGCGCCGAATTTGGAATTGGTGTACGAAGCAGGCGTGTTTGGCGCGCGTCCCGCGCGTTTGCCGCTTTCGATTGGCGACCCGACGATTGTGACGGGCGCGGCGAGCGTGATGGGCATGTCCGATTTGTTCCAATACTATTTGCAGCGCGGGTTGATTGACGTAGGTTTTCTCGGCGCGGCGCAAATTGATAAATTCGGCAACATCAACACGACGGTCATTGGCGATTACGCGAAACCGAAAGTGCGTTTGCCCGGTTCCGGTGGGGCGGCGGAAATCGCCGTGCTGTGCGGAAAAATTTTGGTGATTACGCGCCTCTCGAAACGCGCGTTTCCCGAACGCGTGGATTTCATCACTTCGCCCGGCTTTTTGGACGGCGGCGACGCGCGCGAAAAATTGCACGTGCGCGGGCGTGGACCGGAAGCGGTAATCACGGACTTGGGCATTTTGCGTTTTGCGGACGACACGCACGAGATGATGGTCACGTCGCTGCATCCGAATGTGACGCGCGAAAAGGTGCAAGAGAATATCGGCTGGCAAGTGCGCTTTGCCGAAAATGTGGAAATGACGGAAGCGCCGAGTGAGCAAGAGTTGAGGTTAATTCGGGAGGAGTTGGACCCGCAGGGGTTGTATTCGCGGTAGGAGACTTTTTAATCCAACGGGCTGCGAACCGCCAGCCCACCGCGCTGAAGAACGTGTGTGTAAATCATGGTTGTCTTGACGTCTTTGTGCCCGAGTAATTCCTGAATCGTCCGAATATCATAACCGTTTTGCAACAGATGAGTGGCAAAGGAATGGCGAAAGGTGTGCGGACCGACAAGTTTTGAAATTCCTGCCTCTCGGACTGCCGCAGCCATAACCGTTCGCGAGGTCTTGCTCGTGCAGTTTCTTTCGCCAGACAAGGTGCGCCTGCAATGCTTCCTCTAGACTTGTGGGCAGCATGGTCCTACGGTCTTTATCCCCCTTGCCGCTACGCACGATGATTTGATGCTGTGCGAAATCAATATCTTTGACGCGTAAGGTGACACATTCCATCAAGCGCAACCCACTACCATAGAGCAGACGCGCCATGAGTCCGGTAACACCCGACATCTGGGATAAGATTGAATTGACCTCTTCTTTCGACAACACGGTTGGGAGATGCTTTGGCTTTTCGGCGCGCACGGTTTGAATTTGGGGGTCGAGTGAGATATTCAGCACCTCGCGATACAAGAACAAGAGCGCGCTAAACGCCTGATTTTGGGTAGAAGAAGCAACATTTTCGTTCACGGCGAGATGAGAAAGAAATGCCTGAATTTCGGGTTCACGCATTTCGCGCGGGTGGCGCATGTTGTGAAAGCGGATATAGCGGCGAATCCATTGGATATACGTATCTTCGGTTTTTGGCGAATAATGCTTGAGCCGCAACATTTCACGCACCTTTTCGAGGAGTTTGGGCTGTTGTGTCATAGCACGCCTTCGGTTATCCGGTTATTGAACAAACCCTGTTTGACAGAACAACGAGGGAGAATATACTTGTTGTATATAAGCCATTATACAACATCTTGTCGTATAATCCCCCTCTGGAAGGGATTATACGACATCAATGTCGCATTGTCGCATAATCCCAAGTTAGCCTGCTTTGTTGAGCAAGGTCGGTTGCGCTACTAAGGATTCGTCCAACAATAACTTGAGCAGTTTGCCATTAAAGTGCCCCAAGAATCGCCATTGTAAACGATTTCATGCCGGCTTTTTGTGGAAAAGTGCTCAACTTATTTATGGACGAGTCCTAAGGATTCGTCCATAAATAACTTGAGCAATTTTGTTATTTGTAATCGTGCGGTCGAATTGTATAGTTGTACTCGGGCAGGATGCGATGCGGTTGCAGATTGATCTGCCGCTTCTGTTCCGGCGTAATCTTCAAGCCCGTTTCGTATTTTCGGCGATCCAAACGCGCGCGACAAGATAATCCTGTTGCGGTGTGCGTCGTGCGAATGAACTTTAACACCGTTTCAAAACTGATGAGCGGTTGGCCGGCCCAATTGCGGCTGATGTAACAGAACAAGCAATGCTCCACCGGATTCCATTTCGATGCACCAGTCGGATAATGCGCCACGGTAATCGTTAGCTGGAATTCGTCGGCCAGTTGCTGCAAATGCCATTTCCACAGCCAACAGTGATTGCCATTCGCACCGCCCCCATCGGCGAGAATGAACAGTTCCCGCTTGTCGCCATGCTGATGGCCCCCTACTTCCAACCACCACCCGCGAATGGCGGCCACGGCAAAGGCGGGCGTTTCATGGGACGTGCCGACCACCACGTAGCCTTCCTTGCGCAGCAGATCGTAAATCCCATACGGAATCGCTTTGGCTTTCGCATCCTTCGGAAAGTCAGTCGCAAACACTTCCAGCGGGGTGCGCCGCCAAGTGCGACCTGCATTTTTGAAAGTGCCGATGAGCTCTTTTTTCTTCGTATCTACGCTAATACTTGGCACTTTTGCCTTCGCAAACTTGCCGCGCAGGCGTGCGATGTAGCGAAACTGTCGGTCGCGTTGGGCGTCTTGACGCGGACTCAACCGCTTGCGATTGCCGCGCAGGGCAATCCCTTTGGACTTGAGCAGGCGTGCCACCGTGGTGTGTCCGATGTGAAATTTCTTTTGCAGTTCGCGGGTAAGTGCCGCCAAGGTTTTTCGCGTCCACTTCAGACCTGTAATCGGATCGCCCGCCGTGGCATCTTCCAGCAATCGCTCTAACGCCACACCAATGCGGGATTGTTTTTTTCGACGAACATGCGCCCTGCGCCGGGTTTGCGAATGCGGTGATCTGGCTCTGTCACCGGATGCTCGAGTTCAGATTTACCCCGCTGAATCGTGTTGCGACTCAAGCCGGTGATCCGTCGCAGGAGCGAAATGCAACGCGGACCCCACTGGAGGGCTAACAAGCCGACCACCCGACGACGGGTTTTCTCGTCGCACTGGGCGAGCAATTGATTGAGCGCTTTATGTTGCTGCGCCACTTGGCTATGGGGATGGCATTGACAGGTTTCACAGCAACACTGATGGATCGAACGGTGTTTTGATTGTGACATTCGGGTTTGCCTCACACAGAGTGATGTGAGACAAGCATATCACAAACTGCTCAAGTTATTTATGGACGAATCCTTAGCCATTGTCAAACCGTAATTCGTTATTCCCAATCTGATAAACCAACTTGCGGTATCACCTTGTAATGTGGGTGCAGAACACCGAACCTCGTCAACGACCAATTTCAACCTGGGTTTTCTGAGGAAAGGTCGAAAAGTCGTTAGATACGCTATTGCCATTGATAATATCAAGCCGATGAAAGCCGCCTTGTCTTGAGTGCCAAACGCACCAATTACAATAGTGGCAATCATAAGTCCCCCAATGAGAATATCAACAGCATTTAGAAAAGAATACCACATAGTATTTACTCCCTGGGAGCGCGCCCACCTCTCGATTGAGCGGAATGTCTGGAAACGCCGCGCTTGCCGCAACCGCGCCGCCCTCCACGCGTCTGGCTCTTTTCAGCACGACGCACTCGACCTTCTCGCGCGCGGTTGGCAGCAAGCAAGTGTTAGCAGCCGTGCATTCAGCGAATCGCTTGCAGCATCTCCTTATTCCGCCGCAAGATTTCATTCACAACCGTCTGCACATCTACCTTCTTCTGCTTGGCGTACTTTTCAATGAATTCTGCAATATCCTCATCCAAGTAGATGGGCAAATTCAGTCGCACGTTCGGACGATAGAACTTGCCGCGCGTACCTTTCGAGAAATCGTATTCCTTCTTCACGGCATTTCTCCTGCGTGATATTGGCGCTCTTCATGCTTGGTTACTTTCCGCGTCGAGATGAGTCGAACCGTCGCATTTTCTGAATCTATCTCTTCAAAGGTATGCACTACAACGAGCAAGACATGATTTCGATCCATTCCCAGCGTGTCCCATCGTTCTTCCTCTTCACTATGTTCTTCATCGTAGATCGAAACCATGTTCGGATCAAGAAAGACCTGTGCCGCCCGCTCAAAACTCACGCGATGCTTGCGCAGATTTTCTCTCGCTTTGGCGGGGTCCCATTCAAAATTGTATTGCACGTTTGCCTCTTTGCTGACTCGATCATGGGCGGCTCACTCGGCATGGCTGCAAACGCTACCGCCCGCCGATTCCACCGCAAGGTGTCTTGCGAAATACAAGTCCGTTTGCCAGCGCAAACCACGATGCCCAAAATGCCGCGACCGTGGCGGAATCGGCGGGCAGGTGTTTGGCGGCGTTCATTGCGGGGTGGTCAGTCATTGGCTTGTGCGTGTTTCAAGCACCATGCGATAATTGCGTTATGGTCTCTCAAGTCGAGTCGCCATGGCTGGAATTGCAGTTTTTCTTCTATGGCACCCGTTGTGAATGATGAACTCGTGGCAATCATCGCAAGATTGGTTCTATACTTGTCTGCCGTGTAGATTACCGACCTTACGATATCTATACCGATTTTTCGTTCTACAGCATACCGTTTGCATTGAACAAGCATGCTCAATGGAATGCCGCCCACGCGATGAAATGCGAAAACGTCAATGTTGTCGTCTTTTGTCCTAGCAGTGAGTTCAACCTCCCAGCCATCTCTATTGAGCAATTCAGCAACGAGCCGCTCAAAATCCTCTGGCATCAACCTGTATAGGTCTTCGTTTTGCGATGCTATTTGCTGAATCAAACTTGGAGGGCTGACCACTAGAGGCAGCCGCACCTCAAACATCTCTCTTGGAATCTCGGGAATGTTCGGCAAGTAGAGGCGCTGAGTAACGTTGCCATCGTCATCGAGCAACTCGATTAACCCACCACGCTGTCTTGTCTTAACGGTCCTTGTATTTTCGAAGACAGTGCGCCCACGAGCATAAGTTTTCTTGTCGCTACTCATGTGCTTTGCCCTTTTCGAACTGCAACGGAATGTCGCCAAACGCCAAGCCGTGCGACGTGCGAGCGAATGCGAGCATGAACGCACGGCGTATGTTCGGCGGCGTTGCGAGCGAATGCGAGCAATGTTCGCCCGAACGCTCGCTTTACGCAAGCATGTTTATACTATTAAATACAAGCATATACTATTATATGCTTTTTCGGTATCCACATTTGCATACTTTTCACTGGACGATTCGTTCCTCGAGTCCCAACGCGACGGCGCTGTCGTATCGCAACGATTCGTTCCTCGAGTCCCAACGCGACGGCGCTGTCGTATCGCATTTCCCAAAGGCGGCGCGCGGCATTCCACGCGCCGCCCATTTGTTTGATTTTATGCTGCAATTGTTTTTCGGCATAACCAACACGCACACCCACGTGTGCGTCGGGGGCAATGCGCGCGGTTTTTCTGTGCCATTCTGATTCTGACACAATCAATTCAACCGTCGTGAAACGTTTGTGTCGTTCCTCATCATAGCGATAGCGCACGCAGACCAGCTGTTTGCCATACTGCGCCAGGAGCTTGAGCGTGCCCCTTTGCCCGGGTTTGAGTTTCGCTCGCGTACGCATTTTTCATGCGACAAGCGCAGGAGCACTCTCGGCACTCCTGCGCTTGTTTTTCCTCACAGCTTTATTGTCCCCCAATCACTGCCACATATTTTGTAACCCATTCGTGATAGGGCACACATTCGGTTTGCGTTTCGCATTTCGCAGTGGGCGTGCGCCAGAACCAGATTTTGTCAAAGTTCTGCATGCCGTTCAAGTCACAGCCCGTGTCGGTCAACAACGCGTTGCCTTTGCACGCGGACGGCACGGCGGGGACGGAGCCGAACCACGCGGCGAGGTCGCCTTGCAGTTTCGGATTGATGGACCATTCGAGCCACTTGTAGGCGCAGTTCGGATGTTTCGCTTCGATGGACATCATCGTCGTGTCCGCCCAACCCGTCGCGCCTTCTTCCGGTACGACACTGGCGACGGGCTGCTTGTTGGCTTGGAGCAAATTCACTTGAAAGGGCCAGGACGATGACGCGACGACGCCTTCATTCGTGAAATCATCGGTTTGCACGATCGCATCGTGCCAGTAGCGACCGACGATTTTCCGCTGTTCGCGCAAAAGGTCAATCGCCGCGTTGAATTGATCGCGCGTCAATTCGTACGGATTCTTGATGCCCAGTTCGGGTTTGGTTTTCATCAAATAGAGCGCGGCGTCGGCGACATAAATGGGTCCGTCATAAGCTTGCACGCGTCCTTTGTTCGATTTACCGTCGGGCAAGGTTTGTTCCGTGAACACAACGCCCCACGATTTCGGCGCTTCTTTGAAGACGTTCGTGTTGTACATCAACACATTCGGACCCCATTGATACGGCACGCCGTAATGCTTGCCGTCAACCGTGTTCCACGGTGCATTCTGCAAACGTTCGTCAACCGTTTTCCACGAAGGAATCAAGTCAATGTTGACTTGCTGGACGCGATTCCCCGCGATCAAACGATTGCTCGCGTCACCCGATGCCGTGACCAGATCGAAACCGCCTTCGTTCATCAACGCGACCATTTCATCCGAAGTCGCGGCGGTCTTGACGGCGACTTTGCATCCGGTGTCTTGCTCAAACTTGGTGACCCAATCGTAATTCTTGTCGGTCTCACCGCGTTCGATGTATCCGGGCCAGGCGACGATAGCTACCTCGCCTTCACCTTGACCGATGCTGGTAATCATGCTGCCTGCCGGAGCCGCGGTGGGCCGTGGGACGGCGGTCTCTTGCACGACAACCGTTTGCTGCGCCACAACGGTTTGAGGCACGGCAACGGTTTCTTTAACGGTCTGCACAACGGTTTCTTTAACCGGAACGACAACCGTTTGCACGACGGGCGGCGGAGGTGTGGCGGGTCCAGCACAACCAAGCGCGAACAGGGCGAGCAGCGCGAATGCTGCTCCAAACACAAGGCTGTATTTCATATCTCTCCTCCTCGAGAAATTTGATGTTGGAAGTTGCATCCAACTTCCAATTTCCAACCTCCAATCTCCAACCTCTACACTCCAATAATGTCGGCGACCCATTCGATGCCGAGTTCCTGCAATTTCGCGCGCGTCGGGATGCCGCTCTTGACGTCCCAGCCACTCATGGCGTAATACGCGTCTTTGGCTTGTTCCAGTTCGGCTTGGCTCAATTTCACGCCGTCGGTCGCGCCGCCTTTGAGCGCCTGATACATTTTCTTGGGCAGCGCGTCTTGAGTGCGATCCATGCCTTCGCGCGCATTGAACGCGCGCAGCATGTTCAAACGGCGCTCGCCGGCTAGCATGTACTCGTAGAGCGAATAATTCCAACCCGTCGCGGCTCGAATCAAATCTACGACGTGACTCGGACCGTACAGCGTCCACGCCGGACCGAACACGAATTGACACAAGCCGAATGTGTCGAGACCCGAATAAAATTGCTGCGTCTTGAGCGCAAAGCGCACTTTTTCGACGGTGAGGGAACGCTGCGGCTGCGGCTCGTACAAGCCGATTTGATTCAAACGCTCCATGTACAAATCGCTGGTGTTGCCTTCTTCGTACATTGGATCGTGCTCGGAGGATTGATGGTCCGCGCCGAACGGATTGACGGCGTAAATCAACGCGAGCGAACGTTTCGCCTGCGGCATGTGCGCGGGGAATTCTTGCTTTTTTGCCGCGACGACCAAATCTGGCGCGCCGTCGCCGATCTTTTGCGCGGCGCGGGCGGAACCTTCCGCGAGCATTTCGCCCAACGGCGTCGCGCGTGTCAGCGTATCCTTTAAAACTTGAATCATGGCATCAGCATTGCCATAGCGCAATTCGATTCCGCCGGTATCCGCGTTCGATAAAATTTCTTGCTCGTAACAATTCATCGCAAACGCAATCGTCGCGCCTGCGCTGATCGTATCCGCGCCATACGCGTTGCACAGTTGCGATGCGAGAGAAACCGCGTTCAAATCGCTCACGCCGCAGTACGAGCCGAAGGTCGAAAGCGTTTCGTATTCGGGACCGCCATAGTGTGGTTCGACCTTGTTACCTTTCCATTCCGTTTCGACCACGCGTTTGCAGCGCACCGAGCATGAATAACACGACTCGCGCCCGGTGGTATTTTGACGCCCTTGTTGCGCGCCGCGCAATAGCGTGTCGTACAGCACTTCGCCGGAAATTTTTTCCGCGCCCGAAAAATCACCGCTGTCGTAATTGTACGTCGGCAGCGAGCCGATGGTGTTTTGAAACATCACGACGCTCGCGGTGCCGTATTTGGCGAGACCTGCCATGTCGGCATTGTCGGGCATGATTTTCGGACCCAGCTTGGTCAGTTCGATGATCGCCTGCGGGTCCGCCCATGGAATGGATTTCGCGCCTTTGGCGCCGCGCACGACGACCGCTTTCAAATTCTTGGAACCCATCACCGCGCCGAGTCCCGTACGTCCATTGGCGCGCGAGGCCATGTTGATGATGGCGGCAAAACGGACTAGTTTTTCGCCCGCCGGTCCGCACTGCGCGATTTCAATTTCCTTGTCGCCCAATTCCTGTTTCAGAATTTGTTCGACCGCGTGCGTCGTCTTGCCCCACAAGTGCGACGCGTCGCGCAATTCGACGTGTCCGTCGCGAATGTAAAGATAGACGGGATGCGGGGCGCGCCCGCGAAAAATGATCGCGTCGTATCCCGCGAATTTCATTTCGGCGGGAAAATAGCCACCGCACTGCGAATCGCCAATCGCATCCGTGAGCGGCGATTTGGCGTTCGCCATCATGCGCGATTGTCCCGACACGGGCGCGCCCGTCAGCGGACTCAACGAAAACGTGAGCATGTTTTCGGGGCTGAACGCGTCAATGTGCGGGGGCATTTCGCGCAAGATGTGATACAGCCCCAGCGCGCTGCCGCCGCCATACTGGCGATAAAACGCGTCGCCGGGTTCTTCGGTATCCCAAACGCGTTTCGATAAATTCACGTGCAAAATCTTGCCGTTGTAACCGTAAGGCATAGTCCAGGTCCTTTGCTATGTGAGTTGTTCCCATTCCTGAGCAGAAATCTCGCGCTCCAGAATTCTTTCAACTTGGTGCAGCATCATGCGGAGCTGCGGAATTGAATATTCGGCATTGGATGGAATAGCAAGCCGATGATTTTGGTATTGCATGATTTCGTGGCGTGAGCCGACGATTGGACCTTCAAACCCCAGTTGTCGCAAGCGACGGATGAACTCGCGCCGCTTAATTGGATTCGAGCGAGCTATAAAGAGGCGCTCCGTTGAGGTCAATGTTGTCAAGAACCGGCAATGTATGTCCCAGCTTGAATCCAAGCAAAATCCAATCTTCGAGTGTGGACTGTAACTCTTGCTCACATGCGCGCAGGGTAGCGCCGAACGCAATGACGCCGACACATTCTGGAATAGTACCGACGTAGGAACCATCTTCCAACTCGTCGTAGCTCGCGTGGCGCATCGCCGCATCAACGTAATCGCTCAGCACATACTGCACTGCCATTCTCGTGCTCCGATCTGAGGTGAATACAGACAACGGGAGGAATGTTCCTCCCGTTGGACTGTGTGCGTGAAAATGAAAAATCCCAACGGTCCCGCTCAGTTCCGTCGTCCCAAAAAGCGCAAGAGGAACAGGAACAGGTTGATGAAATCGAGATACAACGCGAGCGCGCCCATGATCGAAGCGCGTGCGCCCTGGTCCGAATTCGGGTCCAGCTGCGTCGCCATTTGCTTGAGCCGCTGCGCGTCGCGCGCAATCAGGACGACAAAGATAATGACGCCGATGACCGAGATGATCCAGTACAGCACGGTGCTTTGCACGAAAAAGTTGACGATGGACATGAGAATGACGCCGATCAGACCGATGAACGCCAATATGCCCAAGCCCGTCAAATCCACCTGCGTGCTCATGCCGATGATGGTCAGGATGCCGAACATGCCTGCCGTAACGACGAACGTGCTCGCGACCGATTCCGCAGTATAGACCAAGAGAATGGAGGAAAAGGTCAAGCCCGTCAGCGCCGCATAGAGGAAAAAGAGCAGCGTTGCTAAGATGGGCGAGATGCGCGTCACTGCAAAGCTCAAGACAAGCACGGTGACGATTTGACCGATCACCAATCCGAACAAAAGCACCGGATTGCCAAAGATCAGCGCGAGCAGCGTTTCGGATGAAGCGACGACATACGCGACGACCGACGTTACGAGCAAACCGAGCGTCATCCACAAAAAAGTGCGGGTGAGAAAACTTCGTTCTACCTGCGCCCGCTCGGCGATTGAAATTGGTTGATTCATACTGATTTCCCTCCTGCGAAAAACTCGCTACAACTTTTCCCATTCGGAACGTTCGATTCTCGCTTCCCGTAGCAGCGTTGCCAACAGGGCGCGTCCAATCCCCCCTCGATGTGGATTGGGCAGCGTGAGACGAATAGAACCTTTCTCCATAAACTCGTGCTTGCTCCCTGCGAAGGGACCCTCAAAGCCAAGTTCCTTGAGATGATATATCAAGTCTTTGCGTTTGATAGGACCGAACTTGGGCATTATGCGGTCGGTTCCAAGATGTTCAAATCAATCCCATCAACGATTGGGATGGTATGCCCGCGACGCACGCCAACCAGAATCCAATCTTCCAATGTACTCTGCAATTCTTCGCGACATTCTTCTAGGGTTGGGGCATTTGCCCATAAACCATCAAGACCTGGAATCGTGGCAAAAAACGTCCCATCGTCAATTATTTCGTATTTGGCATGTTTCATCGCTGCGCGAATATAATCTGTCAACATACTGACCTCACACTCCGGCGCAATTCTACATCAGCTGCTGCTCTGAAAAAAAGACCTGCACAATTCAAGGCATAATGCTCAATGAGCTGTTCAACAATCGCACAATCAGCGTACCCTAAAAAAGCCAACGAGCATCGGCTCCTTGGCGCATCCCACAGGATGAACCAGCTAGGACACCCTGAACAGAATAATCTGCTCTGCGTGCTCCCCCGCTGACGCGGTTGGCAACAATTGGTGGTGCATGAAGGTGTCCCGGGTCCGACTGACTCTCAGGCTCGCAGCACCACTGAATGACCGACCTCAAGCTGGTGATTTGGGTAAGCATAGCACAATGCGAGAAATTTTTCATCCTTGGTGGTGAACAGAGTTCATGTAGACTGACTACTCGGAACGCTCAATTTCCGCCTCACGCAATAGTTTTACAAGCAAGCCAGGACTAATCTCGCCTTCGTGAGGATTCGGGATGTACACCTTGATGCTGCCTCTACGCATAAATTCGTGACGCTTTCCCGAAAACGGACCTTCAAAACCCAGACGGCGCAAGTTGTAGATCAAGTCTTTTCGCTTGATTGGACCCACGATGGGCATCATGCCACCTGTTTTTCAATTTCGAGATCGAGTCCATCTACCACAGGCAATGAATCGCCAAAACGGAGACCTAGCAGAATCCAATCTTCCAGCACACTCTGCAATTCATCACGACACTCTTCGAGGGTGGCTTGATTTGCAAGCACACCTTGAAATCCTGGAATGGTGCCAAAGAATGTGCCATCTTCAAGAATCTCGTATTTGGCATGTCGCATCGCCGCGCGAATATAAGCTGTCAGCATCTTTAGTTCACCTTTCGGCGCAATTCTACATCATCCCCGCGCGTCTATCAACTGGATTCCATCTGGTGGTTACCCTGTTTGTTCATGCGATGGGCGATGAACTCCATCGCATGCATCGCCGCAGTTTGGACTGCCGTCAGCGAACGCGCAGTACAACTGCGCTTTAACATTTCCCTTGAACCAATACGGAATTTGCATAGTACATCACAATTTGACCGTTTATCTGCTCCTTGCGGATTTGTAATCCGCCATTTCCCGTCGGGAATGCAAATCCCTCGCGAGTAGATAGATGAAATTGTGATGTACCGTGACGGGCGGGCGCGGCGATTTTAGATTCCCACCGCGGCGAGCTCATCGAGCACGGTGCGAATGGCGGCGGAAAGGCGCGGGTGGTCTACATCCAAATCCACGAGCGCGAGGTTGAGCCGTTCGCCCAGCGTCTGATAGTGCGGCGAATGATCGGCATCCGGCTCGGCGAGGATCGGTTGCAGCTGTGATTTCAAGTCAGTGACCACCGCTTGGGTTTTTTCCGTCGGCTCGGTCTGATTCAGTTCATTGTGCAACTTGCTGAGCATGTCGTTGAGATTGGGATTATCCATAAGCGTACGATACCTGTGCACTGTAGGGGCGACGGCTCGTCCTCGCCCGTTCTAACGGGGCAACCACAAGGGATTGCCCCTATGTCCTACACACCCAATTGGGATTTGCCCTAGCCAACCAATTCTTCTAATTGATCCACGTAACTTGCCAGGACTTGGAACGCGGCTTCGACGGGTTCGGGCTGCGCCATGTCTACGCCTGCATCGCGCAGCGCGTCGAGCGGGTACTTGCTGCTGCCCGCGCTCAAAAAGCCGAGATAATCTTGCACTGCGTTTGGCGCGCCGACGCGCTCGTGCGTCACCAACTCGAACCGCGCCAGCGTGGGCATGATGAAAAAGTAGCGGTGATAATTTTGCATCGCTTCTTCGAGAATGTTGATACGGAACGTGGGGTCGGTAATTTCTTTTAGCATGTAGGCGCGAATCATTGCCTGATGAAAATTCGAAGCGACTTCGGCGACGAACATGCCATAGCCCGTATAAATCATCGGCTGCTTTTGCCACGTCAAGTACGAGTGCATCGAATGTCCGAGCTCGTGCGCCAGCGTCGAGAGTGCGCCCATGTTGTTGTCGTAACTCATGACGATAAAGGGATGCGTGCCCGGTGTGCCGGAAGAAAACGCGCCTTCGCGTTTGCCGCGATTAGGCATCGCATCCACCCAACGTTCTTGCAAACAGGCGCGTCGCACAATCTCCACATAAGCGCTGCCCAGCGGCGCGAGTCCCGCGCAAATCCATTCTACCGCTTCTTCGAACGGAAGCGCGCGCGTCTCTCGCCTCAAGGGCGCCCAAATATCGTACGTTCGCAATGACTCGATGCCCAATGCTTTTTGGCGCAAACGCCAGTAGCGGTGCCACGTCGGCAAATTCTTTTTAAAATTTGCGAGCAGGTTGTGAAATACCTGCGAGGGAAGGTTCTGTTCGTCGAGCGCCATTTCCAGCGTGTTGTCGAAATGGCGGGCGCGCATGGTAAACACGTTTTGTTTAATCGAAGTCTCGAGCTGCGACGCCATCGTGTTTCTAAAATCAAGATACACGTCGCGATAATTTTCCCACGCGGTTTGGCGCGTCGCGCGGTCCGGAGAATCCAACAGCGTATAAATAGTTCCCTGCGCGACTTCGTACTCGCTGTCGTCGGAGCCGACCGCGGGCTTGAAGCGCATGTCCGCACTATTCAACATGCTGTGCCCCATGTACGCGCCCGAAAAGGGATCGGCGAGCATGCCCAGCACCTGTTCCACTTCGGCGGAACGAACGTGTTTCTGTTTGCGAAACAAATTGTCGAAATAGTGTGCGTACGTGACGAGACGCGGGTCGGTTTCCATCCATTGCTTGAGCGTCGTTTCGCCGAGCGCGATCAGTTCGGGGTCAACAAAAGCGGTTGCCGCGGCGGCGCGCCCCATGAGACCATTTACCGCGCCGTTCATCGCTGCGGCATTTTGGTCTTGCGTGTCAACCGAGTGGTGCAGCGCGGCATAGACATAGACAATCCACATGCGCTTTTGCAGCTGCTGTGCCAATTCGAGCGCGGAAATCAAAATGTCCGTGCTCTCGGCAAGACACCCGCGATACGCGTCCA
The DNA here is from genome assembly GCA_016209205.1 of Chloroflexota bacterium. Lineage (GTDB taxonomy): Bacteria > Chloroflexota > Anaerolineae > UBA4142 > SHND01 > SHND01. The sequence continues at coordinate 21,547 of JACQWQ010000109.1, forward strand.
ACTGTGACAACGCGGCGAGCACGGCGTCGAATTCGGCTTGCCATGCCGCTTGATCGGGAAACACGCTTTCGGCGTCCCACTTGTACTGGTCGGGAATTTCAGCCCGCGGGGGAAGTGTAAGGGTAGACAATCGAGTTGCTCCTTGAGAAGAGTCAGAGGGGAAGATAGAACAATGTATTCATGACGTCGTCGAATGTCCCTGCAGAACAGATGAGCTCGAGGTCGCTAATACAAACTTTGATTGGCACCTCAATCTGGTGAGCATAAACAACGCCACAAAATTCTATACCGTGCACTTGACGATATGTGGCTTCTCGCAAGAAATCTCTATCACGTGTAAAGAGAATTCTCTGCAACTCCATCGCGCGATCCAAGAGTTATGAATCTTCATACTCTTTTGTGCCGTCTTCTTCTGCGGTCAAAACGTCAAGCCCGCGCGCGCGCAAACCGTCCGTGATCGCGCGGGCAACGTGGTGATCCATGTACAAGGGTAATGGCATTAGACGCCTTTCAGCGCGCGCAATCGCTTCAGAAATGGGGTTAGGGGTTGCGCGCGCCGCTGTTCTTGTACCCACACAAGTCCGCGTTCTATCTCCGCGTCAAGTTCCCTTTGATGGTCCCAATAATATGCCAACGCGGAATGAACCTGTCCCATCGTCAAGTACGGGTGTTGGTACTGCAATTCTTCGGGACTCCACCCATAAGCAAGATGGTCGAGCACCAGCTCGATGACCTTCATCATCGTGCCGCTGATGACGGGCACACCGTCGTCGTTCAATTCGATATGATAATAAGGAGTCATTACAGCCATACACTGCCTCGCTAATTCGTCTTGTCCTTGATTGCCCGGATTTCCGCGTCGCGTTCGACGGAAACAATCCATTCTTTGTCTGTGGCGCTTTCGATCCACGCGCCCGTCGCCGACGCGGCGAATCCGTGAATCAGCCACGAACGGCGCGTAATCGTCAGTCCTTCGGCTTCCAGTTGGGCTTGGCGCGCGTCCATGTCGCCTTGTACACGCACGATGATTTGAAAGGTCGCCGAAGGATTCGCACGTGCCTGCATTTGTAAATCGGAAGCGATTTTTGCCATGACACCGCTATCTTAGCATAAACGTGGAAGGTTATCAACGCGTGGCAGCCTGGTCACACGGCTTTTGCAAAGTCGCGTCCACTGTCATTTCGAACGGAGTGAGAAATCTCGCTTGTGCTCGCCCATTGAGATTTCTCACTCCGCCTTCGCTCCGTTCGAAATGACATCCTGTGTCAAGCGACTTTGCAAAAACCCCAAGCCTGGTCAAAACCTGTGAGGGTCTTTGCTTCGCGCCGACCTCACAGGTTTTGAAAAAACCCTTGGGGTCTTGCGACCCTTTTATTTTTGTTTCTCTTGTGCTATTATCGTTTCACGTTTCGCACGCGACCAGTGTGCGCGTGCACCTCGCAAGACACGGCAGAGGACTAACCCCGTTCGACAACGGTCGTGTCACTCAATATCCCAAAAGCATAGCATTCTTCACGAATCAGGAGCAATGATGCTACCCAGTGCTACCGAACACCTTTCGCCCGTGTGGGCGCGTTATTCCAATATCGTCGCCGACCATGCGCAAGGCGCGTACATCTATGCCGCCGACGGCGCGCGCTATCTTGATTTTACGTGCGGCATCGGCGTAACCAATACCGGGCATTGTCATCCGCAAGTGGTTGCCGCCGCGCAAGAGCAGGTTGGCAAATTGATTCACGGTCAAGCCAACATCGTGTATCACAAGCCGATGCTCGACCTTGTGAATGAATTGTTGACCGTCGCCCCCGCCGCACTCGATACATTTTTCTTTAGCAATTCGGGCGCGGAAGCGATTGAAGCTGCGGTGAAACTTGCGCGCGCCGCGACGGGACGCCCGAACATCATCAGTTTCGTCGGCGCCTTTCACGGGCGCACCAACGCGGCGATGGCGCTAACGTCGTCCAAAGCCGGTTATCGTTCGCGTTACGCGCCGCTCGCGGCGGGCATTCATATCGCGCCGTATCCCTACGCCTATCGCATGCGCATGTCGCCCGCTGAGGCGTCCGCGTTTTGTCTCGGCGAATTAGAATACATGTTTGAAACGCAGACCGCGCCGAGTGAAGTCGCGGGGATTTTGATCGAACCCATTTTAGGCGAAGGCGGTTACATCGTGCCGCCCGACGGTTTCTTGCAAGGACTGCGCGCGCTTGCCGACAAGCACGGCATCCTGCTCATTGCCGACGAAGTGCAGACCGGCTTTGGGCGCACGGGCAAATGGTTTGGGCATCAGCACTTTCTCGATTCCAACGGAAGCGCAGTAACGCCCGACATCATGGTGATGGCAAAAGGACTCGCGTCCGGTTTTCCCTTGAGCGGCATTGCGGCGCGTCCAGAGACGATGGCGAAATGGGCGCCGGGTTCGCACGGCGGCACGTACGGCGGCAATGCGGTCGCGTGCGCGGCAGGCGCGGCGACGATTCGCGCGATGAGAGAAGAGGGTATGATCGAGAACGCCGCGAAATTGGGACCCGTGCTGCTCGGTGGATTAAAAGACATTCAAGAAGAATTTCCCATCATCGGCGATGTGCGCGGCATCGGTCTGATGGCTGCCGCCGAATTTACACATCCGTCCGGCGATTGGCGCGAATCGAAAAAAATTGCGAACGCGGTGCGTCAAAAATGTATGGACGACGGCAACTTGATGTTGCTGACGTGCGGTCCGTATGACAATGTAATTCGCTGGATTCCGCCGCTCATTGTGAATGAGGCGCAAATCGCCGACGCGTTGGGCGTGTTCAAGAGCGCGGTGAAAAGCGCGGTGGGATAGAAAAAATATGTGCGGCGTACCGTTCGATTGCAGCATTCGGAAAATGAATTGACAACCCACGCGGCATTGTGATAATGAAATACAAGAATAGAGGTGCAATATGATCGAGTTGACAATGCGCGTGCCGGATCGGCTTGAACCCAAGCTGCGGCGCATGACCCTTTGGTTGCCTACCGTTTTGGAACTCTCTCTAATGGGTTTCAAAACGCCCACCGCGCAGACGGTAGCCGAAGTCATCGAGTTTTTATCTAAAGGACCCACACCGACTCAAGTCACTGAGTATACTGTCTCTGAGCGTGCACAACAACGTTTACAACGTCTTCTCGCGCTCAACCAAGCTGGTTTGCTCTCGACCGAAGAACAAGCCGAGCTGGATGAAAGCGAAGCGTTGGATCACCTGTTGATTTTGCTCAAAACCCAAGCACGCGAGCAGTTGATGAGTAAAAACTGATGAGCGCGGAAATTCCTGCACCCTTGCGGCGCATGGTAGTGGAACGTGCAGGTGGGCGATGCGAGTATTATCTAATGAAGCGCGTCGCGTCGAGGAGCGGGAACGACTAATTGCGATAGGGTTGTATCCATAATTTAGGAGCGCGTCCTACCGTTGGTGTTGTAATGCTCAGCGCCCATGAATTGAGAACGACCTTTAACAACCTCGCGGAATTGTACGACGAGGTTCGCCCCACATATCCGGCGGAACTCGTCGCGGATGTGCTCGTGCTTTCGGGAATTCCGGCAGGTGGGCGCATTCTGGAAATTGGCTGCGGGACGGGGCAAGCGACCCTGCCTTTTGCGCGGCGCGGGTACGCGATGCTTTGTCTCGAATTGGGCGCGAACTTGGCGCGGCTGGCGCGTGAACAGGTGAAACCCTTTCCGGCGGTGGAAATCCAGAACATCGCGTTCGAGGACTGGACGCTGCCAGCGCGCGCGTTTGATCTGGTCATTTGCGCGGAAGCATTCCATTGGATTTCGCCCGCTGTGCGCTGGCGCAAAACAGCGGCGGCATTGAAAACGGGAGCAAGCCTCGCGTTGTTTTGGAATGACCATCTCGGCGGCGGCGCGGATTTTTCCCAAGCGATTGACCAAGTGTATCGCGAGCTTGCGCCGCAATTGCTTGGAATGAAAAACAAGCCGCGCGATGAATTGGAAAATGACACGGTCGCAGAGATGGCCGCATCGGGATTGTTTGCCCCCGCGATTTTGAAACGGTATCCCTGGCGGATAAAGTACACGGCAGACCAATTTGAAAAATTGATCAGCACGTATTCGCCTATCGCGAGTTTGCCCGTGCAACTCCGCCAAGAGTTGCTGACGAGAATCCGCGCGGTGATTGAAAAGTTTGGCGGTGCAATCGAGAGCGAGTACGTCAGCCGACTTTATTTTGCGCGTGTGGGTCATTGTTCCTTCTCATAAAATGCCTTTCGACGAACAATGTCGTAGGGCGGCGCCGGAAAGTCACAGGGAGGCATCGCATGAGTGCGCCGAGCAAAGCGTATTGTTTCTTGATGGTGCAAGTCCATCTTGGGCAAGGGGTAGCCACCCGCCCAACACCAACTCTTGCATTTAGGGAGGCAACGAACTGAATGAAGCCAAGAGAAGGGAGGCATCGGGT
>JACQWQ010000112.1 GCA_016209205.1 Chloroflexota bacterium
AAAAACGGCGCGGTGACTCGCCAGCACGCACCACGCGGCTTGCGCGAATTTGCAAGTTCTCTGCGTGTTGACGTGTCAGGGGGTGCCGCGCCGAACGACTTGCCCTAGTACAAGACGCCAAAATTATACCATCGGATACGCTATCTTCCGAATTATTTGCGCGCGTACCGTAGCAACGAATGCATTCGTTGCTCCCCACACCCGTGGACGAATGAATTCGTCACTATCAGCGCGCCGTAATAACGAATTCATTCGTTGCATCGGCGCGTGCGCGCGCAAAATTTTTCACCCCCTTGAGAAATTTGCGCGAAAAATTTTTTGCGCTGCGAAAAAATTTTAAGGATGAATTTGTCTGGCAATACGTTATAATGCAAGGCGATCCAAGAAATAAACATCGCGCGCACAGTACGTAATGCTTTCACGTAAAGCCCGCGCGATAAAAATTCCGGGGTTGCGTATTTTTCTACGCGATGGATTCTCGGAATCAAGAGTGAGGAATCCTGCTTGAAAGTTCTCGTCGTTTATAACGTCGTTGATCTGTTGGACAAGGGACAACCCGACGACTTGCTCGCAGAGCAAGAAACCAAAATCGTCGAAGATGCGGTAGCCAATTCACTGCGTTCGTTCGGGCATCAAGTCGTTTCGGTCCCCATTCGCCACGAGTTGTGGGAGCCATTGCGCGAATTCGATCCGAACGAATGGCTCATCTTTAACCTCTGCGAAAGCATTCGCGATAAAACGTATCTCGAACCGTACGTGATTTCGGTGTACGAGTATTTGCACTTTCGCTACACCGGTTCGAATCGTTTGACGCTGGCGACCTGCTTGAACAAGGCGCGCGCCAAAGAAATTCTCAAAGCGCACAACATTCCGACCGCGCCGTTCCAAGTCATTGCGCCCGGCACCGTACGTCGGCAAATTGAATTTCCGTTGTTCGTCAAGCCCGTCGCCGAAGATGCCTCGCTGGGCATCACGTGGGATTCCGTTGTGACGAACGAGCGCGAACTGCGCCAGCAGCTGCGCTTTATTTGGGACACCTATCGCCAGCCCGCGTTGGTCGAGCAATTTATCGAAGGGCGCGAATTCAACGTCACGGTGCTCGGCAACGACAATCCACGCGTGCTCCCGCTTTCGGAAATCAATTTCTCCAAAATCGCCGATCCCCAAAAACGCATCGTCACGTTCAAAGGCAAATGGGTCGAGGACTCGGACGACTACAAATACACCCAAGTCATTTCGCCCGCCAAAGTCAGCGAAACCCTGAAACAGAAAATCAGCGAAGTCGCGGTGGCGGCGTATCGCGCGATGGGCGTGCGTGATTACGGGCGCGTAGATTTACGCGTGATGAACGGCGTGCCGTACGTGTTGGAGGTGAATCCGAATGCGGACCTTTCGCCGGACGCGGGCATTGCGCGTTCCGCGCGCGTCGCCGGAATGAATTACGCGATGCTCGCCGACGAAATCATTCGCTTGGCGGCGCATCGCTATCGCTTGAAAGAACCGCGCCCGCGCATTATTTCACTCCGTTTGAAAGCGCGCAGCGCCGGGGCGGACGGAGTGCGCGCCATCCCGGTGAGCGCATTCAAAATAGAAACGCCGACCGAAAAACGGCAGCCGCGTACGCCAGTCGCGCAACCGGCGACGATGGGCGCGGGTTGAGCCGCTGGTAAATGATTAACCAACCCGCACCGGCTGAAAGGGAAACGCTCGTCGCCTTGACCGAGGCGACGGGCTTTTTTAATGCCGCCGAAGTCCAGACCGTTCGTGAGATGCTGGAAGCATTTTTTGAAAATCCCGCGTCGGAAGAATATCTATGGATTGTGTATCGCGACGCGCCGGCTGCGCCGCCGCGCGGGTATGCGTGCTACGGCCCGGCGTCGCTGGCGGAGGGGACGTACGATTTGTATTGGATGGCGGTGGACAAACGCGCGCAGAATAAAAAAATCGGCAGCGCGCTGCTGCAATTCATGGAAGCGGATTTGGCGCGCCGGGGCGCGCGCCAGATTTATATTGAAACGTCAGACAAACCCCAGTACGCGCCGACGCGCGCATTTTATGAGCGGCGCGGTTACGCGTGCGTCGCGCATTTTCACGATTACTACGCGGTGGGCGACGGCAAAGTGATTTATTTCAAAGCGGTGTGACAGCGGGCTATTTGAAAAAGTCCAGCGCCCGTTGACGCTGCGCGCGCAGGGTGGCAACCTGCGCGTCGTTCTGGGGGAGATTGGTCAACAGCTGCGTGATGGCTCTTTCGTACTTGACGAGCGCGGCGCGCCCGGCGGTATTCACCCAGCGGCGTGTGAGGGTCGCATCGTAGGTGTGCGCACGCTCGAGGAGATGCACAAACTCGAGACCAAAGTTGCGGGTGGCAATCGGCTCGGTCGCCATGAGGATGGCTTGCGCCAGCGAATTGGCAGAATCCAACAACGTTTGGGCGAGTTCGGGGTTTGAACTTACGGAATCGGGTGTAGAGACAGCACTCGGAGCGGCAGGCGGTGTCCCGAAAGCCGCGTTCAAGAGCTCGATTTTCAACTGCTGAATGGCATCCGCAATAACAGAACTGAACGGGTTCGCTTGACGCGCTTGTTGTAAGCACTCCATCCGGCGTTCCAAATCACTAAAAGTTTGCGCGAGCAAAACCCACGCATCTTCGTTACGCGGCTCGCGCACGACGAGATTGACGAGAATGCCTTGCGCCTCCTCCGCACGATGGTCTTGCAGCGCGCGCTGCGCCAGCGTCAAGAGGTCATGTTCGCCCTCGATTCCCACGCGCTCATTATAACATTCGCGTGCAACGTGCGAAAGCGGAAATTTTTCCTAATCGAAACAAAAGCGCAGGGCAAGCGTAGAAAATTTCGGAGGTGAACCATGTCAGACCAACCATCCGACGGCTTTACGTTATCGCGGCGGCAGGCCGTCGCGGCATTGGCCGCGGGCGTGCTCGTCGCAGGCGGCGCGGCGGCGCTGGCGGGCGTCGAAGCGACAACGTGGGCAAAGCAAGATGCCGCCTTGCAAGCCCAGGATTTGGAATTTCAATTGACCGAGCTGCGCAAGAAAAACGACGCGGCGCAAGCTAAAAATGACGAACTCCAACGCCAACTGGCGGCGGCGCAGCTGCAAATCGAATTGTACAAGGGACTCGTCGGCTTGTTTGATACGCTGGACAAAATCGGGATTGACTCTGTCATTGGCGCGGCGCTGGGCGCATATTCTGGAACGCTCGCCGCGCTCAGAGCTATGGTGGACTCGCTCAAGGCAGGCATTGTCACCGCCGAAAACGCGTTGGACAGTTTTGAAAGCGCGTTCGCTTCGATTCGCGCGGCATTGACCGCCGCCGAAACGGCATGGGCAAACGTCGGCGTGTTGCTCAAGAACGCGCAACAGCTCGTCGCCCAGACGACTTCGCCGATTCTGCCGTTTGTGGATCAGGCGCGCAAATTTTTCGACGACCTGCTTGGCAAAATTCCATTCGGCGCAGGTGAATCGGCGCGCCAGACGATTAACGGGATCGTGGGGTTAATTGCCGGAATTCCCACCGCGCTTGACGCGCTTGACGATGGTTTGTTCCGTGAATTGCGCAGCGGTTGGTTCAGCAATGACAATGCGCGCAATTTGGAAGCGACGCTAGCCCAACCCATCGTAAATGGCGTACTGGAACCGTTACGCCAGTTTTTGGATCAGGTGGATGTGACGCTCAACAGTTGGGAAACCCAAGTGGCGAAACCGGTCAACAACGCGTTATCGCAGCGTGTCATCGTGCAGCAGCAAATCGCGGAATATCGCAAGCAGAACAACGTTTGAAATTTGTTCGTTCTTGATTCGGACATCAGGTTGCGCGCAGCCCATACGCTTTGCGATATCCCAAATCCGTGCTGAAACTCGCAAACGCTTTGGCGCGCGCCCGGTGCAGGGGGTGACGCCGCAAGGTGCGCAACCCGCGCAACGCAATCGCGCGCGGCGAGTACAACTGCCGACAAAGCCAATCGTAGCCGCTGCGCAACTGCGCGGCGGTCATCAAAGCCGGATGAAACGTCACATGCGCGGTGTCATAATGCCGCCACGGCACGTTGGGCAAGAGGCGCTTCTGTTGGATCAACTCTGCGCGCTGCGGGGTCTCTGGGAAAGGAGTGAGCACCGTGGCGCTTACCGAGTCAAGCTCGCTGTCACGAACAAAATTCCAAGTGTCGCCGAAAACATTGGGCGTGTCGTGGTCAAATCCGGTAACGAATAATCCAACTACGGCGATGCCGTGAGCGTGGATTGCGCGAATGGCGCGCTTGTACTCTTCAATCTGCCCCTTGCTCTTGCCGCCCAAATCCCGGCGATTCCCTGAATTGACGGACTCGAACCCGATAAAAAATTTGTCCAAATGCGCTTCGCGCGCCAGCGCGAGCAGAGTGGGGAATTCAGCGACCATCATCTCGGATTGCGCGGACCAGCTGTCAATTGGCAATTTGGCCAGCGCGCGAAACAGCTGCTCCATATATTTGGGATGCAGCCGAAAGTTCAAGCCAAAATTGTCGTCGGTAAGGAAAAAGCGTTTCAGACGCCGCCGCTCAATTTCTTCGACAATCTGGTCTACGGGGCGCAAACGCATGATCTTGCCCGAGACGCGAATGGCGGTGCAAAACGTGCAATTTCGTGGACAGCCGCGCGTAATTTCGAGGGAAGGAGTCCAGTAATTGCGGTGCTCGTCTGTAAGGTCAATCACCCGCTGCGAAATTGGCGCGAGATGGTCCAATGACTCCCACGCCTCGTCTGTATAACGCGGGGCAAGTTGATTCGCCTCGAAATCGGCGATGATGCGCTGCCATGTATGATAGGCTTCTCCGACAGCGACCGAGTCGGACCATCTTGCGACATCGTCCGGCACGAGCGTTGCATGGACGCCGCCCACGACGACCTTACTGCCGCGTTGTTGTGCCTGCTCCGCGATGGCGCGCGCGCCATCAATCGTGACCGTCATGCTGCTGATCCCTACCAGAGTGTTGGAATTCAGGCGCGCATAATCGAGCGGACCCAAGTTCTCATCCCAAATTTCGACCGGAATAGCTTGGGGCACCATCGAGGCAAGGCGCATCAAGGTGTAGGGCGAACCGGCGGCTTTCCCCCAAATCGTTCCTTGATGGCAGGGTTGAATCAATACGATTCGTTCGACTGACACACAAGTCCTCCGTAAGTCACGCGGAATGCAGCTGCCTCATGCTTGGTGCAAGGCGGCGTGACGATGAATAAAAAGACATCTCGCCGCAATCCTTAATCCTTGCAGCGAAAAAGCAACACGGTCAATTGAGGAAAAAAAAGAGAGCCGTGGGCTGCGGGCGCGCGGCTAGTGCTCTACTCAAGGCGGACCAACGATGAGGGGAAACGTGCAAAAAGCAACGCGGAGGAACGTGCAGAAAGAAACGATAAAAACCACGACCGTGTGACTAACCTACCATATTCCCATGGGTCTGTCAATCTTTTTCAAAACCTGTGAGGTCGGCGCGAAGCAAAGACCCTTACAGGTTTTGAACATATATCTATAGATGCGCGGTTGTGTGCCTGCACTGCGGCAGTTCGATTGGAATGGCATCTACCACATAGTATGCGCCGTCTGTGCAAGGGCGGCAGAGCAAACGACCTTCACAAATCACAAAACGTTCGTTAATCACGTCCTCGCCGCACTGTTCGCAGACGACGCGCATCCCGTGTTTGCTGAGAATGGCGTTGAGGTCAACGGTCAGTCGTACTGGTTGCGCGAGTAATAGTTCGTGCGTCGGCATGATTTGATAGGCTTCCAATTGCGCGTGCCAGCGGTCGGGTGCTGTCGGCGCGTATGCTAACGCATGTTGACGCGAGAGCGGGGTTGGCGTAACGCGCCAGGCGCATTGTGTTTGGGTATCCACAAAGGTCGCGGCTGTTTTACCGTAATCCATGAGATACATCGTGCGCCGCCCCATCGCACAGCCCGTCGTCACGGCGATGCCATCGGTCAGACAACCGTCCGTTTCGACAAAGCAAAAAACGCGTTTGTCGGCTTGCGGCAAGGCAACTCCCAAAAGTTCACCCGCGTACAGCCCCATGCACACGCCCAACACTTGACGCGGGCAGAGCCGATGGCGATGATGTTTTGCCGATTCGTCGAGCAGCGTTTTTAGGTCCATCAGTCCGCTCCTTGAGTGTCAGGTGGAAAACGATTGGTTTACGGTGGGGATGCTCTGAGTGTATGGCAATGTCCCGCCCAATGGTATAGACGTTTGTCAACCATTGGGCGGGACATTTTGGTTCAAGAAGAAACGAGGTTTGGGGAAACCTGCTCGCCGATTGGCGAGGGGGTGGGTTGCAAGAGCCAAGATTTGGTTCAGCAGGGATTCGAGCGTAGGGGAATACTGAATCGTGGGCAGGGTGTTTCGTTGTCAAAACAGCATGGTTCGACTATGCTCACCACATGATTGGATTGCTGTCTTTGGTTGGAACGGCATGGCTCGACTATGCTCACCACATGGCTGGACTGCCGTTCCGCAGAGATTCG
>JACQWQ010000113.1 GCA_016209205.1 Chloroflexota bacterium
CGCGATCAGCAAGGAATCGAAAATTGCCTTGGCGATGGGCAGTGCGCGCGTCGGCACGGCGATGAACAACGGTGAAGGCGGTCTCTTGCCCGAAGAGCGCGAACACTCGTATCGCCAAATCGTTCAGGTGACTCCCAGCCGTTTTGGTTTTTCGCTGCGCAATCTCGAACTCGCCGACGCGGTGGAACTCGTCTTTGGCATCGGCGCGAAACCCGGGCTGTCGGGGCACTTGATGGCGGAAAAAATGTCCGCCGAAGTCGCGGCGTTTCGCGGCTTGCCCCCCGGCATTGATCTCGCCTCGCATCCGCGTCACGGCGATATTTTCGGCGCGGACGATCTCGTGGTGAAACTCCAAGAGCTGCGCGAAATCACAAATTACGAAAAACCAATTTTCCTCAAAGTCGGCGCGGGGCGCGTGTACGAAGATGTAAAAATCGCGGCAAAAGTCGGCGTGGATGGGATTGTGATTGACGGGATGCAGGGCGGCACGGGCGCGGGTCCAAAAATCGCAATTGACCACCTCGGCATGCCGACGCTTGCGGCAGTCGTGCAGGCAACACGCGCGCTCGAAGACATGGGGCTAAAGGACGACGTGAGTCTGCTTATCGCGGGCGGCATTCGCGATGGCGCAGATGTGGCAAAAGCGATTGCGCTGGGCGCGGACGCGGTGTATATCGGTACGGGCGCGTTGGTGGCGATGGGCTGCACAGTTTGTCTGCAATGCGAAAAGGGCGACTGTGAATTTGGCATCGGCACGCAGAAACCCGAACTGCGCGCGCGCTTTAATATCAAACTCAACGCGCAGCGCGTGGCAAATTACATCACCGCAATGACCAACGAACTGGTTATTCTCGCCAAAGCGTGCGGCAAAAGCAACGTGCATAATCTCGAACGCGAGGATTTGCGCGCCGTGACGCTCGAAGCGTGCGCGATGACGGGCGTGCCGTTTCTCGGCAGCGATTACACCTTCGGCGAAGCGTTTGGGTTCTTTGGATGATCGCGTATCGCGTATTGCAAAGCGCGTATCGCAAAACGTGAAACGTGAAACGTGAAACGCACTATCGCACTAACACACGAACACAGTCGCAGATCGCGTATCGCTTTCAATATGACTAAATACAATCCGGTGCACCGACCCGTCCGCAAGAATCAACCGTTCCAATTGTGGAAGTGGATTTGGCGCCGAGTCCGAAAGACCCCAAGTGTTTTTGAACGATATCGCACATCGAGTCGCGCGGCGCGTCGAAAACACTTGGGGTCTTGGCGGCAGAGATGACAGCTCTATCGAAATGCGTCCCTACCCTCGAACGCGGCGTACCTTTTACAATCACGGTGAATGGACAAGCCATCGAGGCGTACGCGGGTGAAAGTATTGCGACGGCGCTGCTCGCGGCAGGTCATCGCGCGTTCCGCAAGAGCGACGCGGGTGATGCCCCGCGCGGTCTCTTTTGCGGGATGGGTATTTGCTTTGATTGCCTCGTCACCGTTGACGGTCTGCCGAACCAGCGCGCGTGTATGACGGAAGCGCGCGAGGGGAGTGACGTGCGCGTGAGTGAAACGTGAAGAGAGAAGCGAGAGGTGAGAATCGTGAAACGTAATGCGTCAAACGTAAAATGTCACTCGTATCATCGCGCCATCGCACTATCGCACGATTGCACTATCGCACTATGAATACGACGGAAATTGCCGTAATCGGCGCGGGACCGGCGGGCATTGCAGCAGCGGTGACCACGGCGGAAGCAGGCGCGCACGTAACGTTGATTGACGAAAACCCGCGCCCCGGCGGACAGTATTACAAACAACCTCCTTTTGCCTTCGACACGCGTACGGAACGCTGGCGCCAGCGTTCCCTCCCCTTATCGCTTGCCGAAAATATCCAACACGGACGTGAGCTCCTCGCGGGTCTGAATCATTCCAGAATTACCGTGCGCCCCAACACGTTGGTCTGGAACATTACCGCCGACCGTGTGCTCGATTTATTCGCTCCCGAAGGTGGCAGTCGTGTGCAGGCAAAACGCGTCATCGTTGCGAGCGGCGCGTACGAACGCGTCGTACCGTTTGGGGGATGGACGCTGCCCGGCGTGACGACGGTTGGCGCGGCGCAGTTGCTGCTCAAGGGGCAAGGATTGCTACTTGGGCAAAAGATATTATTGTGCGGCACGGGTCCGCTGCTTCAACTCGCTGCCGCGCAGCTGCTCGACGCAGGCGCGGAAATTGCCGCGATTGTGGAATTGCATTCGCGTACAGAATTTTTGGGTCAAGGTCTCAAGCTCCTGGGACAATGGGGCAAGCTCGGGCAAGGGATGGCGCAGCAGAAACGATTGGTCGAAGCAGGTGTGCCGATCAAATATGGCAGTATCGTCGTCGAGGCATTGGGCGAAAACCAAATTGAAGGCGCGGTGATTGCCAAGGTGGACAGCAATGGGCATCCGCTGGCGGGAACAGAAGAAAAGATTTACACAGACACGCTTTGTATAAACTTTGGTTTTGTCCCTGCCACGGAATTGACGCGGCTCGCGGGCTGCGAACAATACTTTGATTCCCATTTTGACGCGTTCGCGACGAAAACGAACGACGAATTGGAAACGAGCGTACGCGGAATTTTTGCGGCGGGCGAAGTGCGCGGCATCGGCGGCGTCGAGGTCGCGTTGTTGGAAGGCAAGCTCGCGGGCAACGCCGCCGCGCGTCAATTGGGCTACGCCGCAAAAGCAAATGGGCACGATCCTTCGACAAGCCAACCGTTGCAGCGCGAATGGCAAAAGGCGCGCGCCGCGTTCGAATCCTTGAGCGGCATGTTCGCGGTCAAGCGCGATTTGTTTCAAAGCATTGCCGACGATGTAATTGTGTGTCGATGTGAAGAGGTCACGGCTGGCGCGCGGCGTGACGCGGCGCGCGCGGGCGCACAACAGCTCAACGCGTTGAAAGCGTGGAACCGATGCGGGATGGGACGTTGTCAGGGGCGCGTCTGCGGTCCCATCGCCGCACAAATTATTGCCAGTGAAACGGGGGCGAATTTAGAATTAGTCGGTATGCTTACGGCGCGTGTGGCGATGACAAAGTGCGCCTGCGGCGGCGCGTGGCGAATCAATTGGTCGAGCGTTTCGCAAATCGCGCGCGTGTGTTCTACGAGTTGAAAATCGTCGAGGACGAGCACAAAATCGTCGGGGTTGATGGCAGCCAGCTGATTCACGCACGCGGCGACGAACAATGCCGGTTCTGCGCCCGCCGCCATGTCGGGGGCAAACGCATCGCGGAGCACGTTCGCGAACTCGCGCCACTGGCGCCCGAATGCTTCCGTCAAATACGCGCAAAAACTAATGAGGTCGTTGTCGCTGCGGCTCAGCCCGTACCAGAGAATCGGCAAGTCCATTTGCGCCAAGCTGCGCGCGATCAACGTGGTCTTGCCATAGCCCGGTCCCGCGCAGAGCAAGGTGAGCCGCCGTTGGGCCGCCGCGCGCACCCGCGCCTCCAACCGCTCGCGCGGGATGGTATTCGGTCGCACGAGCGGCGGATGCAATTTGGTGAGAATCAACGCGTGATTCGAAAAAGGTTCGAGCACTTGAACGAATTTCTGATTGTTGAAAGGCAGTTGGACTGCCGTCCGCCAACGCGCAGTCCAACTGCGCTCTAACATATACCTTGCACCAATTCGGAATTCGCTCTAGAACAGCGCGCCCAGATACGCGCGCTGTACCTCCGAATTCATAGCCAGCTGCGCCGGGGTGCCTTCTAACGCGACGCGTCCGGTCTCGAACACATACGCGCGATGCGCAATCTCCAGCGCGGCTTGCGCGTTTTGTTCAATGAGCAGCACGGTCGTGCCGCGCGCACACAGTTCACGGACAATGCGCAGAATCTCTTGAACGAGGAGCGGCGCTAAACCGACCGACGGCTCGTCCAGCAGCAGCAAACGCGGGCGCGACATCAAGCCGCGCGCAATCGCGAGCATTTGCTGTTCACCGCCGGAAAGCGTTCCTCCCAGCTGATGTTCACGCTTTTTCAGGATCGGGAACAACTCGAACACATACGCCAGGTCTTGCTCGATTTGTGCGTGAGCGCCGCGGTGGAGGAACGCGCCGAGCGCCAGGTTGTCGCGCACCGTGAGCGTTGAAAAAATTTGTCTCCGCTCCGGGACGAGACTGATGCCTCCTGCGACGATGCTCTCGGCAGATTTGCCCGCAATCTCGCGCCCGTCAAAGCGGATCGTTCCCGCGCGCGGTGCGAGCAGACCGGCAATCGTGTTGAGCAGCGTCGTCTTGCCCGCGCCGTTCGCGCCAATCACGGCGACAATTTCGGCGGGCTTGACGGCAAGACTCACCGCGTCGAGCGCGCGCAGAGAGCCATAGCACGTGGTGAGATTGCGAACCTCGAGGAGGGGCGGCGGCGGAGGCGCGGCGGGTGCAGCGTTCGACCCATCGCCGTTTGGGGAGGGCGCGTCGAAGGTGGGGGTGAACCGTGAACGCTTTTCGCCTAGGTATGCCGCAATCACTTCCGGGTGACTGGAGATTTCGCGCGGCGCGCCAGCGGCAAGCTGTACGCCAAAGTTCAAGACGATAATGCGCTGCGCCAGATTCATCACCAACTGCATGTCATGTTCGACCAGGAGAATCGTCAAGCCCTGGCGGGCAAGCGTTTTGATCAATTCGTCGAGCGCATCGGTTTCGCCGCGCGTCAATCCCGCCGCCGGTTCGTCGAGCAAAAGCAAACGCGGCGCCCCCGCTAATGCGCGCGCAATTTGCACGAGCCGTTGTTGGCCAAAAGGCAGCGCGGTGATTGGTTCGTGTGCGCGGGCGCACAGCCCAACCAATTCAAGTCGCGCCAACGCGTCGACGCGTGTTTCGGCTTCCAGCCGCCGCGCATTGGGCAAACGCAGCGCGGCGGCGAACATGCCGTACGGCGCGCACTGGTGATGCCCGACCATCACATTTTCAAGCACCGTCATATTTTCGAACAGGCGCAAATTTTGAAACGTGCGCCCAAGTCCAAGCGCGGCGCGTTGGTAGGGTCCGAGTCCCGCGAGCGAGCGCCCATTCAGGCGCACCGCGCCGCGCGTCGGCGTGTGTATGCCCGAAATCAAATTAAAGACGGTCGTCTTGCCCGCGCCGTTCGGACCGATGATGGCGACAATCTCATTCGGTTCGACCGTGAACGAGACATCATTGACGGCAAGAATGCCGCCAAACAACTTGGTCAGGCGTTCGACTTGAAGAATGCTCATGGAGCGCTAATCTCGCTTGTGATATAATCTTGGAGAAGGGAAAAGCAAAAATGGCTTCGAAGGTTCTTCTCGACACAAGCATTGCACGTCAACCACGGCTCGTTGTGGAAATTCCACTGGAATTCCTCGACGAACAATGAAATTCCGCGCAACCGAACCCTTTTGGTACCTATCTACTGACATGTTCGCGTAAAAAGCAAAGATTTTCTAACCGCGAATCTCCGCGAATCTGCGCGAATTTTTTGTGTACCCCTTCGCGGAGATTCGCCGCGCGGAGTTCGCGCAAAGATTCGCGGTTTCCTTATTTGGTTTCGGCTACTCGGGACTCAATGACAATCACCCCCACCGCCGCGACTTTGGGAACGCGCTGTAATCGTATGCGCGTTTACTTGACCAACTCGCGCTTATCAATGACGCGTTTCGCTTTGCCTTCACTGCGTTGAATCGCGTTGGGCTGCAGGACGCTGACCCGCGCGGAAAGCCCGAGCGTTTCCTGCAAGTCGCGATAGATGCGCGCTTGGACATGTTCCACGGCTTCGTGCCCCAAGCCCCACAGCTCCGGTGATGCCTCTACCCAAACCTCCAGGTTATCCAATTCGTTCTTGGGCCGGTCGAGGACGATGAGATAATGCGGCGCGACCCCATCGGCGCCGAGCACGACCTCTTCGATCTGCGAGGGGAACACGTTGACGCCGCGCACGATCAGCATGTCGTCCGTGCGTCCCTGTACTTTGCTCATGCGCGCCACCGTGCGCCCGCACGCGCATTTTTCGCGCGTGAGTGTGACCCGATCACGCGTGCGGTAACGGATCATCGGCATCGCTTCTTTGGTCAAGGTGGTAATAACCAATTCGCCGGTGCCGCCGTTGGGCAGGGTTTCACCCGTTTCGGAATCAATCAACTGGGCGAGAAAGTGATCTTCGGCAATGTGCAGCCCATTATGTTCGGGGCATTCGATGGAAACCCCGGGACCGATGATCTCGGTCAAACCGTAAATGTCGAACGCTTCCAGATTCATACGTTCTTGAATTTGCTGGCGCATCTCTTCGGTCCACGGCTCTGCGCCAAAAATGCCGACGCGCACTTTCATCCGCGAGCGAAAATCGAGCTCCGTCTCGTGCGCCGTCTCGGCGAGCACGAGCGCATAAGACGGCGTACAGGCCAACACCGTCGCGCCGAAATCTTCCATCAACGTGATTTGGCGTTTGCTCAAACCGCCGGACATGGGAATCACGGTTGCGCCGATTTTTTCCGCGCCGAGATGAAAGCCCAAGCCGCCCGTAAATAAACCATAACCATACGCGTTGTGCACAATATCTTTTTTCGTCACGCCCGCCGCCGTATAGACGCGCGCCATCACCTCTGCCCAGACCGCGAGGTCGTGTTTGTTGTACGCGCCGACGGTGGGTTTACCGGTTGTCCCGGACGAGGCGTGAATGCGCACGACCTGTTCGAGCGGCACGGTCAACATGCCAAACGGATAATGCTCGCGCAGGTCTTGCTTGGTGGTGAAACCTACACGGTTAAGGTCGGCGAGCGATTTAACCTCAGTGGGTTTGAGGCGCGCGTCATTCAACAGCCGCCGATAAAACGGGATGCACTGATAGGCGCGTTCCAATGTCTCTTTCAACCGTTCCAGCTGGAGTTTTTGCAGCTTGGCGCGCGGCATGGTTTCCATTTCGCGATTCCAGATTGGCATGTCGGATAAAGGATTTATCCGCGTTTTCTTTTTTGCCATAGTTCACTCCTTTTGTCAAAACAGATTCTTTTTCAGCGAGTGATTCGCTCTCTTGCGCTTCACTTTCACCCCGAACAGAGTAATAGTTTTTGTGGTCCCACCTGCTTGACCCCCTTTTTCGCTCACGCTCATTCGTCCGGTTCACCCTGCTTGACTTGGATATTTCCCTCTGTCAATATGCCATCGTTGCTGTAACCACTGCTGAAAGAAATGGCGAACGTATCTGTGTTCTTGCCCGGTTCGCCGTTGTCTTGAAGGGTTACGGTAAAGTGAACCCGTGTGGTCTTGTTCAAAAGTCCCGTACCTTGAATCACAGCATGGCTGCCTGTGACCGTCAAATCCTCAAGGGTGATACCGCTTTCTTGCGTTTCGCCTCCAAATGGAACGTTGCTTTTTTCCCGCTCGCGGTGGAGGGAATTTTGCCTTCACCTTTCACCTTGACTTTGGCAGGCGCTGCGGTGGGAGTCGCGGTCGCCGTGTTGGGCGCGGTTGGCGTGGGCGTGGGAGGATAGGTCACAGTCGCCGTGGGTGTGTCGGTGGGCGTGAATGACGGTGTCGCCGTAGGCGTCGGCGTGGGAGTAGTTATGTCTGTCGGCGTAAACGGCGGTGCCAGACCCCAAGTGTTTTCACCGCGCGGCGCGACTCGATAAGCAACGTCGTTTGCGATGTGCGATGTATTCTCATCGCCTTCATCGCCAAACACTTGGGGTCTTGGGTCAACCCGCCGCATCTCAGCGAAACGTACGAATAACCACAATGGGTAAAATGAACATCACCATCATCAAGCCCATCCAGACGAGATAGGCAGCGCGGTCTGCGCGTCCCGCTGCGCGCTCGATAAATAACACAGCACTCGTCCAAATAAAAGGCGGCACAATCCAAAAATCATGGAACGTAGACCGCGAGTCCCCACCGATCACGTACACGTTCCAAACGCCATTAATAGTTGCCAGCGCGATGCCGACAGCCAAGCCAACCAGAAAATCCTTCGAATACCTCCAAAGCGTCGCGCTCGCGCCGAGCCACGCGACCGCAAGGAAACATGCTGCCGCTGTGGCAAGCGGCAGCGCATGCGCATAGTTTGCGCTGACGTTGCTGTACGTTAACCTATAACTCAAATTGACAATGCCAAGACTACTGACCCAGTAGCCCCCGAGCCAAGCAAGTAGAGAGCCCAAGCCCGCCAGTCCCCACCGCCCAAGTTGGACGCGGCAATAGCCCAACAGACGCGCCGTCACGAGCGGTATCAGCACGAGCATCACCAGCTCGATAACCAACATCAATTCAGCCATCGTGCTATCCATGGCAAAGGGCCCAAAGTGAATTGCCCCTTTGCCAGGAATCGCCAACACACCTGCCGTTCCAAACGCGTATATGAATAAGATTCCCCACAGCAGCGCTGTGCCCGATGCCAGCACGATTCTCGTCCATGCTGCCCAAGAGGATGGTATCTGTTTGTCCGAATCATTTGGCGCGTGGTTCATTGCGCGTTCTCCTTTTTCAAAAGCAGGTGGGACAATTTCTATTGTCCCACCTGCGGGTGCGCTTTTTTCACTCACATTCATTCGTCCGGTTCACCCTGCTTGACTTGGATATTTCCCTCCGTCAGCGTCCCGTCGTTGTTGTATCCACTGCTGAAAGAAATTGCGAACGTATCTGTGTTCTTGCCCGGTTCGCCGTTGTCTTGAAGGGTTACGGTAAAGTGAACCCGTGTGGTCTTGTTCAAAAGTCCCGTACCTTGAATCACAGCATGGCTGCCTGTGACCGTCAAATCCTCAAGGGTGATA
>JACQWQ010000114.1 GCA_016209205.1 Chloroflexota bacterium
ATCGGTTTTACCAATCGCATCGTCAATGATGCCGCGATACACCAAAGGCGGCACCAAACCGATGAGCGCGTCCACCAAAATTGTCCCCAAGAGTAACGCAAGCAACGAGGTGTACGGGCGCGCGAAGGACGCGACCCGCTTCAAGAGGGGAATGGAAATCTGCGATTTATCTTTTTCATTGTATTGAACGAACCGCCACCAACCGCCTGTGTGCATAATGGCCACCTGTGTTTATTTTCGCATAGAGCGCAAGCATTATAGTGTCCTCTTGACTTGGTTACAAACCTCAAAAGGATAGTTTTGGCTTTATATTCTTTTTACGGATAATGGCACCGACATCAAGATATCAAAGAGGACGGCAGGATACGGCTTTGACGTCAAACGATTACACGCCAAGTGAAAAGAATGCACAGGCATTGATCCTTCCGCGCGCTGGTACATTGAGCCGTATTCTCTGCAAGCGAAAAACGAGGGGACAACTTGTGGGGAAGATTGGAGCTTTTACAAAATACAAGTTCAGCGATTTTGTGGCGGGATTCTAAATGGGGTGTTTTTCAGTGCTTGCTTTTTTTGCGCCGTGGCGGATTTTTCGGAGTTGGCGCTGATTCGGCAAGAGAATCGGCGTCCCTCAAATCCTGGGCGCGCCCCGCAGTCAGTTTTGCCTTGATGAGATCTGATTGGGAGATAAGCGTATTGAACGACGGCGTACCCGCCGACGACGAGGTACCGTACGCCGTTGACGTTGAAAAGTTTCAACAGATCGGTAAAGTCGGAGTTGACGAACATCATTGCCTTTCACTTGGTAAGCATGAACAATGAGTTCCCATGTCGCATCAAACCGCGCCTGCGGCGATTGCGCTTGCCAAAACGCGATGTCAAAGGAGCGATCAAGGCCTTGGATGCGGCCCCGTCGTTCCATAAATGATTGCTGTGTCACCAAATCAATTCTCCGCTTGAAACTGTCTTGACGAGTATAATCCAGCACTCGGCACTGTCAAGCTCTGACATGGCATAGGATGCATTTCACTTTGGGGGCGAGTTTTCGGCGCAGGTTAGATTTGCGCGATTCATGCCAGTGGAAATGGCAAATCTGGTTTCTTGCGTCAACTTTCTGACTGGCTGTTCAGGGCTTGCCCCCAAACTGAAATGCACTCCATGGCATACTTCATTTTCATTTGGGGTTGGGAGAATTTTGGATCATGAATCCGAATTGGATACGCCGCGCATTTCTACCTTCGCTCGAAATTATTCTCTTTTTGCTGCTGTTTTGGCTGTCCTTGTGGCTCATGCCCGACATGCTCAACAGCGACGGCGATTTGGGGCGGCATCTCACGGTCGGCAATTACATTCTCGACACGCGGACGATTCTGGTGCAGGATGTCTTTTCGCATACACGCTACGGCGAGCGTCTAGTGCTGCACGAATGGCTGAGCGAAGTGGTGTACGCGCTCGCGTATCGCGCGGCGGGTTTGAACGGCGTCGCGTGGTTGACCGCGCTGCTGCTCGCGTCAATCTATTCTGTTTTAGCGGTGGGCTTGCGCGCGTTGGGCGTGAGCGCGCCGCTTGCCTTTCTCGCCGCGCTCGCCGCGTACTTTACAGGCATCATTCATCACCTGCCGCGCCCGCATCTTTTTTCACTGCTCTGCTTGACGCTGCTTCTGCTCGCGTGCGAGGTATATCGCCACCAAGAAAGCATGCACGCAGGAATAACCCCGCGTTTCACGTTTCACGTTTCACGTTTGACGTTTGACGTTTCACGTTTCACGTTTGATGTGTCACGTTTTTTGCCGCTCATCCTTTTCTTGCCGGTCATGCTGTTATGGGCGAATTTCAACGGCGCGTTCGTGCTGGCGTTTTTGACATTGGGAATGTATTGCGTGGGCGCGGTGCTGGAACGGGAAACGCGGCGCGCCCTCGTGTTTTTTGCGTTTCTCGTCCTCGCGTTTCTCGTTTCGCTCGTCAATCCGTACGGCATCGGTTTGCCGCAGCACGTTTTCGGTTTTATGGGCAATCGCTTTTTGGTGGACAATACGGTGGAATATCTCGCGCCGAATTTTCACGCCGCGAATACGTGGCTCTTTGCCGCGTGGATTTTGTTCTCGATAATATTGTTTGGCAGAAACACGACGCGCGTCGCGTGGACGAGCTTGATTGTGTTGAGCGTATGGACGGCGTTCGGTTTGTATTCGGCGCGTAACATCACAAATTACGCGATGGTCGTGGCGTTGGTGACTGTGCCCGTCGCGGAGGTTTGGCTCACAACGCGCGTCCCGTCACTCCGCGTGCGTTTTGATAATCTCAACGCGCTGGTGCCCATCGCGGGCGGTTGGGTGTGGGGTGTTATCGTCGTCGCGCTGTTGATGGGTTTGCAAGCGAGCGGCGCGAAATTCGACGTGCGCGGCGCGGGCAATGTTTTCACCGCGCCGACGTTCCCCGTGAACGCGGTGGATTTTTTGCAGCAGCATCTGCCGCAGGGCAAGATGTTCAACGAATACACGTGGGGCGGGTATTTGGAATATCGTTTGTTTCCGCAGCAGCGCGTGTTCATTGACGGCGACAATGATTTTTTTGGCGAAGCGTTGGTGCGCGAGTATTTGGACGTGATCAACGCGCGCGGGAGTTGGGAAACGATTTTGGAAAAATACGATGTGCGGTGGGTGATTGTGCCGCCGCAGCGCGCGCTGACGGAGGAATTGGCGCGGTTGGGGAATTGGCGCGAGGTGTATCGCGATGAGAGCGCGGTGGTGTTTACAAGAAAATAGGGATTACGGGGCGCGCTTGCGCGGCTGCTGAAAAAAGCCCTGTTGTCAACAAGACAGCAGGGCTTTTCATTCGTTTAACGCATTTTATCGCATAACCAAAACCCCGTCACCGAAAAACTGATGGGGCAGGGCAATCGCGTTTGGATTTCTGCCCACCATAGTCTGGAAAACAACGGCAAAAAAAAGAACTTGGCCCCAGTTTTCCAAACTGCGGAAGGAATTCATCCGATGCTCACAGATGCTTGTATCTCAAAACCGGCTCCCGCGCCGCTTTCACATCGTCCAAACGCGTCACAGGCGTGTCGTGCGGCGCGTCGTGGAGCAGCTGCGGGTTCGCGCGCGCCTCTTCTGCGATTTGGCGCAGCGCAGCCGCGAATTCGTCGAGGGATGCTTTGGACTGCGTTTCCGTCGGCTCGATCATCAAGCATTCGGGCACGATGAGCGGAAAATAAATCGTCGGCGGATAGTAGCCGTAATCAATGATGCGTTTCGCCACGTCGAGCGTGTTGACGCCGTACTCTTTTTTGAAGCGCGTGCCGTTCAACACAAATTCGTGTTTGCACACGCGTTCGGGCACTTGCGGGTCGTATACGTCACGAATCAGCGCGAGCAAGTAATTCGCGTTGAGCACGGAATCTTGCGCGATTTCTTGCAGGTGCTCCTTGCCGAACGAGCGAATGTACACGTAGGCGCGGACGATGGCGAGAAAATTGCCCCAAAACGATTTGATGCGTCCGATGCTGTGTGCGGGATTTTTGAACACGTACGTTTCGCCCTCTTGCGCCACAACGGGACTCGGCAAAAATTGCGCGAGGTCAGGGCGCACCATGACGGGACCGCTGCCGGGACCGCCGCCGCCGTGCGGGACGCTGAACGTTTTGTGCAGGTTCGAATGAATCACGTCGAAACCGAGGTCGCCGGGACGCGCCACGCCGACAATGGCGTTCAAGTTCGCGCCGTCGCCGTACACCAAGCCGCCCGCGTCGTGAAGGATTTGATTCACCGCGCGTACGTGTTCTTCAAACAAGCCGAGCGTGTTCGGATTCGTGAACATGATGCCCGCCGTTTTGTTTGAAACTTTGGCGCGCAAATCTTCCGAGTCCATATTGCCGCGCGCGTCGGATTTCACTTGCACGACTTGATAACCCGCCATCGCGCTGGTCGCGGGATTCGTGCCGTGCGCGGAATCGGGAATCAAAATTTCGCTGCGCGCCGTATCGCCGCGCGCGAGGTGATACGCGCGAATGACGAGTACGCCGGTGAGTTCGCCTTGCGCGCCCGCCGCAGGTTGCAGCGTGACGCCGGGCAAGCCGCTGATTGCGCCGAGATATTCTTGCAATTCGTACATCAACTGCATTGCGCCCTGCGCGGTTTCGGCGGGCTGCATCGGATGGACTTGGGAAAAACCGGCGAGTCGAATCGCTTCTTCGTTCACTTTTGGATTGTATTTCATCGTGCACGAGCCGAGCGGATAAATGCCCAAATCCACGCAATAGTTTTTTTGCGAGAGGCGCGTAAAATGACGTACCACGTCCACCTCGCCGACTTCGGGCAAATTCAGTTCGCTTCGCAGTAGGTCACTGGGTAACTGGGTCATTGGGACATCGCACTCGGGCAGCGAATAACCGACGGTTCCCGGATTCGACATTTCGTAAAGCAAAGGTTCGGGTTTGTTGGCAACAATTGACATGGGATTTCAGATCCTTCACGTCCGTTCAGGACAGGTTTCAGATTTCAGGTTTCAGGTCGCAGGTGGCAGGTTTCACGCGCCATTTTTCGCGAGCGCCAAACGAATGAATTCGTTACTACGTTTCACGTTTCACGTTTCACGCGTCACGACTCACGCAACGCGTTCACCAACGCATCAATCTGTTCGCGCGTGTTCATTTCTGTTACCGCAATCAGCATTCCATTCTTGAGGTGTGGATATTCTTGCGCCAGATCATAGCCGCCAATGATTTTCTGTTTGGCGAGGGCGCGATTGATTTCCGCGACGGATTTCGGGCACTCGACGACGAACTCGTTAAAGAATTCGAAGCGATTCGCAGAATCGCAGTTCACCACACGATATCCGAGTTCCCTCAGTTGCCGCGATTCGCTAATTTCTCTCGCCGCGTAATGCGCCTTTTGATAACACAATTCCGCGACTTGGCGCAGCCCTTGTTTGCCCATCGTCGCCATGTACACGCACGCCGCGAGCGCGTTCAATGCTTCGTTCGTGCAGATATTCGACGTGGCTTTTTCGCGCCGAATGTGCTGCTCGCGCGCCTGGAGCGTCAAAACAAAACCGCGCCGACCTTTCGTATCGGTGGTTTGTCCGATCAGACGACCTGCCATGCGGCGCAGATATTTTTCTTTGCACGCGAAAATGCCGAGATACGGTCCGCCGAAACCGAGCGCGTTGCCGAGCGATTGCCCTTCGCCAATTACAATGTCCGCGTCATACGCGCTGGGCGGTTGGTACATGCCCAACGCAATCGGATACGTGCTGACGATGAACAGCGCGCCCGCCGCATGCACGCGGTCCGCGATGGGTTTCAAATCGCGCACGTTGCCGAGAAAATCGGGATTCGCCACGAGCACGCCCGCGGTGTTGTTGTCGAGATGTTGGTCGAGCACCGCGTCGAGCGACAGCGCTGTATCTTCATCGCCGACGATGGGGATTTTTTGTCCTTCCAAATACGTGCGCATCGTGGCGCGATAGTGCGGGTGCAGCGTGGGCGACACGATAATTTTGCGCCCGTTCTTGACGGAGTTGATCGCCATGACGGCGGCTTCGGCGGCGGCGGTCGCGGCATCGTAATGCGACGCGTTCGCCGCGTCCAGGCCCGTCAAATCGCAAATCATAGACTGGTATTCAAAAATCGTTTGCAGCGTGCCTTGCGAAATTTCGGGTTGATACGGCGTGTACGCGGTGAAAAACTCGGAACGGAAAATCAAGTGCGGCACGGTGGCAGGCACAAAATGATTATACGCGCCCGCGCCGAGAAAGAACGCGTATTCGCTTGCGTGCGCGTTGCGATTTGCTATATCGTGCAGTGTGCGCAGCATGTCGAGTTCCGAAAGGGCAGACGGCAAATTGATTTCGGGATACTGCGCGTCGCGAGGAACATCGGCAAACAAATCGCTAACGGAATTGACGCCGATGCGCTGCAGCATTGCCGCGCGGTCGGCGTCGGTGAGAGGAATGAAACGGTGAGACATGGGAAAACGGTAAACAAGTAAATGGGTAAACAGGTAAATAGGTAAACAGGTAAATAGGAATCTGCGTGCCTATCTACCTGTTTACCTATCTACTTTTACTCAATGAATTTCACCCGAATCTATTTTGCTCTTGTACGTCGCGGCGTCCATCAATTTTTCCAAATCTGCCGCGTTGTACGGAAAAAGCTTGAGCATCCAGCCCGCGCCAAACGCGTCGCCGTTGACCGTTTCCGGCGCGTCGCGTAACGCGTCGTTCGTCGCGGAAATGGAACCGCCGACGGGCATGAATACGTCGCTCGCCGCTTTGACCGATTCGACGACGCCGAAAGCTTCGCCCGCTTTTTTCTCCATCCCGGGTTCGGGCAGTTCGACAAACACAATATCGCCGAGCGCGTCTTGCGCGTAATCGGTGATGCCGACAATCGCGGTGTCGCTGTCAAGCTTGACCCATTCGTGCGTTGACGCGTATTTCACATCGTTTGGATAGGTTATTTCTTTGCCGCTGGACATGGGACTCCTTGAAGGATGAAGGATGAGGGATGAAGGATGAAGGATAAAGAAAGAAAAAATTCATCCTTCATCCTTCCGCCTTCATCCTTTGCTTATTTGCCGCGCGCGCGATTCGCGTAAAACGGTGTTTTGACCACGCGCGCTTTGGTTGCTTTGCCGCGAATCAGAATGTCAAATCCGGTTCCGATTTTGGCGAGTTCGGGTGGAACGTAGCCGAGACCGATATTTTTTTCGAGCGTCGGCGCGGGCATGCCGCTGGTGACGTAGCCGACGGTTTTGCCGTTCGACGCGATTTCGTAACCGTTGCGCGCAATGCCGCGCTCGAGCATTTCAAAACCGACGAGTTTCTTTTTTACGCCTTCCAATTTTTGTTTCAATAGCACATCGCGTCCGATAAAATTTTTATCGAGATCGCACGCCCAACCGAGCGCGGCTTCCATCGGCGTGGTGTTGGCGTCAATCTCGTGACCGTACAACGCGAATTTCGCTTCAAAGCGCAGCGAGTCGCGCGCGCCGAGACCGATGGGCTGGACGCCGACGTCCTTGCCTGCGTCGAGGATTGCATCCCAGACATGTTTGCCGTGTGAAAATGGAATGAACAACTCAAAACCGTCTTCGCCGGTGTAACCCGTACGCGCAATAATGCCGCGCTCGTCGTGGATGTGAAATTCGCGCGCGTGATGATATTTCAAATCCGCAAGGTCGAACGATTCCTGCAAACCTTTGGTTTGCTGCAGAACTTGTTCGGCGAGCGGACCTTGAAACGCGAGCATGTAAAATTCCGCGCTGACATCTTGCAAGGAGACGTCAAAACGGGAGGTTTGGGCGTGCGCCTGCGCGAGCATCCACGCGTTGTCTTTGGCGCCGTTGCCCGCGTTGACGACGACCATCCACTCGTCGGCAAAGCGATAGACGAACGTATCGTCTACGCAGGTACCGTCGGCGTAGCACATGACGGCGTATTTTGCCGTGTTGATTTCCATGTCGGCAAAATTCGCGGTGAGTAAGTTTTGCAAATACGCGCGCGCGTCGCGTCCGGTGACGCGCACTTGGCCCATGTGGTCAATGTCGAACAAACCGGCGGCGTTGCGTACGGCGCGATGTTCGTCGAGAATGCCCTTGTATTGCACCGGCATTTCCCAACCGCTGAATTCGACCATTTTTGCGCCCAACGCGCGATGGGTATCGTATAGCGGGGTACGTTTCAATTCCATAAGTGGTATCCTGAGAAAAATTTGCGCGGAGAAAAAGCGCAGCGCGGGGAGTGGCGAATGTCTTCTTTGACATTGCCACGATTGTAACGCAAACCCAGTGCAATCGCAAGAACCGCAACTTTTTTTAATTTGGCTTTCATCTGCTTGCCTTATGCTCAAGCCACAATATCGTTCAGAAAAAAGTCACAGACCTTCGAGGTTTTTGAATGACTCGTGTAAATTCAGCATTTCGCGGCAAAAACCTCGAAGGTCTCGCGGTGGCTAACCAAACCGTACCAAGTCATGCCGCCAAAATTCCTACGCGTAGGGTTTGCCAGCGCGTTTTGAATCCGTTATAATTTATTTACGGCGCTGAAACGCGGCGCCACGAGAGGAGTTTTGTTTTGGAACCAGTAAACCGCTACGAGTTGGAACCGGCGGCTCCGCGAATGAATTCGTATACGCTTCCACCGTCGGGCGCCGAGGCGCCGTCACTGCCCGATGCTTTTCCGATGCCCGAAATCGGGAGGACTGAGGTCCCCAAAAGCAATTGGGGCAATGCCGTGCGCGAGCTCATCGAAACGATCTTGCTGACGCTCGTGATTTTCTTTATGATCCGCTTTGCCGTGGAAAATTATCGCATCGAAGGGTCTTCGATGGCGCCAAATTTCCACGACGGACAATTTCTCTTGGTGAGTCGGATCAATTATGTGTTGGGCGACCCGGAACGCGGGGACGTGGTGATTTTTCAATACCCGCTCAATCCCAAAAAGAATTTTATCAAACGCGTGATTGGCTTGCCTGGTGAAAAAATCCAAATCCGCGCGGGCAAAGTGTATGTAAACGGCGCGCGCATTGCCGAACCGTATCCTTACAATATCGCGGATTATGACTATGGTCCCGTTACCGTCGGACCCGATGAATACTTTGTGTTGGGCGACAATCGCCCCGAGTCTTCCGATTCGCATTCCTGGGGCATGCTGCCCGCGAAAAATGTCATCGGCAAAGCGTGGGTGAGTTACTGGCCCCCCGACGAGTGGGGTATCGTGCAAGATTATTCGTACGCCGCGAAATAAAGTAACGAGGACAGAGGACTGAGGACTGAGTTGCGACAAAAGGCATCGCGCTCAGTCCTCAGCCCTCTCTACTCAGTCCTGATGGACGAGCAACTGCGCGCGCGCGTGCGTGAAATCGTGGAACGCGTCGTCGCCGAACAAAATCTGGGCGGTGCGCAGGATTCGTTGGCGCAGCGCGCGCTCGCACTCGGCGCGGATCACGGTGGATTTGAACTCAAAGCAATTCTCACGCGCGCGCTCGTGCCGCGCGAATATCGCGTGGTGGACTGCGGCGCATTTTCCCCCGAGCCGGTGGACTATCCCGATATTGCCTACGCGGTCGCCAAACTGGTCAGCGACGGCGCGGCATGGCGCGGCATTTTGATTGACGGCGCGGGCATCGGTTCCGCAATGGCGGCGAATAAAGTGCCCGGCGTGCGCGCGGCAAATTGCAATGACGTGAAAATGGCGCACAACGCGCGCGAGCACAACGACGCGAATGTCTTGACGCTCGGCGCGAAAATGATGGACGCGGCCACTGCGTTGGAGATCGTGCAAATTTTTCTCACGACCGAATGCACCGCAGCGCGGCACCAGAAACGCGTCGCGAAAATTATGGACATCGAAAAACGGTATTTGAAAAAGTAGAATGTAGACAGTAGACAGGCAAACAAGTAACCTGTCTACCTGTATCCCTGTTTCCCACTTTCCATGTCCGACCTCACTCTTCTCATTGACAGTCTCACCGATGCCATCGTGCGCGCGATGCAGGCGCAGGCGTGCAAAGTATGCGACGACGCGGCAGACGGTTTGTGTATTGATTGCGGCGCGTGCGCGGTGGTGTGCGCGGGACGCGCGCGGCGAATCATTGACGCGGGCGCGGCGCGGCTTACCGCGCGCGGCGTGAACGCGGCGGATGTGCCGCGTGACATTGCGGGCTATATTGACCACACGCTGCTGAAACCCGATGCGACGGCGGCGGAAATCGCCAAATTATGTCAAGAAGCGCGCGACAATCATTTCGCGGCGGTGTGCGTGAACCCGCCGTTTGTACGACAATGCGCGGAATTGTTGCGCGGGTCGGGCGTGCAGGTCGCGACGGTGGTCGGCTTTCCGCTCGGCGCGCACACAACCGCGACCAAAGTGTTTGAAACCGAACAAGCTCTCGTGGACGGCGCGACCGAAATTGATATGGTCATCAACATCGGCGCGTTGAAAGCGAGACGCGATGAGGTGGTGCGCGAGGACACGCGCGGGGTCGTGCAAGCCGCGCATCGGCGCAACGCGCTGGTCAAGGTAATCATCGAAGCGGCGCTGTTGACCGACGAAGAAAAAGTTCGCGCGTCGCGTTTGTCAAAAGAAGCGGGGGCGGATTTTGTCAAAACCTCAACCGGCTTTGGCCCCGGCGGCGCGACGGCGCACGATGTCGCGTTGATGCGCGAAACGGTGGGCCCGAACATTGGCGTCAAAGCCGCGGGCGGCGTGAAAAATCTGGAACAGGCGCAAGAAATGATCAAGGCGGGCGCGACGCGGATTGGCGCAAGCGCGGGCGTGAAGATCGTGCAAGAGGCGCGGGGGGTGGGGAGATAGAGAGAGGGAGAGAGATAGAGAGAGGGAGAGAGGGAGAGAGAGGGGAGAGAGGGCGCGAGAGGGCGAGGGTAGTAACGAATTTATTCGTTCTTTGGGTTCGTTCTTTCCTTCTTTTGACATGGGTTTCCAAACTATGGGGGAATTCGCGATGGAAACACAAACGGAAACAACGGAACGCAAAAGCGTTTATTTCTTTTGGGACTATGACCTGACGGAAGAGGACGTGCGGGCGATTTTGCGCGGGGAAAATGAGGTGGAAAAAATCTGGGTGATGAGCCGAATTCTGCAGTCTGCGCTTTGGAATGATATATGGAAGTTTTTGACGTTGAAAGATGTGCGGAACAATTTTGAAAAAATCCAGTGGCGCACGCCATTCCTAAAGGAATTGTGGGCGCACGCGCTCGAGGTCTGGAGCCATGTCTAGCCAGTCAATTCTTGGCCCAGTTCAGACCGAATTCCTCGAACAGTTTTTTCAAAATGCTGTCGGACAACAGTTTTTTCTGACGGGCGGCACGGCGCTTGCCGCATTTTATTTGGAACACCGGTACAGTGAGGACCTTGATTTGTTTACACTAGACACTGACGCGTTGGCGCGGATACAACCAGAAGTCGAATCAATTGCCATCGCGTTAGGCGCAACCGCCAAGACAACGGTTGCGACGCCGATGTTTCGCCAGCTCTTTATTGTGCGCGGGGATGAATCTCTGAAAATTGACTTGGTGCGTGATATTGACGTGCAATTCGGACAGCATTCCCGGTTTGGCTCTATCATCGTGGATGCGTTCGAGAATATCGGCGCGAATAAAGTGACGGCGATTTTTGGACGCACCGCGGCCAAAGATTTTGTAGATTTGTATTTCATCGTGCAGTCCGGCGTCAATCTGGATGACTTGATTGAGATGGCAAAACAAAAGGATGGGGGATTAACCGAATTTTACCTTGCGGGGATGGTTCGGCAGGTGCGTGAAGTGAATCGTCTGCCGCGCATGCTCAAGCCGCTTGATTTGGGTGCAATGAAACAATTCTATTTGGAACTTGCCGACGAACTCTTGCGGCGCGCGAAACCTCCCGCATAGCGTTGCAATGAATCCCCCGCGCTTTTTGCTCGTCCTCGCTATCCAAGCCAACCTCGTCCGCGCCGCGCTGGTTACACGCGATTTGCGCATCGTTTCTTCCGCACACCAGACGTTTCGCCTTGCGGACGGGTCGTTCGATCCGGCGGAAGTGTGGTACAAACTGAAACGTGTGACTGCCGCCTGTTTTGACATCGGGCGCACTCTCCCGCGCGAAATCATTACGGGCGCGCTGCTGAGCGACGACGACGCGTGGGTGGTATGGCAAGCCAACGCGGGCGAGGTGCAAGCTGTTGGAATTTTACGCGACGACGCGCGCAGCCCGGCGACAGCGTTCGATGTTGGTATTGGGTTGGTCCGCGGTGGAACGATGCGTACGTGGCTGTTGTGGAATTTGTCGGGCGCGTATTGTGTTCCCGCGCGTGAATTGGAGGAGTGGCACACGCGAGCGGCGCAGTGCAGCATCGGCTTGACCCCCCCGCGCGTGTGCCCTGACGCGGCGCAGAGTGAGGGGACCGCATTGGCGCATAGCCCCGTCACTCGTCACCTGTCCCCTGTCACCCCTTTGGAATGTTTTGGCAAAATTCGCGCGCGCGGACCGTTTGCGGCGGAATTACCCATCGCAAACGTTTTTGCCGAAAGGGATTTGGTTGAGCCGGGGCAGAACGAGATTTCCCCAGACCAAGCGATTCTGCGCGCGGCAGCGCGAGTCTCATCTACTATAAAAGTTCGTTAGTGCAATTGTAAAAACCCCCTCCTCGCGCGCCTTCTGCGTCTGCCCCGTTCCGTGTGTTAAAAACCACACGGCAAAAGAAGGAAAGAAAGCTCACAAAGAAAGAATGACTCTATCCTCGCCCGCCCTCTGCGTCTGCCCCGTTCCGTGTGTTAAAAACCACACGGCAAAAGAAGGAAAGAAAGCTCACAAAGAAAGAATGACTCTATCCTCGCCCGCCCTCTGCGTCTGCCCCGTTCCGTGTGTTAAAAAC
>JACQWQ010000115.1 GCA_016209205.1 Chloroflexota bacterium
CAAAGTCGCACCCTGGCCCCTTGCGCCCGGCGCGCGCGCGACGTACGTCCTTGCCGCGATAGATCGCCCCGCGAATGCCGCATCCATCACCGCAAACACCATCACCGATTTGCGGCGGCTCAACCTCACGCTCGCGGACGTGGTGGACATTGCCGCCGACCTCGAACCGCGCGTCGAAACGATGGAAACCGCCGTCAACGACATCAAGAATGCGCTGACCGACATTAATCAAAAACTCGGACGCCTGTTTTGGGATGTGGACATGCGCGCGTCGGACAAGAGCGCGTATTTCGGCGCGACCGTCACGATTACGGTGACGGTGACAAATTATCTCGGTCCGGTTGCGGGCACGCGCGTTGAATTTTCCACCGATTATGGCGTCGTCAGTCCCTCCAGCGCCGTAACCAACGCGGACGGCAGAGCGACGACCAATTTGCTGGGCGTCGAAGCGGCGCGTCCGCCGGAAGAAAATGAACTCCCGGTGCTGACGAACGTGGCGAGCAAAGTATCGCTGGCGACGCGGGGTGACAAGAGTGTTTTCTACAGCGCGATGAAATTTGAACCCGCAGAGATGAGCGTGATTTCCAAATACAGTCCGTCCTCGACGTTCGTGGATGTCGAGCGCAATCTTGGCACAATCCTTCCGATTCCGCCGAGCAAGACCGCGACGGTCAGTTGTTACGCCAAAGAAGGCGCGGGCACGGTCGTACGCGGCATCGGCACCGTGCAGGTTTCGTACCGGCAGTGGGTGCGCGATTGGGTCAAGACGAAAATTGTGGATACGGTGAAAGAAATTGATGTGAGTTCGCGCGTCGGCAGCAAATTTGGCGCGGCATGGAACGGGGAACAAAAAGACCTGAATGTGAACTTTGTCAAAGAGGGCATCGGAGATATTTACAGCGACGTTGCCGCCGAATCGCAAGGCAAGTTGGTGAAACAGCTCTTTACCGATGTGGTCTCGGACGACGATTTGGGCAAGGCGGGCGCTGCGGGGCAATCCATTGCGCAGGCAGTGGCAAGTCAGGTTGGACAAAAGACCAATCAAGCGGTCAAGACCGAGATCAGTAATTTCACGAATCAAGGTTTGGACAAGAGTCGTGCTGCCGGTTATCAGAAAACAATTTTACAAAGTTCCAATCAAGCGAATGCGGGCGTGTCACAAGGGTTCAAAATGGCGTTTGGCAGTGGCGGCGGATTCAACGTTGGAGGTTGACGTGACGACGTGGTTGCACGGGCGTTTTCGCGACGAGCTGCGCGCGGCGGATGGAACTGTCCGCGCAACAGATTGGCAAAACAATCTGGTCACGTATCGCGCGCTCGATCTCTTGGCGCGCTTGCTGGCGAATCAGCCCGAGCTTGACGGCGGCTTGTACTGCGCGGTCGGCGCGGGCGACGCGGCGTGGGATGCCGATTTGCCCACGCCCGACGCGCGCGTAACGCATCTCGTCCGCGAAATCTTTCGCAAGCCGCTCGACCTCGCCAACGCAGCTTCGTACGACGCGACAACGCACACCTTGACGTTGAGTATCACGTTTGGCGCGGGCGAAGCCGTCGGCACCTTGCGCGAGTTTGGCATCTTTGGCGGCGACGTGACCGCCGCGCCTGACTCGGGTTATCTCGTCAATTACAAAATCCACGCGCCGATTGACAAAAAAGAAAGCGACACCTTGCAGCGGACGGTCGAATTCAAGCTGGGAGCAACAGTTTAGCGGTGTTGGGCAGGATTTGTCATTTCGAGATGTCCAGCCCACGCGGGCTGCGTGACCTGCAGAAACTGTCATGCTGAGAGACGAAGCATCTCTGGTTTGGCATAGAGATTCTTCAGTCCCTTCAGAATGACAGTTGGAAGTTCCTGAGCAGCGGATGCTCCGACGCAGTTCGTCAGCGAAATCTCTATGCGTGGAATGAAGCGAGATTTCGCCGACGAACTCTATCGGACACTCCACTATGTTCCGTTCGAAATGACAGTAATTATCTAATGTAATGACATGGGCAACGCGAGGCATGAGCGACACGAACGTAATTTTGCGGGGACGATTTCGCGAGCGGCTGCTTGATGGCGATCAAATCATTTTTGAACGCGCGTGGCAGAGCAACCTCATCGTGACGCGCGCGCTCGATTTGCTGGCGGGCTTGCTGATGCAAGAGCGTGCATCTCCGCAAACGCCGCTGCGCGGAATTTTGTATTGGGCGGTCGGCGAAGGCGACGCGGCGTGGGACACGAACGCACCAAACGCGGACGCGCAAACGACGCGCCTCGTCCGCGAAATATATCGCAAGCGGCTCGACCCGGTACGCGACATTTCGTACAATCCCGCGACGCGCACCATTTCTCTGCGCGTGGCATTCGGTCCCGATCAGGGTGCGGGCACGCTGCGCGAGTTTGGCATTTTTGGCGGCGATGCGACAGGCGTGCCCGACTCGGGTTATCTCATCAATTACAAAATCCACGCGCCGATTGACAAAACTTTGCCGCGTGTGCTGGAACGTCAACTCGAGTTCACCATCGGACCCACGCCCAACATCGTCGTGCCCGACCTCGCCGGATTGAATGAAACGCAAGCGCGCCAAAATTTGGATCAGGCAAAACTTGCGGTCGGCGCAATTGACAGTATCGAGAGTGAAAACGCCGCGGGCACGGTGCTGGCACAAACACCAAGCGCGGGGACAACGGTCGCGGAAGGCATTGCCGTAAACGTAACGCTTGCGAAACCCATCACCGTCGGCGTGCCCGACCTTACTGGCTTGACACCTGAAG
Source organism: Chloroflexota bacterium (assembly GCA_016209205.1). GTDB lineage: Bacteria > Chloroflexota > Anaerolineae > UBA4142 > SHND01 > SHND01. Next base: position 2,759 of record JACQWQ010000115.1, read on the forward strand.
CGGCAGGAACCGCGCTTGCCGCAGCGAGTTTGCAGTTGAGCGCGGTGGCACCTTCCACCATCGAGAGCGACGCGCCTGCCGGTACCATCGTGTCGCAAACGCCCGCCGCGAACGCACGCGCGCCCCGCAACTCTCAAGTCGCCATCGTCGTCGCGATCCCGCGCACAGTTGTCATTCCCGATGTTGGCGGACTGACGATTGATGTTGCCGACGCGGCGGTATCGCGCGCGCATTTGCAGATCAATCCTGTGCGCTTGACACAAGAACGCAGTGATGTTGCACCGGGCGTTGTGATTGCTCAAGCCCCGGCTGCCGGAGTGCGCGTCAACGTCGGAACGAGCGTTCAAGTGACGCTGAGCGCGACGCCGACCGTTCTCGTGCCCGACCTTACGGGCTTGCTCCCCGAAGCGGCAAAACAAAATTTGTCGGGCGCGGGACTGCGCCTTGGCGGAATTACCTCCGAGCCAAACAGCGCCACTGCTGGAACCGTGTTCAAACAAAATCCATCATCCGGCGAACGTGTGCCGCGCGAGAGTACGGTGGACATTGTCGTCGCGTCGCCGCTGCCCGTCGTGACGCCGAATCTTGTCGGCATGACGCTCGCGCAAGCGACCCAAGCGATACAAGCGCTTGGACTGACGATGACGGCAGAACCGGAACATCAGCCCAGTCATCAACCTGCCGAAACCATCATTGCCCAAGAACCCGCGGCGGGAACACAAACCGCGCAAGCCGCGCACGTGCGCGTCACACTGGCAACCGCGATCCTGACCTTCGTTCCCGACCTCGTCGGCAAAACGTACGAACTGGCGCGCGAGCTGCTCAAGAGCAACCTGCTCGGACTCGCCGAACCACCGACCGAAGTGGAAACCCCCGACGTTCCGCCCGGTACCGTACTCGCGCAGCAGCCCGTCGCAAACGAACAGGTTGCGGAAGGCACGCTGGTTGCGCTCACGGTGGCTACGCTTGTCCGTGTTACGGTACCGAATCTTGTAGGACAAACGCGCGCGCAAGCCGAGGCGCTCTTGCAACAACTCGGTCTGGCGCTCAACCCGCAGGTCAACGAACGCACGACCGATGTTTTGGGCGACGACGGTCGCGTTGCCGAACAAACGCCTGCGCCAGACACGCGCGTCTTGCCCGGCAGCACGGTTGAGATTGTTCTCTGGAATGTCCCGCGCGTCACCGTTCCGAGTTTGCTCGGTCTATCGCAGCCCGAAGCAAAGGCAGCGCTCGAATCCGTCGGACTGGTGCTCGATCCACAAACTCTGTCGCAAAACACCTCCAATCAAGCAGATGTCGGACGCGTTGCGGCGCAATCACTCGCGGCAGGTGCGACGGCGCTAAAGGGGAGCGTCGTTCAAATCACACTTTGGCAGCTCGCGCAAATCGCCGTTCCGAATTTGATTGGTCTCGACGAAGCGTCCGCGCTCCGCATTCTCACCGAGAGCGGTTTGAACCCGCGCCGCGCGAATCGTTTAGTGACCGATGCCACGCAAGCCGGATTTGTACTTGACCAAAAACCCGCTGCCGGAGCACTGCTTTCGCCCGGTGCAGCAGTCGCTTTTGGAGTAGGAGTGATTGCCGCGTTCCCCGAACTGCGCTGCTTGTTACGCGACGAGGCAGCGCAAAGCATCAAAAGATTTGCGGACGAATTCGGAATCGAGTGGGACGGCAATTTCAGCATCGTACACCGCGCCAGTTTTGAAAAACCCGATTCGGTGGTGGATCAAATCCCGGCAACCG
>JACQWQ010000116.1 GCA_016209205.1 Chloroflexota bacterium
ATTAGTCAATCACATTGTAGACACGCTACGCTCTTGATGGATTACCAAATCCAGCTGTCCTCGGCGGTGGATGTGTCCCTCTGCGGCGAGCGGTGCGGTGTCTAGGATGTTGTTGCCCAATACAGAAATCTTGGTTTTCCAATCGAGATTTCTCGCAAAGCATGTCCCGAAGAATTGAGGGAACGGCTGCACAGGACTTGTCATATCGAACGGAGTGAGATATGACAGTCCTCAGCTCATACAGCCCACGCGGGCTGACCATCTCGAAATGACATCTGTGTGGATTATTCATTGTGCGCTCCCGCCGTCCATGCCGACGAGTCGCAAAAAATAATGTTCGAGGTCTTCTTGTTCGACCTGAAGCATCGTCGGGGCATGTCCCGCATTGACGAGACGCGTCGCAATTTCATCGGGACATTCGATGGCTGCCGCGTCTCTAATTTCAATGCTGTGATTTACGGTATTGCTCGCGTGGAAACCTGCATTTTGCAGCACCGCACATGCCGCGTGGTTGTCGCGCGTGTTGACGACAACGCGCTGCTGGCGGTTGCGTTCCAATTCGTTCACGTCCATTTCCTGAAGCAAACGTCCTTGATGAATGATGCCGATGCGCTGCGCCAGCCGCGCGACTTCGCCCAAGATGTGGCTCGACATGAACACCGTGACGCCTTGTTCTTGCGCGAGCGCGCGGAGCAAATTTCGGATTTCGACAATGCCCGCGGGGTCTAATCCATTCGCGGGTTCGTCGAGCAAAAGCAGCTCGGGATTGTGCAGCAATGCTTGGCCAAGTCCCAAGCGCTGCGCGTTGCCTTGCGACAATGTGCCCGCGCGCCGGTCGGCATACGCGCCGAGGTTCAATTGCTCGATGACGCGCGTTACCGCTTCCGGCGCGGTGCCGGGCCGCAGGCGACGGATCACGTCCAAATTTTCGCGCACGGTGAGTTCGGGATACGCGTTCGGTATCTCGACCAAATATCCGACCGCGTGCCACGGTTTCTTGACGCCAAAGCGAATGGGTGCGCCCAGCACGCGCGCTTCGCCAGAGGTCGGTTTCACCATGCCGAGCAACATGCGAATGGTCGTCGTCTTGCCCGCGCCGTTGAGCCCGAGAAACGCATAGATTTCGCCGCGCGCCACGCGCAAAGACAAATCGTCCACCGCGTTTACATCGCCGTACCGTTTGCCCAAATGGTTGGTCTCGATAGCTGTGTTCATGCGGCCAAAATGCTTTCCGGTTCAAAATAGGTTTTTGGTACACGCTTTACATACGAACCATTGACCATTGTAGGCAGTTATGCTGCCCGAATCAAATAGCGGTCCGTAGCGAAAACGTATTTGAATCTGTGCGCGCTCCGCAAAATAGAATTTTACTGAAAAAGGATGTAAAGTGTCAAGAAAATCTGGTGATTACCTCAAGTGTTAAGAGGCAGTGGCAATGCAAGCGCATTGCATACTGCCGTAGGGCGACGCGCAGTCCAACTGCGCTTTAACAAGCTGTGGGCAATCATCAAAGTTTCACCCCTTTTCAAAAGTAAAATTCCATTTGTACGGGGCGCGTCGCATCGTCGAACCGCTTCAAGAATTGTCGTTCGTCAGTCGCTGCCTCGCGCAAGGTTATTATCGCGAACGCACCTCGATTCAACCGGACGACGGAATGGCGGACCTGTCGTCGTCCATGAATCAACTCGCCGACGCGCGTCCCTCCCACAAGAATGACTCCATCCGTATTCTTTTTGATTGGAATTTCTTCCTTGATTATGACAGCCCTAATTCACATCCTCTATCCACAATTCCATCACCTCAAGCTGCCTGGCAACTATCCTTACACCGGCAGCGCGCTTGACTGCAAAATCTGTATCAACCCCGTCAGCCCCAGCGTATAACTCCGCCAACCCAACCCGACGATTTGTCCGACGCACACAGCGGCGAGCACCGATTTGTGACGAAACTCTTCGCGCTTGTGCACGTTCGACAAATGCACTTCGAGACACGGTTTTTCGATTGCCGCAATTGCGTCGCGCAGCGCGTAGGAATAATGCGTGAACGCGCCGGGATTGATTAACACGCCGTGCGCCCACGTCCGCGCCTCGTGCAGTGCATCAATCAACGCGCCCTCGTGGTTCGACTGCACGATGCGCAGTTCCACACCATTGTCCCGCGCAAGCGCGCGCAGCATGTTATTGATGTCTTCGAGCGTTTCCTTGCCGTACACTTCCGGCTCGCGCAAGCCGAGCAGGTTGAGATTGGGACCGTGAAGAACGAGTATATTCATTTTCGATTGCCGATTTTCGATTTTCGATTTGCGCCGTTCTTTGACGCAAAAATCGAAAATCGAAATTCTAAATTCTAAAATTCAATACGACTCTTGAATCGCGCGCACAATCTCTTCCTCCGCCACGTTCTCGGCAATGTCCACGCGCCCGATTTCATACGGCAGTACAAAGCGCACGCGCTTGTTTTTCACTTTTTTGTCCGTGCCCATCGCGGCAATAATTTGTTCGGGCGAAAATTGTCGCGGCACGCGCGTGGGCAGCTCGTATTTTTCCAACAGCGCAATGATTTCGTCGCGCGTCTGCGGGTGACACCAATTCAAATTCGCGGCGAGACGCGCGACACACGCCATGCCCATCCCCACCGCGTAACCGTGCCGCATTTGAAAATTTGCCAAGGCTTCAATCGCTTGCCCGAACGTGTGCCCCAAATTCAAATGCGCGCGGATATTTTCCTCGAACGGGTCACGCTCCACAATATCCACTTTCACCCGAATCGCGCGCTCAACCATCTCCACCCTCATTTCCCCCATTTCCTTCTGCGCCCTCTCCGCCCTCTCCGCCCTCTCTGCCTTCTCCGCCCTCTCCGCCCTCTCCGCCCTCTCTGCCCTCTCCGCCCTCTCCGCCCTCTCTGCCCTCTCCGCCCTCTCCGCCCTCTCCGCCCTCTCTGCCCTCTCCGCCTTCTCTGCCCTCTCTGCCTTCTCCATTCCCATCTCCCTCAATTCATCAAACAACACGCCATCTCCAATCACCCCATGTTTAATCACTTCTGCCATCCCCGCGCGATATTCTGCCACCGGCAGCGTGTCGAGTGTACTCTGGTCGGCGATTACACATAGCGGGAATTTGAACGCGCCGATCAGATTTTTTCCGGCGGGATGGTCCACCGCGACTTTTGCGCCGATGCTCGAATCCACCATCGCGAGCAGCGTCGTCGGAATTTGGACGAATGGCACGCCGCGCAAGAACGTCGCCGCCGCAAAGCCCACCGTGTCGCCGATTACCCCCCCCCCTAACGCGAGAATCGCAGAACGGCGTTCGAGTTTCGCGGCGATGAATTGGTCATACAGACCGCGCACCGTGTCGAGATTTTTGTACTGCTCGCCGTCAGGAATCTCGATGACGACTGGCTCAAACCCATCGCGTTCAAGCGCATCCACAACGCGCTGCCCATACAATGCGCGCACGGTGGGGTTCGTCACCACCGCGCACGTCTGCGCTAACGCGAACGGTTTCAAATAGATGCCAATCTGACCAAGCACATCGCGCCCGAGCTGAATCGGATATTCGCCGCCGGGGATTTTGACGCGAATTTCGCGCGGGCCTAGACGCGCAAGAATCGTGCGCGCAATCTCTTCGGGTGTTTGCCCGTCGGTTTGGATGTGCAGCGCGATTTGGGCGTACGCATCGCGACGCGCGTTCAATAATGTTTCAACAGTCGCGCGCTTGTCGCCCTGTAACAGTGGACGTTCGTCATTGTCGTCGAGCCGCCGCAGAATTTCGTCTACGCTCGCGTCGAGACAAATCACATGCGCATTGGCGAACGCTTTGCGATTTTCTGCGCTCACCAGCGCGCCGCCGCCCGTCGCAATTACCAAATTCTTGCCCGCCGCGAGTTCGCGGCACAAATCGCTTTCGTGTTCGCGGAAACAGGATTCGCCCTTTTGCGCGAAAATTTCCACGATGCGCAGCCCCTCGCGTTCTTCGAGCCACGTATCCATATCCACAAACACGCGGTCGAGCTGCTGCGCGAGCGTGCGCCCGACGGACGTTTTGCCCGTGCCCATAAAACCGGTGATAACAATGTTGCGATGATCCATGGGAAAGAAACCGCGAATCCCTCAATCCTTCGGGGTTCTACGCGAATCTACGCGAATAAAAAGAACCCTTTTAGCGCAGATTCGCGGTCAAACTTGATTTGGTAACTCATGTTACCCACTGTCATTGCGAGATGCCCATCACGCGCGGGCGTGATGTTTGATGCTTGTCCCGAAGAATTGAGGGAACAGAAACTTTGTCAACGCGAATCTACGCGAATTGGCGCGAACTCCGCGCCACGAATCTAAAAAAGATTTTCGCGTAGAACCTGTCCCGAAAGATTTTCGCGTAGAACCTGTCCCGAAGGCTTGTCCCGAAGTATTGAGGGAATTGAGGGATTAGTTTGGATTCGCGTAGATTCGTGTTTTCCGTCCGACGACTCAATCGGTGCGTCGGAAGTTTCTGAGCAGGAGCGTTTTTTGCGGTGCTGAGCCCTTCGTTCCTCAGGGTAAACTCCGCCGAAGCAAGAATCTCTATTTCGCCAGCCAGAGAACTTGGCCTGAGGAATCGAAGGAACGGCTCAGAATGACAATCCTGCGTAAGGTGAGTTACTGCGCAAGGTGAGTTGGTAACTGTGGATTCCATGCGTCGTAATGCGCCTTCATTTCGCGCAAACTATCGCCGCCGAATTTTTCCAACATCGCGTTCGCGAGCACGAGACACACCATCGCTTCGGTGATGACGCACGCGCGCGGGATGTGTACCAAGTCCGAGCGTTGATAAACCATTTGCGCGGGTTCGCGCGTCGTCACGTCAATCGAACGCGTCGGCGTGAGCGTCGTCGCAATCGGTTTCAACGCCGCACGAATCACCAGCGGCTCGCCATTCGTGATCCCACCTTCCAGCCCGCCCGCGCGATTCGTCTCCCGATAAACTCTCTCCCCCCTCCCCATAGGTGAGGTCGCGGGCGGAGGAACGAATTCATTCGTTCCCCCAATCTCCCCTCTCTTCGTAGGAGAGGTCGCGGGCATAGGAACGAATTCATTCGTTCCCCCAATCTCCCCTCTCTTCAACGAATTCATTCGTTCCCCCAATCTCCCCTCTCTTCGTAGGAGAGGGGTCGGGGGTGAGGTGCTCGATAAAAATCTCATCTTGCGCTTCCGTCCCCAGCTTGCGCGCGTTCGCGAACGCGTTGCCGATCTCGACGCCCTTGACGGAATGAATGGACATGACCGCTTGCGCCAAACGCCCATCCAATTTGCGGTCCCAATGCACGTGCGAACCCAAACCGACGGGCAGATTCAATGCGACGGTTTCAATCACCCCCCCCCCCGTTTGTTTCGCTTGCATGATTTCAAAAATGCGCTGGCGAATCCGTTCCGCGCTCCCTTCGTCGTACACGCGCACGTCACTCGCCTCCGCGCGGGCAAAACGTTCCGCGTACGGAATATCGGGCAAATCGGCAATTTCGCCGCCGATTTCGGTCACGTAACTGCCGACGACGATGTTGAATTGTGCGAGCAATTGCCGCGCGAGCGAACCCGCCGCAACGCGCATTGCCGTTTCGCGCGCGCTCGCGCGTTCACCCACCATGCGCAAATCGTCCAAATCATATTTCGTCGCGCCCGCGAGGTCGGCGTGCCCGGGACGCGGAATCGTTTGTGGAGGCGTTACTTTGTTTTGCCAATTTTTATAGTCGAGATTCTCGACCAACAGGCCGACGGGCGCGCCAATCGTTTTGCCGTTCACGACGCCGCCGGTAATTTGCACGCGGTCTTGTTCGATTTTCATGCGCCCACCGGAACCGTACCCCGTTTGGCGGCGGCGCAAATCCGCGTTCATTTCGTCAAGCGAAATGGGCAAACCCGCGGGCAGTCCTTCGACAATACAGAACAGCGAGGGTCCGTGTGATTCGCCGGAAGTTAGAAAACGTAACATCGCGTATCGCGTATCGCGTATCGCCAATCGCGCATCGCTCGACCCTGTTGTTTTGCGATACGCCATACGCGATACGCTAATTCTCTATAAACCTTTCATTCCATCAACCAATTCCCACATCCCATACGCGATTTTTTTATCCAGCGGATTGCCCGATTGCGCGAGGATGATGCCGACTTCGCCGCGATGATACGACTCGTGTGAAATCAAATAACCGACGAACGCGATGACGTGCGGTTTGAATCCCTTCACTTGGCCGCCACGCGCAATGCTCGCTTCAATCAGCGCGGCAATCGCGTCGCCCGATGCGCTGAGCGATTTCTTCAACAAGGTTTTATCTGCGGCGTTTTCTTTATCAATTTTGCTCAAACCCGTCATCCGTTCCGGCGCGGCGGCTTGCAGCCAATCGAGACGCACGTTGTGGATGTGCGCGAAAACTTGAGCCACACTTCGCCCTTTAGAAAGTGAAACGCCTGCGAGCGCTTTGGGCGCGAGCGCGTCAAGTTCATAGAGGTGAATGCGGTTGTGAATCTGCCACGTTTCGACCAATGGTTCGCTCATCGTTCACCTCTTCACTTGGCTCGGGGCAAGCTCTCTCGCGAAAAGCGTTTGCATGTCCTGTAACACTTTGCTCGCCGCATCGCGCATCACGCGCACGGGCGCGCGCTGCCCGGTCCACAATTCAAACGCGCGCGCGCCTTGATACACCAACATTTCCAATCCGCCAATCACGCGTGCCCCGCGCGCTTGCGCCTCGCGCAAAAATTTCGTCGCAGGTGGATTATACACAAGGTCGAACACGACCGCGCTGCGCGGAATCGTATATTTCGCGGGCAGCGGCGATTCATCGGGTTTGGGTGCCATGCCGACACTCGTCGCATTGATGATGAGATGCATTCGCTCCAACGCGTCCCAATCATTGATCGCCAATGCCAATGCAGGGAAACGCCGATTCAAACGATCCGCGAGTTCGACGCTACGCGCGAGCGTGCGATTCAATAAAATAATTTCGCGCGCGCCTTCTTGCGCCAACGCGTACGCCGCCGCCGCCGCCGCGCCGCCCGCGCCGATGATGGCCACACACGCATTTTGTGGACGAATTTTGCGCACGCGTAACGCCTGCAAAAAACCGTACGCGTCCGTATTGTCGCCGACCAGCTTCGCGATGCCGTTGGCATCCGCGCGTTTCAAAATTGTGTTCACCGCGCCGATTTCGCGCGCGAGGTCGGTCAATTCGTCCAGGTGCGGCATGATCGCCTGCTTGTGCGGCACCGTCACATTCGCGCCGAGACAATGCGGCGCGCGCAGCGCCAAAATCATTTCGCGCATTTTTTCCGGCGGCATTGGATTTTTAACGTAACGCGTCGCGCGGATTTTTCTTTCACGCAGCGCGGCATTTTGCATCGCAGGCGAAATGGAATGTCCGAGCGGGTAACCGAGCAAGTAAAGATATTTCATGAATGCACAATGCTGAATGCACAATGGTCAATGCTGAATGAAAAAACCTTTGGCGGCGGCTTGGGCCATCGCGGCGCGCACGTCAATCACGCGCGGTCCCGCGTCGCTTAAACGGATGTGATATTCGTGCGCGGCGCGTGTAATGAGGGTGCGTTCGCCGTCCAATGCGATTGCCGTCGGCGCGTGCGCAACAGGAATGGAATCGCCGATGCGGATTTTGGAATGGACGCGAAGAGAAATGTGTTGAATCAAGCCGGGTGCAATCGGCGCGCTCACGCTTTCGCCGCCTTCGCCGGTTTCGAGATACAACCCTTCGTGCGCGTTCAACGCGACGCCCAGCGCGCTGCCAATCGCGGACAAACCAATGCGGTCGGGTTCAACGCGCGTGAGCACGATTTGGCGAATACCGCGCGCTTCCCAAATCGCGCGCGTGCCGGTGGCGGGCGCATCGTACACCACCGCGTCAATCAACGCAACGTCGGCAATTTCATTTTCGCGCAAAATATCGAGGCGCGTGCTGGCATGAATCACGTTTTCATCCACCACACCGCGCGCGACGAGTCCCGCTGCCATGCCTGCGACGGTGCCTTCGATGAATTGTGGAAACACATTGTTCGTGCCCGTCGAAATCGCGACGAGCGGAACATCACCGCATTCTTTCGCGACCGCGCGGTTCGTGCCGTCACCGCCGAGTGTGATGATGACGCGGACATCTTGTTCACGCATCAAACGCGCCGCATTCGTCGAATCGTCCAGTGTGTTTTCGAGCGGCATGTCGAGCAGCTCGGCGCGCAGGTTGATTTTTAGATTGTGCAGCGCGCGTGTGCCGATGCCAAAATAATCGGGCATGATAAGCGCGCGTTCCACGCCCACCGCGTCCAGTCCGACGAGCACGCGGCGTACGATGTTGACCTTTGCTTGATTGTCAAAAACGGACGCGTGCGCGACGAGGCGGCGAATATCTTTGCCCGACTGCGGATTGGCGATGATGCCTACACAGGTCACAGGTCACAGGTCACAGGTCACAGGTTACAGGTTCCAAGTTGCAGGTTGCAGGTTGCAGGTTGCAGATCCCAGGTTACTTGCGCCTTGCGCCCCTTCGACAAGCTCAGGGCAGGCTCTGTGACTTGGTTCTTGCGACTTGGGCCCTGCGACCTGCAACATGAGACTTGGGAAATTTGGAAACGAATCCGCGACGCTTTCCCACCCTTCGACAATCGTTTCGCCCTCGGCAATCAACGCGGCAATGGCGAGTGACATGGCGAGGCGGTGGTCGTTGTGCGCGTTGACACGCGCGCCGTGTAGGCGCGTCGGACCGAGAATCGTGAACCCGTCTTCGTGTTCCTCGATTTGCGCGCCCAGCTTGCGCAATTCCTGTGCAACGCTAGCCACGCGGTCGCTTTCTTTGACGCGTAATTCTTGCGCGTCGCGCACGCACGTTTCACCGTGCGCCTGCGTTGCCGCCAGTGCAAAAATGGGGAACTCGTCAATCATGCGCGGAATTTCTGCGCCGCTCACATGCGTCGCTCGCAAGTCGGCGGTTGAAACGACGAGGTCGCCTAGCGGTTCGCCGTTTTCCTCACGTTGATTTTCGATGACAAATTCCGCGCCCATACGCGTCAACGCGTCGAGCAGCCCCGTACGTCCCGGATTCAGACCGACGTTTTCCAAAACGAGCTGCGAATTTTTCACCAGCAGCGCGGCGACGACGAAAAACGCTGCGGAGGAGAAATCATTTGGAAGTTGGAAATTGGAAGTTGGAAGTCGGAGCGACGCGGGCGGCGTGATCCGAATGGAATGCTCCGTCAAACGGCTTGGCCCGAACAACGTGAAGGATGAAACGTCAACGCCGAGCGCGCGCAGCATCCGTTCGCTGTGGTCGCGCGACGGCGCGGGTTCGTGAATCGTCGTCGGCGTGTCGGCAAAGAGTCCGGCGAAAAGAATCGCGGATTTTACTTGCGCGCTCGCGACGGGCTGCGCGTATTCGATGCCGCGTAAATTGCCGCCGCGCAAGACGAGCGGCGCAAAGCGGTCATTGTCGCGCGCCAAAATCGTCGCACCCATCTGTTTGAGCGGCTCGATAATGCGCCCCATTGGACGACGTTTCAATGCGGGCGTGCCGTCGAGCACGGAAAGAAAATGTTGCCCCGCGCAAATTCCCGACAGCAAACGCATCGTCGTGCCGCTGCCGAGACAATCCAACACGTCGCGCGGTTCTTGGAGCGAATGCAAGCCGCGCCCGTTCACGCGCAGTGTATGCGCGTCAATTTCTTGAATGTCCGCGCCCATTGCGCGCAAACAGTTCAACGTCGCGCGCGTGGTTTCGCTGTCCAAATAATTTTCGATTTGCGATTCGCCGTGCACCAGCGGTGTGAGCATCAACGCGCGGTGCGTGATGGATTTGTCGGCAGGGACGCGGATTGTCCCGCGCAGCGCATTTTGGGTAGGCGAAATGGAAAATTCGGTCATGACAATTTCTGCCACTCTTGTCGTTTTGACGCGGCGCGCCCTAATAGTTCGCGCAGGGTTTTTTCATCCGCGTCGTACACCGCATCCGCCAACGCACCGAAAAGCCGCGCATACTGCCGCATCAGGGCTGCAACATTTTCGCCGTTGGTCAATAAAATATCCAACATCATTTGCACGTCGCTCGCGGCGAGACGCGAAGTGTCGCGGAAACCGCTCGCGGCAATGTTCCACACTTGCGCGTCTTCTTGGGCGAACGCGCTGACGGTGTTGACCAGATTCGCGGCGACGATGTACGGTAAATGTGAAACGGACGCAACGATTTCGTCATGCCGCGCCGCGTCGAGTTCGACGATGCGCGAGCCGATGGTTCGCGCGAGCGCGCGTGCCATGTCCAGCGCGGCGGGCGTCGTCCGTTCCGTTTTTGCCAGTACAAAAATTTTGTTTTGATACAAATTTGCTTCCGCGTGCTCAAAACCCGCAACTTCTTTGCCGCACATTGGGTGCCCGCCCACGGCGCTCAAGCGTTCGGGCAGACGATTCATCGCATCCACAATTGCGCGTTTCGTAGAGCCCATGTCAATGACGAGCGCGCCGTCACGCGCTATCGTCGCGAGCTGCGGAATTTGTTTCAGAATCGTGCGCACGGGCGCGGCGAGGACGACGAGCTCTGCGTCGCGCGCCGCGTCGAGTTGGTCGCTCGCAACGTCAATCGCGCCGCGTTCCAATGCCGCGTCGAGCGTGGCGCGCGTCCGCGTGATACCGATGATTTTGGGCGGGGCATTTTTTTCTTTTAACGCAAGCGCCAGCGAGCCGCCCATCAAACCGAGACCGACGATGGCGATAGAAGAAGGCAGGGTAGACATGGAAACAAGTATACAGGTAGACAGGGAGGGAGTAAACAAGTAGGCAAGTAAATAGGTGGCGAGTAAACAAGTAGACAGATAAGCAAGTAGGGCATTGGGCATACCTATTTCCCTGTCTACCTGTTTACGCAGAGCGTCCCACCGCTTCCGCCACGCGTTTCACATCTTGCACCAACTGCGCGAATTTTTCCGGCTTGAGCGATTGCGCGCCGTCGCTCAGTGCTTGTGCGGGATTCGGATGCACTTCGATGATTAGCCCGTCCGCGCCTGCTGCGACCGCGCCGCGCGCCACCGGCGTCACGAGTTCCCACTTCCCCGTGCCGTGTGATGGGTCGGCAACGACGGGCAAATGCGTGAGGGATTTCAAAACCGGAATCGCGTTAATGTCGAAGGTGTTGCGTGTCGCGGTTTCGTAGGTGCGAATGCCGCGTTCGCACAACATGACGCGCGCGTTGCCGTTCGACAAGATATATTCCGCCGCCATCAGCAATTCTTCAATCGTAGACATCATGCCGCGTTTGAGCAATACGGGTTTTTGGATTTGCCCCACCGCGTGCAGCAGCGCGAAATTTTGCATGTTGCGCGCGCCGACTTGCAGCACATCCGCGTACTGCGCGACGAGGGCGACGTCTTGCGGCGCAATCACTTCGGTGATCGTCGGCAGATGATATTGCTCGTGCACTTCGCGCAGCAATTCCAAACCCTTTAGCCCCATGCCTTGAAAGGAATACGGCGACGTGCGCGGTTTGAACGCGCCCGCGCGCAAAATGGACGCGCCCGCTTCCTTGACCGCGTGCGCCGCTTCCATTAACTGTTCGCGTGATTCGATGGAACAGGGACCCGCCATAATCACCACTTGCTGCGTGCCGATGGTCGTGCCGTTGACGCGCACCACCGAACCTTCGGGATGAAATTCACGGCTCGCGAGTTTGAAGGGGCGCAGCACGCGCACCGTGCGTTCCACACCGTCGAGCGTATCGAACGCGTCCGGCTCGATGGGGCGTTCATCGCCGACGACGCCGATGATGGTGCGCTCTTCGCCGATGATCGGATGCGCTTTGAATCCGAGCTCTTGTACCCGTTTCATCGCTTGCGCGATCTCTTGCGCGCTGGCATTGTGTTTCATAATGATGACCATAGATGACTGCTCCTTGTAATGATGCGCCCCATCGAATCCAATTCGATGGCTGAAAAAAGCATTTCAAAAAAACAACGCAGCCGCTTTGTTCTTTCGCACCGCCTTTGTTCAGACGTTGAATTTCATTCAATGGTTTTTTATATCGTGCGCCCCAGCGCTTCGGCAATCTTGCGCACCTGAATGACCAACTCGGCGAATTTTTCCGGTTTGAGCGATTGTGCGCCGTCGCTCAGTGCTTGGGCGGGATTTGGATGCACTTCGATGATGAGCCCGTCCGCGCCCGCTGCGACCGCGCTGCGCGCAATCGGCGTCACAAGTTCCCATTTTCCCGTGCCGTGTGATGGGTCGGCGATGACCGGCAGGTGCGTCAAGGATTTCAAAACGGGAATCGCGTTCACGTCGAACGTATTGCGCGTCATGGTCTCGTACGTGCGGATGCCGCGTTCGCACAACATGACACGTGGGTTGCCTTTGGACAAGATATATTCCGCGGCCATGACGAGTTCTTCTATCGTGGACATCATGCCGCGTTTGAGCAGTACGGGCGCTTGCGTTTCGCCCACCGCATTCAACAGCGCGAAATTCTGCATGTTGCGCGCGCCGACTTGCAAAACGTCCGCGTACTGTTCGACAAGCGGGACGTCGCCGGGTGACATGACTTCGGTGACAGTGGGCAAACCGTACACCTCGCGCGCCTCGCGCAAAAGTTCCAGCCCCTTGAGCCCCATGCCTTGAAACGAGTACGGCGACGTGCGCGGTTTGAACGCGCCGCCGCGCAGCATTTTCGCGCCCGCTTCCTTGACCGCGTGCGCCGACTCCATCAACTGTGCGCGCGATTCGATAGAGCACGGTCCGGCAATAATCGGAATGGACTTGCTACCGACCACGATGCCGTTGATGCGAATGACGGTATCTTCGGGATGAAAATCGCGACTGGCGAGTTTGAACGGGTGCAAGACGCGCATTGCGCGTTCCACGCCGTCAAACATCAAAAAGTTGTCAAGCTCCAGCCCGCGCTCGTCGCCGATGATGCCGATGATGGTGCGCTCTTCGCCGGACGAAAGATGTGCTTTGAAACCCAATTCTTGAATGCGCGCCACCACACGCCCGATTTCCTCCGCCGACGCGTGATGTTTCATGACGATGACCATTGGTCAATCCTCCAGAACGACCAAGTCGTTACTACATAAAAAAAGAGCGTGGGTCGAAACCTCACGCTCTGGGTTGGTGTGCCTATATTTGGATTTAACTTCCGCTGGGCACGCGTGGCAGTTCGACCTTCGATGTGGCGAAGGTAAAATAAAACCACGCAAAGTAAACGCCCAAGCGGTGCTTCATACGCTTGCAGGCGAGTATATGTGAAATGGTGCGGATGTCAAATGCGCCGCGCGCTCTTGTTCTGCGACGCTACTCGTCCATTCCCGGAAAATCATTCCAATCTTCGGGCGATGGACTTGCAGGACAACCGCTCCCGATTTTATACGGTCCTTGATGCGCGACTTCATTGTCCGCTGCCGGTCCGCTATTTACACCGAGCGCTCGAATGTGAAAATACCATTTCGTCACAGTGCCTGTGACAGTGATATATTTTTGGGCGCCATAAGTGCCGGGCGTTTCATCTCGAAGTTCATCTGGGATATCTCTGGCGCGATTACTCCATGTCCATGAATAGCCCGCCAGCTGATTTGTTCCATTGGAATCCGTGTGGTCGAATTCGGAGGGAGCGGGCCAGCGCATGATCAGAATCGGATTGTTGTAGCAGCGCCCGAGGGGATGGCTCGTGCTCTTGGGCACAAATCCCGAGTTCATGGCTGCCTCGGGATACCACGGAAACCAACCAATGCCTCTCAGTCGTCGGATCGGATGATTCGTAGAGTTCCCGGTGTTCGCGCCATGGTCCGACATCAAATCGCGCAGCTCGGTGTGAATGTGAGTGCCAGTGCAATTACCCGTGCATCCGACTGTGCCAATAAGTTGGCGGTCGGCAACTGGAGTACCAGTTGGAAAAGCAGGTTGGGGATTGTCAAGATGCGCATAATACGCATAAAACGCATCCGCATAAGGCGCAACGTCACTCTGGACAACAACCAGGTTGCCCCAATTGGCAAAGAAGTTATTGATATAAACGTGCCCCGGCTTGACGGCAAGAATCTGTGTCCAACCAAAAGTCTTTGGCGAAAAATCAATTGCTTCGCTTGATTTACCTATATGTGTGTCCCCTTCGCCAGGACCAAGTGTAATAACCGCGTTTTCATTCCGATTAAAAGGTAGACTGTACTGTTTTGGGGGTGTGGGGATCGCTGTCCCCGGTGTGACAGGATGTGCAACCATGACCGTCTTGCCAGTCGTGTCAACTGGAGATGCAAAAGTCAGTTGGAGACCGAGCAGAGTCAAAGCGGCGAGTGTGAACGTGGCGATGGCAACGAGTAGTTTGGCATGATTCGATGACATGTAATCCTCCGTTGTAGATTTATCGGTATCCTACTTGTTGATTTTGAAATTCTGAACGAACAGCGCAAAGATCTCGCTGGGAACGGGCAAGTCTTCCCGATAGTTGTGTTGGACGATCAAGATTACATCTTGTGTGCGTTTCACATAGACAACTTCTATGATTCCCCCGTATTCAAAATCTACGAGTTGTCGCAGGGCAGGCAAACCGTCCACTTTGAGCTCCTCTTCAAGGATTAATTTATCTTCCTCTCCAAGTCGCCCCGTCCGACGAACCCATTCGCGAAGGCTTTCATCTGGTAAAAATTGCTCTGGTGCGGTTAGCCCAATCTCTATTTTTGACCCAAGCGGCGGACCTTTGTAGACCAAGAGGGCTGGGTCATTAAAGTCATAACTATAGATTTGAGTGCCCCATCCGGTTGGATCAAACTTCAGATACCAGTCCGGTGGATACTT
>JACQWQ010000126.1 GCA_016209205.1 Chloroflexota bacterium
CAGAAACCCCGTTGGGCGAAGGCGTCGCCGCGACGATGGAACATTTCCGCGCGTTGGTCGAACAAAACAGAATTGATGTGGAGAACGCGTTGGTGTGAGACATGGATAGCGGACGAGTAAAGCGGATAAGCAAATGCAAATCCGCGCATCCGCTTTCTATATCCGCTGGCAACTCTCCCGCTCGCCTTTTCATTCAGACAGAACACACGCATGCTACCTGAACCTACATCCGCCACCGTCGAATGTGAAACGCTGCTCGGCAAAACAAAACGCGTGCCCAGCGACAAATTATTTTTTCGGCCCGCCGCGTACGCGTTGGTCGAGCACGACGGCAACGTTTTGCTCGTGATGAATCAGCATGTGCGCAAATGGTATTTGCCGGGCGGCGGCGTGCATGTCGGCGAAATGATGCAAGACGCGGCGCGGCGCGAAGTAGCGGAAGAGACGGGCATCGCCGTCGCGGTCGGCGAGTTTCTCTATTTTCGTGAATCCTTTTTTTATCACGATCCGCTCGATGTGGCAGTTCACGCATTGAGTTTTGTGTATCGCGCCACGCCGCTCACGTTTACGATTTCGGGCAAGGAACCGGACAATCCCGATGAAGGCAATCCGCAGTGGGTTCCACTCGCGCAGCTCCAGCCGGACGATTTGCATGGCATCACCACGAGAATCTTTGAATTCGTGGGATGTTAGTTGCACAAAAAATTGCCGCACTCGTTTTGGGTGCGGCAATTTCATTTTCTGCGAACTTCTTTTTCCGCGTTCATCCTGACGCATCATCACACATGTTGCCCGTCGAATCGCGGGGTGTGTGATGATGTGTCACTGCGTCCAAACTCTGAATGTCAGAGACGATTATTGCGGCAGCGACGCAATCAATACTTTGTCGCTCGTCAACGCGTATACTTTGTTTTCGCGCACCTGCAAGCGCGTGACGATTTGTCCTTCTTCCAAATCCATCACATATTGCCAACTCTTGCCGCCGTCCTGACTGGTCAAAATGCCGAGCGGGAAAAACGTCGTGTTCATGTCGCCAATACGAATGCCGTGCGCCATGACGACGCGCATCGGGTTCGCCGGGTCAACCGTGATTGCCGTGACCGTGCTCTGTCCAATCGCTTGATTGCTGAAATTGCGCGTGAGCGATTGCCACGTGCGTCCGCCGTCGGTGCTCAAGAACATGCCCTGCGAGTGCAAACCCGCATACACAATTTCGGCGTTCGTCGGGTTCACATTGAGCGTCGAAACGAGACCGGGCAGCGCTTGCGTCAACGTATCCCAATTCACGCCGCCGTCGCGGCTCACGAGCAAATCGCGTTTGGTCGCGAGATAGACCACATTCGTTTGTCCGGGCGCGACCGTGATAGCATTCACGTCGTTGAGGTTTTTGTTGGCAGATTGCGCGATGCGCGCGTAAATGTTTTGCAGCGCGTCCGTCGAAGTTTGCCGCACTTGTACGCTGGCGTCCAACACCGAGCTCGATTCGAGCGCCGGAAGCGCCGACGCGGATGGAATGGCGCCGAGCGCATACGCGGCGTTCACGCGGACTGCGACCACCGGATCATTTCGCAAATTTTGCAGCAGCGCCTCGGTGGCGCGCGGCGACGCGATATAGCCCAACATCTCGGCGGCATTTTTGCGCAAAATCGCATCGTTGGAATGCAGCGCGCTCACCAACGCGGGCACGGCTTGTTCGCCTGCCGCTTCCAATTGACGCTGCGCCGCCTGGCGCTCGGTCGTCAACGCTTCGTCGTGTAAATCATTCACCCACCCGCGAATTTGCGCTTCGCGCGGCGAAACCGGCGTCGCGATGACGTTGTTCAGCAAGAATACTGAAATGCCGACGAATAACGCGAGCGCAACGGCTATACCCGTCGCTCTGAACACGCGTTTTCCAATTTCCGTTTTTGTGAAATTCATTGCGCTTGATTTGAGCATTTTTACACCCCTCTCTTGTGCGAGCCAACGCGCTCCGGTTGCTCAAGTTCAAGACGCAGAACCCCTCCGAATGGTTCCGCGAAAACTTGTACCCTTTTTACGAAATTCACCTCCCAATTCATTGCCCTGTATTTATGGGCGCGGCTGACACGTCAATTCCATTTCGCGCAGCGCGCGATACACTTTAACGGCGATACAGTGGAAACCATTCCAACAAAAACGCACTGAGCGGCGTCCAGAACGCGACCCACAACACGACGTCCAGTCCATAGTTCAATGCGTCGCGCAGCTCTGGATCGCCAATGGGAATCGGCAGCGCAAGTACGGACTGTGCCCACACGACAACGGCGAGGACGATGAACGCAATTCCAAAGAAAATTGAATTGTTGATAAAAAATTCTATCCGCTCACGCCGATTCTCCACCAACAAATCATCACACCAGTTGATCATGGCGCGGTGCAATCGGTCTTGTACATTGGGCGTCATTTGTTCGGAAGGCAAAAAAACGCGCGTCCGCACCTGCGGCGCGCGCAACCAAAAACCAATCACACGGGCGACGAGATAATCCAATCCCGGTTCGCCCAATGCCTTTTCGTCGAACGGATCGTATTTTTGTGGATCAAAGACAAACAACTCTTTCGGCTCTTGGAGGTGCAAATCAAATCTGAGAATCATTGTGCGTCTCCCTTGTCGTGGGCTTGATCCTTGTCCTGATTTTCTTTGTACTGTTTCACAATTTGCTCAGGGTCGGCAACTTGTTCATGTTCGGTTGCTACATCGAACATGTCCAAGTTGTAATCGCCCCCCTTGGAATCGAACGTGAGCGCGAAACTGACCATGTTCGCCAGTTCGGCATTATCGCGCGCGCGGCGTAGGGCTTGGTCGCGTTGTCCGGCAACATCGGCGCGCGGCGCATCCTCCGCGCGTTGCACCTGAAGAATTTCCACTTGCACAATATCGCCGCGCGTGTACGGCAGTGTTTCGCCCGCCGCGTGTCCGAGAATCGTTTTCGCCAGAGGTGTACCGACCCCGAGTAAACCCTTGTCGAAATCGGCGGCATCATCCGCGACGAGAACGAAATGCAGTTGCTCGCGCGTTTTATTTTTCGCAATCAATTCGACCATGACGCTGGTACCTGGCGCGATTTTCAATTCATCCTTCATCCCCTCAGGGAGCCTGCCACGCTGCGCTCGCAGCAGTGGTTCAGGACAGGCATCTCCGCCTTCCGCCTTCATCCTTCATCCTTGATAAAGCTGCGTTTGACGCTGCGCGCTGCCGACCATCCGCAAGCCGCGCATTTGCGCTTCACGCATGATTTTTTGCTCGTCCAGCGTCGTCAATTCGCCCTGGCGCAGCAGCACCTTGCCATCTACAATCACATAATTCACATCACTGCCCCGCGCGGAGTGCACAACGTTCGCGGCGAGATCGTGACGCGGCGTAAGATGCGGCTTGTCAAAATCCAAGAGAATCAAATCCGCGTCCGCGCCAACTCGCAAAACGCCGCTGTCGTCAAAGCCCATCGCGCGCGCGCCGTGTTGGGTTGCCAGTTTCAATGCCTGCATGGAAGGCAAAACGGTCGCGTCGCCCGTGTCGTGTTTCTGCAAAAGCGCGGTGAGACGCGTCACTTCCAACAGATCCAAATCGTTGTTCGACGCCGCGCCGTCCGTCCCCAACGCGACGTGCACGCCCGCGTTTATCAAATCCACAATGCGCGTCGTTTTCATCGAGAGTTTCAAATGCGTCTTGGGACAGGCCGCGACGCTCACACGTTTTGCGCGCAAAATTGCAATATCGTCGTCATTCACATAGATCGCGTGCGCGGCGATGGACGGCAAATCAAAAATACCCAAATCGTTCAAATACGCGACGGGCGATTTGCCGTGCTGTTTGTACGAATTTGCAACTTGTTCCGGCGATTCGCTGACGTGAATGTGACAGCCGACGCCGAGTTTACGCGCGACATGGACTGCCTGCTGCAGCGAGCGGGCGCTACTGATGTACGGCGAATGTGGACCGAGCATCGTTTTGATGCGCCCGCCCGCGCTGTTTTGAAATTCTGCGACAAAATCGCCCGTGAGCTCTAGCGTTGTGGGACCCATTTCGGGCGCGAAATCGGAACCAAACACACACCACGCGAGCAATGCTTTCATCCCGGATTCTTGTACGGCACGCGCCGCGTGGTGCATGTAAAAATAATGGTCGGCAAATGCGACGGTGCCGCTGCGAAGCATTTCACACGCGGCGAGCGCCGTGCCCCAATACACATCTTCGTCCTGCAACGCGGACTCGGTGCGCCAAATGCCTTCGTTGAACCAGCGGTCGAGCGGCAAATCTTCGGCGGAACCGCGCAGCAAGGTCATTGCCGCGTGCGTGTGCGCGTTAAAGAAACCGGGCAGCGCGACGTGATGGCGCGCGTCAATCGTTTCGTCGGCAACAAAATCGCGCGGCGCGTTCCCGACCGCGACGATTTTTCTATTTTCGATGGCAATGTCGGCGGCGCGCAAAATCCGTTCTGACTCATCCAACGTCAGAACGTCGGCCTGTTGAATCAGCAGCTTGGACATGGTGTGATTATAGCCGAGGGAAAAGTTATTGCGCCAGCAGCGCGTTGGCTTGCGTCACCGCAGCGGTGAGAGCTTGTTGCGCGGGGACATTATTGAACAACGCCGCTTGGACGGCTTGCAGCACGATTTCATTCACGTCGGCTTTTTCCGGAATCGGCGGCACAATGTCGGCATACCTGGAGAGGATGTCTCTGGCGATCGGTTTGGCGCTGTCTTCAATCGCAACCGGTTTCGCGGCAAAGAACGGATCGTCGTACGATTTCGGCGTGGACGGATAAATCGCGACGATCTTGCTAAACTCTAACATGCTTTGTGGATTGGTAAAGAATTGCGCCAAGGCGATGGATGCTTTGGGGAACTTGGTGTCTTGTTTCACCGAGATGCTCATCAGACCTTTGCCCAGCACGCCCGATTTGCCAACCGGCGCGGGCACGGTGGCGAGATAACCATACAACCCGGGATTGTTGGCGCGCACTTGACGAATCGAGTTTGGAACGGTTTGAAAGAACGCCGCATTGCCGGATGTGAACAGGTCGAGACCCACGCGGTCTTGGTCGGTCACTAACACAGTTTTGTCTACAGTTCCCGCTTTGACCATATCCACGTACATTTGCAGCCATGCTACGGCTTCGGGCGAATCGAACGTGAATTTTTTGCCGTCAGCGCTGATGACCTTGACGCCGCTCTCGTGCACCATTTGCGCGAGCAAATCGTTCGTCGTCAAACGAACAGCACAGAGCGTGCTGGTTTTGTCTTTGATGGTTTTGCACAGCGCAGGCAGACCCGCGATGGTCGTTGGGAAATCTTCCAGCTGCAAGCCCGCTGCGTCGCTATAGATTTTCATATTGACGAGTTCGACGTTGAGCCCTTGATACCACGGGAATTGATAATTTTTGCCGTCCACGATTTGTTGATTCCACAAACCGGGGAAATACAAATTCTTGACACTTGGCGGTACTTTGTCATCCAACGACAGGAGCAGACCTTTGCGCGCGTAATCGCTGACCCGATCTTCGGACACGGAAAGGTTGATCACGTCGGGCGCCCTGCCTGCGGCGAACGCGTTGCCCAGATCATCCTGAAATGTCGCCTGATGGTCTTCCCAATTGACCTTTACGCCGGGATACACGGTTTGAAAACGCGTAAGCGTGTCCTGGATGTACTGGTCGAACGTGGGTGAAAGATAAAATGTCCAAAATGTAATTTCCGCGTTCGGCTCGACGCCTTCGATAATGGCTTCGGGATTCGGTTCCGCCGTCGGCTGGACGACGACGGTTTGTTGTGCAACCACGGTTTGCGGCACGACGACGGTTTGCGGCACGACGACGGTTTGTTGTGTGACGACGGTTTGTTGCGAAACAACCGTTTGCGGCACGACGACGGTTTCTCTAACCACCTGTGTGGGGGGGGGCGTAACCGGCGCGCCACAAGCAGCCAGCACAACCAAAGCCGTGAGAATCATCATGACCGCGCTCGGTGAAACACGACATTGCAGCTTGCGATTCATTTTCTCCTCCTCTAGAAAAAAAGTGACAGGTGACGGGTGACAAGGTGTCATTTTCATCCGTCGCGACGTGGTAGTAACGAATTCATTCGTTACCCGGAAAGCTTGTGCATAGTTTAACCGCTTTCGTCCGGAACGCGCATTCGCGACGAGGCAGTAACAAATTCATTTTTCGACGTGATGACAACCACAATACACAAAGAACTTTTGGCCATCCATGCCCGCAGCGGTCACTAGACAGACCGTTTGCTCCGCCAGCACCATACGAATCGTTCGCACCGCACGCTGAATTTCGCGGTTCTCACTCAGGAACTCTGCACTGGTGTAGGAAAACCAGTGGGCATACGGCAGGGCGGGTTGTTCCAGATTCACCTTTTGCGTAATCAATGCAGAATAACTATGCGTGATACGCGCCTCACGCTTGGGCAGCGAACCGGGCGGCGTACTCTTCCACACTTTGCCCAAGTATTCCGGTTTCTTGGCATACGGTTGTTCGAAGTTGACGGGGTCGGTTGATACAAATGTGGCGTCATGTTAGAATGGGTCGCCAACAAATTTCGAGTCAGTCCATATGAACTCCGCTCACCACCGGCAACGAAAATCTCTCCGCGCCTTTTGAGAGAGGGTCCGGGAGTGAGGGGTTATTTTCGATTCAGGAGCCATTATGCCAGCCACTCCGAAAAAGAAAAAGACGACCAAATCAACCTTGCGCGCAACGCGTGCCACGCGCGCGACAAAGAAAACAGACGCGAAAACGACCCAAGCCGTCCGTAAACCGCGCGCAACGGCGCAGAAAAAATCAAAAGACGTTCGCGTCAAGCCAGCGCCAGCCGCATCCACCTCCGCCGATCTGCGCGAAGCGCTTCGTGCAGAAGAAAAACCTATCGCGACGCGCGCGACTTTCACCCCGCAAGAGGAAATTGAAAAAATTCGCGAATCGGCGCAGCGGCTCGGCATCGAATTGGACGAACAAGAAGCGCTGCAATGGCTCACGCAAATGGCGGTGCAAGACAAGTCCGAAGTCACCGTTGACACGAAAAATTTCGTCTATGGCGCCAAAGTCGCAATCATGGATTTTTCGCCGCGTGACCTCGAGTATTTTCGCCGCATCGGAAAAATTGTGGCGATTCAGGATCAACCGGGCGTGGTCGAAACCGCGCTCGCGCTGAGCGGCAGCGCGGCGCAAAGCAAAATTCAAACCAATCCCGGCGACGCGGATTTTTTCCAACGCGTCAACATCAAAGCTCCCACGCGCGACGAAGCGGTGAAAATTCTCGCGGATGCCATGCGCGCCAAAGGTCTCGCCACCAAGCACGGCGCGGACTATCAACTGCTTTCGGTAAAATTCGGCACGCATTCTGAAGCGGTTACACGCAACGGCAAGCCGCTCAAAAAGGGCGCGCCGATGACGTGGTATCCCAAAGATTTGGAAGCGGGCGCGTTCGAGGTGGAACTCGACGATGGCAGCCGCCGCGCGATTCGATGGGAAGATGGCATGGTCGAGCCGGGCTGGACAAAGTTGGACTGGGTTGTCGCCGACACGCAGCGCGGCATTTTGGCGAATGCGAGCAACCTGCTTGACGTCACGTGGGAAGCTCCCGACGGCGAAATCACCCCGCTCGACGGCGTGGTTGATCCGTACTTTCAAGAGGTGTATCTCGACGCGTCCTCCGTGCCCGTGTTTAGCAAACTGGTCAAAGAGGTGTCCGAAGACGCGCTGGTACAGTACGTCAGCGATTTGGAATACGAGGTGTACAAGTATCTCGTCAAGCATCCGAACTATGGCAAAGTCGCGAAACGCTCCTATAACGTTTTTCGCTTGACCGACCGTTACGCCGAAGCCGCGTACATTCGCGAATTATTTGACGAACCGACGACTGCGCTCTATCGCGTGTGGTCCTTGTTTGACACCTTGCGCGGCGCGGCGACGCCCGATTCCAAGTTGGACCGCGTCGCGTTGTTGAAACAGTACGACAAACTCATCGAGCAGGTCGTCGAGTCCACTGAAGGCGAAAAAGAAATTCGGATTGTGCGCGCGTTAATGCAGGCGCGCGACGACGCGCTCGGTTTGCAGCCGATGGTCGAATCGCTCGACAAGGCCTTTGAAACGCCGAGCGAAGACGTGATGGGATTGCTGAACGAGTATTTTCACGATTTACTGTACGGGTTCCAACCGGTAGCGGTGTTTCTCGAAGACATTCGCCAGCGCAAGTACGACTCGTAGTAACGAATCTATTCGTTTCGCGTACGGGTCAAGTTGGAGGAGGAAAAACGCGAATCCCTCAGTGCTTCGGGACATGTTCTGCGCGAATCTTTACCAATCTACGCGAAATTTTTTGATTCGTGTAGATTCGCCGTGATTCGCGCAGATTCGCGTTTCAGTCCCAGTGGTTAACCATTGCGGGACGCTTCAGGCGATGTGGAGGCGACAACGACCTCCGCATTTTCTTATGGTGTCCGTCCAAAAAGATACAAAATGACGACGACCGCAAGCCCCCACAAGATCGCGTCAACCAGCAAGGGACGGTCGCGCAGCAGCGCTTCTTCGGGACTGCCGCCTTCGTTCTTGATATAGATGAGATACATGTAGCGAAAGATGCCGTACAAGGCGAACGGAATCGTCAACATCATCGCGTGGTTCTTGGGCAAATTTTCTGCCGTAAAGGTATAGAGAAAATAGGCAATTGCCGTACATGCCATCGTAATCGAAATCATCTGGTCGAGCAGCTGCGGGCTGTATTCTTCCAAAATCGCGCGGTGATTTTTTGCATTGTCTTCGAGAATCACGATTTCGTTGCGGCGTTTCGCAAAGCCGATGAATAACGAGAGCAGTGTCGTCAGCACATACAGCCACGGCGAAATGGGCACTTGAATGATTGCCGCGCCCGCGACCGCGCGCAGCACAAAGCCCGCCGCAATCGAAAACACGTCCACGATGACGATGTGTTTGAGATAAAACGAATACGCGATTTGCAGCACGAGATAGGTCGCCGTTACGGCAGTGAACGCGTACGGAAAAGGAAAAATCGGAGCGCCTGCGGGGTACGGAAAGGTTTGGGAAAACCGATCCAGCATCACCGCGCCCGCCAGAGTGAGACCCAACAACGCGACCGCTGTGATACGCGCGACATTTTCGGGCAGCGCGCCGGACGCGATGGGACGCGTGCGTTTATGCGGGTGCGCGCGGTCCTTGGCTACGTCCACCAAATCGTTTACAAAATAGACAAAGCCCGACGCGAAACAAAAGACGACGAACGCGCCGATGGTCAGTCCCAAAAAGATCCACATCGTATCACTGAACGGACGCCAGTATTGGCGCACGGTAAAGATCAACGGCAAAAATACAAAGAAATTTTTGGGCCATTGACGCGGGCGCATTTCTTGAAGAATGAGTTTCAGCATGGCGCATGGCATCTTAATCGAATCTGGGTGCAAGTCAAAAGTGGGCGTGGTATAATTCTGCGCAAGCTACACTTGTTTCGCTTGCCCCAGGAGAGCGACCATGATTTATCCCAAAACGAAATACACTCCGGAAGAATATCTGGCGCGGGAAGCCCAGGCGGAATATAAAAGCGAATACTATGACGGCGAGATTCGGATGATGGCTGGCGGGTCTGAAGACCACAGTATTATTGCAGGCAATGTCATTACGGAGCTGAATCTCAGACTTGGATCCAAGCCCTGCCGAGTCTATACCAGCGACATGCGGCTCTGGATTAAACGACGTGGGACGTACACGTATCCCGATGCGATGGTCATTTGCGGCAAGACCGAATTCCAGACCGGGCGCACCGACGTGGTCACGAATCCGATTGTTATTGTTGAAGTGCTTTCGCCATCCACGCGCGAACATGACCGCATCGAAAAATTCGCGCTGTACAAGCAGATTGAATCGCTGCGCGAATATGTGATGGTGGATTCCGAACGAACCGTCGTTTTCATTTTGCGCCGTGAGCCAGATAGCAAATGGACGATTGAAATTTTGATGCATCCGACGGATGTGCTGGCGCTGGAATCTTTGGAAATTGAAATTCCGCTTGAAAAGTTGTATGCCAAAGTCGAGTTCGAGACAGATACAACCAAGTCCTCCGAAACGCCATAAAACATGCGGGATTTTTTTCAGTGAAAAAACGTTTGGACGTACTGTTGGTGGAACGCGGGCTGGCGGAATCGCGTGAACGCGCGCAAGCGTTGGTTGCGGCCGGCGAGGTGCTGATTCACGGGCGAGTGATGGACAAACCGGGCGCGCAAGTGGACAGCGGCGTGGGAATCACGATTCGCGAACCACTGCCGTACGTCAGCCGCGGCGGCTACAAACTTGCGGGCGCGCTCGACGCGTTTGGGGTGAATCCGAGCGGGATGCTTTGTGCGGACATTGGCGCGTCTACCGGCGGATTCACGGATGTATTGCTCCAACGCGGCGCGGCGCGCGTGTACGCGGCGGATGTGGGGTACGGGCAATTGGCGTGGAAATTACGCCAGGACTCGCGCGTCGTCGTGATGGATCGCATCAACGCGCGCTTTCTGGAAAACCTGCCCGAACCGGTTGCCCTCGTCGTGATTGATGTGTCGTTTATCTCACTCGAACTGATTCTTCGTGTAGCCAAAACCCTATTGACGCCGAGTGGACAAATCATTGCACTCGTCAAGCCACAATTCGAAGCCGGTCCCAGCCAAGTCGGACGCGGCGGCATCGTGCGCGACCCAAACGTGCATCGCCGGGTATTGGAAAAGATTGTAGGCGTTGCCGAAAATAACCAACTGCATATACTGGGCATCATTCGCTCGCCAATTCTTGGGACCAAAGGGAACGTCGAGTTTTTCATTCGCCTCTCGAACGATCCGCAATCTCCAATTTGCGACGTCAGCGCGCTGCTTGACGCGCTTGCGCGAGACCCGAAGGGTCTTTAAGGCAAAACGGGACGCGATGGGCAAGCCCACTCCGAAAACCCTTCGGGTCTGGAATTGTTGTGAGGCAGTTGCGCTGCCGACAGAGGATTCATTTTTGTTTGCAAAACGCTCACCAATCTCCGCTCCTGACTTGCCTAACGCGAGTTCCGTGCCAATGAACCATTCTGCGGTAAGCGTCGTGGCGCTGCTCGGACTCGTCGGCATGGCGCTGGGTTACGCGCGCGATGCGGGCATCGCGGCGATTTATGGCGCATCGGCAGTAAGCGATGCGTTTTTTATTGCCACGCTCATCCCGAGCATTTTCGGCGCGGCGATCATGGTAGGGGCAGTGACGCCGGCATTGATTCCGCTGCTCGCGCGTCACGACCATCAATCCACCGACAAATTTTTCAATCTGCTCTTCACCCTTGCCGCGCTCGTCCTCTTGGCGGTTACGCTCGTCGTCGCAGGATTGGCAATCCCCTTGGTAACATTCTTGGCGCCCGGTGCAGACAGCGCGCGGATTGCATTGGCGGCGCGCTTGGTGGTGATAACTTCACCTGCACTATGGCTAATGGGCGCGGCGGCATTGTTGGGCGCACTCGCGAATGCGCGCGGCTCATTTGGCGTGCCTGCGTTGACAACGGTTCTCGTCAACAGCGGAATGGTTGTGGCGGTGCTGCTCTCGGCGCGCGGGGCGCAAATCGAATGGGTCGGTTGGGGCATGGTCGCGGGGTCCGCGCTTTTGTTCACGCTGCAATGGTGGCATTTGCGTCGCCACGGCTGGCGCTATACGCCGCGTTTCGCACGCGACGCAACCACGCAGGAATTCCTGCGTCTGTTTCTGCCGCTGTTCGTGTTTGTCTTGCTGGCGCAAGCCGTCCCGATTGTCGAACGACGCCTCAGCGCGGGTTTTCCCGATGGACAACTTTCCCATATTGCCTACGCGGGGA
The DNA here is from genome assembly GCA_016209205.1 of Chloroflexota bacterium. Taxonomy (GTDB): domain Bacteria; phylum Chloroflexota; class Anaerolineae; order UBA4142; family SHND01; genus SHND01. The sequence continues at coordinate 11,854 of JACQWQ010000126.1, forward strand.
AACTGTACCAAATTCCTTCGCTGCTCGTGCCCACCTCGTTTGCAGTCGTCTTATTTCCCGCGCTCGTTCAAACGTTGCATCAAGCGCGCGCGGGCGCGTTCGTCGAAACGTTACGTGATGGCGTGCGCAGTATTTTGTTTGTGATGCTGCCGCTGTCCCTTGTGTTTGTATTTGCCGCGCCCGCGCTCGTGCGCGTCATTTTTCAACGCGGCGAATTCTCTCCGGCAGACACGGCGGCAACGGCAGTGCTCTTGCGCGTGTATAGTTTGGCAATCGTTCCGGCGGGGTTGTTATTGGTGCTGACGCGCGCGTTTCACGCACGGCGCGAAATGATGACGACGTTGTGGCTTGGCATTCTCAACACGGCGTTGTACGTGGCGGCGGCAGCGCTGCTCCTCGCGTGGACGGGGCTGCTCGCGCTGCCGTTGGCATTCGTTTTGTCCCAGCTGTTTGGCGTAGTGAGTATGGCGGTGGTGCTAATGTGGCGATTGAGAATCTCGTTCGGCGAATTGTTCGACGCGTTCAGCGCGCGCATACTGCTCGCCGCGCTGCCGATGCTTGGCGTATTGAGTGCGGCAGTGTTCTGGCTGGAACTACAGGTTGAAAAAACTGAACAGTGGCAAGTGTTTTTGGTGTGGGGCTTGTCGGTGTTGGCTGCGTGTGTGATTTATTTTGGCTCGGCGCTTGGGCTGCGCGTTCCCGACGCGCTGCTCATGCGTGACCGAGTATTGCGCCGACGCGTCCCTATCGAGCGCGAAAAGGTTTCGGTGTAGATGCGATGCCAGCGGGGTTGAATGAATTTTACGGCAGTGAATCTCAGCTGCGCATGTATCATGCACGTTATGTGCATTTCTTGAACGGCGCGCCGCAAAATTTCCCGGTGCTGGATTTGGGCTGCGGTTCTGGCGTGTTTATGGAATTGGCGCGCGAGCACAAGCGCGCGGTGCGCGGCGTGGAGCAAGTGAGTGAAGCGGCGGCGCGCGCGCGCGCCAAGGGGTTAGACGTTGCCCAAGACGACGCATTGCGCTTTTTGGATGGGCACCCCAACGCGTTCTCGTTTATCTATTGTTCGCACCTCATCGAGCATTTCGCGTACGGGGACGCGTGCCGCTTGCTCGAATTGTGTCAGCGCGCGCTTGTTTCGGGCGGACGGCTGCACGTCAATACGCCGAACCCCGCTTCACTCGAAGTGATTGCCGAAAACTTTTGGCTCGACCCGACGCACGTGCGACCGTACCCGTTGCCGCTGCTTGCACAAATGATGCAGCACGCGGGGTTCAACTTGATCGCGAGCGGGTACGATTCCACGCCCGCGCTGCCGCGCCGAACCCTCGCGCGGCGGCTGTGGTTGCGTCTCGCGTTGGGGCGGCACTATGGGCACGAAAATACTTTTATTGTCGGTGAAAAAACTTGAACAACCAAGCCCAACACATTGGTGATTTCATGCGTGGTGTGCTGCAAAACCTTTCAACACACACTGTCTTCAAAGGACGTACGCGTCTCGTGCGCGCGGTCGGGCAGCGGCTTGTCCCCGCCGCGCACGCGACGCCGTGTCGCATGTGGGATAACTCGCGCATGATTCTGGATTTGCACGACCCGATGCAGTTCGACATGTATTACGGCTTGTACGAACCGTCCATGCGCGAACTCGTCTGTGCGCTGCTGCGTCCCGGCGATGTGATGTTTGATCTCGGCGCGCACGTCGGCTATTTCACGATCGCGGGGGCGAAACGCGTCGGCGCGCAGGGCGCAGTCCATGCATTCGAGGCGCTGCCCGCGAACGCGGATGCGTTGCAAGCCAACGTACGCGCGAACCAAATGCGAAATGTTCACGTCAATCGCGTTGCCGTCGCGGACGCGTCGGGCAGCATCTTGTTGCACATTCCCGCGCAGCGCGATCACGACGCGGGCGGCGCGGCGACGATCATGGATTTTTTCCCCGCTGCGACGGCGCTGGACATTCCCGCGGTTGCCCTGGACGATTACATCGCCGCGCAGTCTGTCGGTCGGATCGCGCTCGTGAAAATGGATATTGAAGCGGCGGAAGTGCGCGCCTTGCGCGGCATGATGCGCACGCTCGCCAGCCAACCACCGCGACGCATTCTTTCCGAAGTGAATACGGTTCGTTTGCGCGACTCGGGTTATGCGCCGGACATTCTGCACACCATGCTTGCGACGTACGGCTATACCAGCTGGCAGATTCAACGCGAGCGATTGATCGCCGCGCGCGCTGACACGCAAACTGCCGTGAGCAATGTGCTGTTTTTGGCGGCAGATGATCCGCTCGTCCGGCGCGGCGAAACGGTGATCTCGTTCCAGCAGCTTGCTGCAATACAATGAGGTCTCGGGACAAAAAATACAAGGCACAACGGCGTATCCCGTTGTGCCTTGTTGTTTTTGCAATTTGTAGCCAAGCGCCGGATAGATTTATCCCGCGCGCGGTTGATAGCGCACACATTCACCGGCTTGAAGCGAGACCGGCCCGAAATTGGTCTTGCCGACGCCGACGACGGAAACACTCGCCGTAAATTCTTGACCGCCCGGCACTTGGACCCACTGCTGTGTATGACCATCCAATTTGTATTCTTGGTTCAGTACGGTAAAGGTCATCAAGCCGTCAAAGTCATTACTGCCAAAACTGGTGATGCTCCACAGCTTGTTAAAGCGCAGTTGGACTGCGCGTCGCCCAACGGCAGTCCAACTGCCTCCCAACATTTGTGGAGAACCACCAATTCCAAAACGAGCCAAGTATATTTCGCTTTGGGTTCAGGTCAAAAAGCTGCCCGTCGCGTTTGGACAAAAATTCTTGACCACGATTGACTTTTCCGTACAATCGCACTCGCATGACCCGCGCGAACCTCACATTGGACGATGTACGCCGCGCCGTGGCAGCCCCGCGGGTGGGACGCGCCGCGCAAGATCGTATGTCGCCGCGCCCGCGCCCGGGTGACATTTTTCCTTTGCGGCAAGGCGCACCGGGTAAGCAAGCCGCAGTTTTGATCTTGCTGTACGAGCATGCGGGCGAATTGTATTTTTTTCTGACGCGGCGCACCGAAAATGTGGCGACGCACAAGGGACAGATTTCTTTGCCGGGCGGGGGACAGGAACACGGCGAGCAACTCGAACAAACGGCGCTGCGTGAAGCGCGTGAAGAATTGGACCTCAATCCCGCGCAAATCGAAATTTTGGGCGAACCGCTGACGCCGCTCTATATTCCCGTAAGCGGTTATTGGGTCACCGCGTTCATCGGCTATTATGGCTTGGGCGAACCGACGCCCAATGCGGCGGCAGACGAGGTGTTTGAAATTTTGCCGACGCGACTTGCAGATTTGTTGGACGACAGCGTGGTCGCCGAGGAAGAATGGGAATTGCGCGGTTACAAGGTGCGGGTCCCGTTTTTTAATTTGCACGGTTACAAAGTGTGGGGTGCGACCGCAATGATCTTGTCGGAATTTAAAGTGCTGCTTGCCAAATCCGACTGATGCGCGGATCGCAAGTCGCAAGTCGCAAATCGCAGATCGCACTACCGCACTATCGGACTATCGCACTGGTTACTGATCACTGATCGCTGATTACTGATTACTGATCACTGATCACTGATTACTGATCACTGATCACTGATTTTTATGAACTATCGAATTCTCGGGTGTACAAATTTACGCGTCTCGGAACTCTGCCTCGGCGCCATGACGTTTCGGTGGACGAGCACCGAAGACGAAGCGTATCAAGTGATGGACGCGGCGTTCGCGGCGGGCATCAATTTTTTCGATACGGCGGATGTTTACTCGCGTTGGGCGCCGGGCAATCCGGGCGGCGTCGCCGAAGAAATCATCGGCGCGTGGTTGAAACGGCGCGGCATCCCGCGCGACCAAATCATTCTGGCGACCAAAGTGCGCGGGCGGATGTGGGATGGACCCGACGGCGAAGGACTGTCGCGCGCACACATTTTGCGCGCGGTGGAAGATTCCCTGCGGCGGATGCAAATCGAGTACATTGATTTGTATCAAAGCCACGCGCCGGACGAAAATACCCCGCAGGCAGAAACATTGCGCGTATTCGACGATTTGATCAAACAGGGCAAGGCGCGTTTTATCGGTTGTTCGAACTTCAACGCAACGCAATTGCGTGAGGCGCTCGATACCAGTGCGCAAATTCAACTGGCGCGTTACGATACGCTCCAGCCGCATTACAATTTGATTTGGCGCGGCGAATTCGAGAACGAATTGCAGGCAGTATGCGCGCGAGAAAACATTGGCGTCATTCCGTACAGTCCGCTGCAAGGCGGTTTCCTCACCGGCAAATACAAACGCGGTCAGCCGATTCCCGCCAAGGCGCGCGGCGCGAACAATGACCGCATCAAACAATGGCTGCACGACGAGCGCGCCCTGCATCTGCTTGACGCATTGCAACCGGTGAGCGCCCAGCGCGGCGAGAGCATGACCACCACCGCGCTCGCGTGGATGTTGACGAATCCGGTCGTCTCCTCCGCGATCATCGGCGCCAACAATGTCGCGCAGTTGAACGAATCGCTCGCCGCCGCCGGGAAAACCTTGCGCGCCGCCGAAAAAGAACTCTTGGATTCTGTGAGCGAATGGAGCTAATGAATGCACAATGAACAATGCCCAATTCACACAGGGGGCTGTCTGTGGATTGGGCATTGACCATTGTGCATTGAGCATTGCTTGTGACTACTTTTCTGCTGATTCGTCACGCCACGAACGATTACGTACAAGCCGGGCGACTCGCGGGCCGTACGCCTGGGGTGCACATTAACGCGCAGGGACAGCGCCAAGCCGACGATTTGGCGCGGCGCACGGCGCATTTGCCGATCGAAGCGATTTATTCCAGTCCGCTCGAGCGCGCGGTGGACACCGCTAATGCGGTGGCGCAATGTCAAAAATTGCCCGTGCAGCTGGTCGAAGGTTTGCTCGAGAGCGATGCCGGTGAGTGGACCGGACGAAAGATAAACGAATTACATAACACTGATACATGGAAGCAAATTCAAACCCAGCCGGTGGGTGTAAAATTACCGGGCGGCGAAAGCATTGACGAGGTGCAAACGCGGATGGTCGCCGCACTGGAAGAAATTCGCAACAAACATCCCGACGGTTTGGTCGCGGTCGTGTCCCATTCCGACCCGTTGAAAAGTGTTGTAGCGCACTATTTGAATTGGGACTTGAATCATTTTCAACGCGTTTCGATTAGTCCCGCCTCGGTGACCGTTTTAAGTGTGAGCGACAAAGGGAACAGACTGCTGCGTTTGAACGATACGGGCGCGCTGCCGAAGTTTGAAAAACCGAAACCTGAACCGCAAGCCGACGAAATTCGAGCGGACGCGACCGAAAACCAGAAAGAGCATAAAACGGTGGAAGCAAACATCTTGCACGATCTCAACCCGGTCTCGCGTGTGACCGTCGGCGCCCTGGGCGAGCCGGGGCATCGCACATTTTTTTTACAGGCGCGTCAAGGCGCGACGTTGATCAGTCTCGTCACCGAAAAAGAGCAGATGAATTCGCTCGCGCAAGGTCTAGCAGATTTGTTGGCGCGTTTGGGCGAACGCGCAGACGCGCCGACGAATGTCAGCGCGTATGACCTCGCGTTGGAGCAGCCGGTCGAACCGCTGTTTCACATCGGGCAATTGGGTTTGGGCTATGATCAGGGAAATGATTTGCTTGTACTGGTCGCCTACGCGCTGCCCGAGCAAGAGGATGCGGAAACGGTAGATGTAGTGCGTTTCTGGGCAACCCGCGATCAAATGCGCGCATTGTCCCAACATATCGCTCAAGTCGCGGCGGCGGGGCGACCGGCCTGTGTTTTGTGCGGACGCCCGATTGATCCGGAAGGGCACTTTTGCCCGCGCCGCAACGGACACGCGTCGTACGTGCAGATGATGTAGCGGGCATCAGTAAACAGTAATCAGTGATCAGTGACCAGTCACTGATCACTGATTACTGATCACTGTCCACGAGTCTCTCGCCTCCAGCCATGGACGACCTGAAATATCTGACCAATGCATTTGGCAGTGACGCGCGGCGCGAGAAGGTGCGCGAACTGTTGACGCGCGGCGAAATCACGCTGGAAGGAATGGTCCCGTGGAGTTCCAATTACACGTATCTGGTCACGATCAAATGTGGCGATGTCGAATGCTCCGGCATCTACAAGCCGCAGTGCGGCGAACGCCCATTGTGGGATTTTGAAGACGGTTCGTTGTGCAAACGTGAAGTCGCCGCGTACGAGTTGAGCGCGTATCTCGGTTTCCCCAATATCCCGGTCACGGTCTTGCGTGCGGATGGACCGCAAGGGTTGGGCATGGTGCAGCAATTCATTGACCACCAACGGCGCGAAAATTTTTTCACCCTGCGCGACAAGTACCGTGCAGAGATGCAAAAGATTGCCGTCTTTGATGCCCTGGTCAACAACACCGACCGCAAAGGCGGGCACGTTCTGGTGGACGCGCGCGGGGCCGTGTGGTCCATTGACCACGGTGTTACATTTCATCAAGACCCCAAGCTGCGCACCGTGATTTGGGACTTTGTGGATGAACCGATTCCTGCGCCGTTGATCACGCAATTGGAAAAATTGCGCGCCGCGCTGAAAAGCGGTGACACGATTCGAACGCAGCTGGAATCGCTGCTCGCGCGTTCCGAAGTGCGCGCGGTGGGCATGCGTTTGATTGAACTGCTGCGCGCGCGCGTCTACCCGTCGCCGCCCGAAGATTGGCCCCACATTCCGTGGCCGCCGGTTTGATGAAGGATCAAGCGCCGCGTTTCTCGTTTCTCGTTTCTCGCTTCTCGCTTCTCGTTTCTCGCTTCTCGCTTCTCGTTTCTCGCTTCTCGCTTCTCGTTTCCTGTCTCGCGCTTTTTTTGACGCAAATCCCAAACTGCGTATAATGTTTTCGCTAAATTTCGTCCCTATCGTCTAGTGGACTAGGACGTGGCCCTTTCAAGGCCAAGACACGGGTTCGAATCCCGTTAGGGGCACTGTATAAAACCCACTCGCGTCAACACTTTTTGACGATTCCCAAGTCCCGTCGCTCTCCGGAGCGACGTTTCTTTTTCCCTCCGTTACTGGTTTCGCCAATTTGCTTTACCGTTTCATTTCGCAATGCGCGCCCCGCGTCCACTTTGCTAAATTCCATCCACTCACAATTTAGCTCGTCCGGTTCTATCGCCGCTTCTAATAGCGCCGAATATCGCTCAACCACTTGGCATGCGCCAACACTCCACCTCGCCTTTCAACAGCGCGTTCGATGCAACACAGTATCCTCCGGAAGAGGAGAACATTAGACCGATTTGAGACATGGGACACACCCTGTTTTGACCAAAGAATGTTAAGCTGCCAAAGGGCTGGTGTTTGTTTCACGCGCTCTTGCGCGCGCGGATTGCTTGCCTGAACAACAACAATGGTGCATCAAGAAAGGAGCATCATGATCACGTGCAAACAGCGATTGACCGCTTATTTTCTAGAAAACGGAGTTTCCTTCGAGACTGTTCAGCACCGCCCCGCCTACACCGCGCACGACATCGCAGCCCAGGAGCGAGTGTCGAGCAAATATGTCGCGAAAGTGGTGATGGTATCGGCGGACGGCAAGATCACGATGTTGGTTTTGCCTGCGACCCTGCAAGTTGATTTTGACCGCCTGCGCGAAATTCTGCACGCGCAAAACGTTCATCTTGCGCCAGAGCAGCAATTTAGCCACCTCTTTCCCGATTGTGAAGTGGGCGCGATGCCGCCTTTTGGGAACCTCTATGATGTTCCGGTGTACGTGGATCGCGTGCTGACCGACGACGAGGAGATCATTTTCAACGCAGGGACCCACACCGAGACCATACGCATTCGCTACGCGGACTATGTGCGGTTAGTAAAACCCGTCGTGGCAAGTTTTGGCATACACAAGCGCGAACGGGTTTTGCACTGGTCGTCGTAACTCTGCTCCGGCGCGCCGCACGCGCGCGACCAGAGTCCGCGACCGAGTGCAAATCAGGAAGGAGTTTGAGTATGTATCGCAAAATTCTAGTCCCGTTGGACGGATCGGAACTCGCAGAGCGAGTGCTCCCACAGGTCGAACCTCTCGCGCGCTGCCTGAATGCTGAATTGATTTTGCTCCGCGTGCCCGTCTATGCGTATGAAGGCGCACACGCCGTATCCGGCTTTCACGGGTACGCCACGCTGCCGCTCCCCGAGGAACGCGTAGAGGCAATCAAGGAAGCGCACGATTACCTGGACCGAATCAAGCAGGACCTGGTCACGCGCGGGCTTCAGGTTTCAACGGTGCTCAAGGAGGGCGAGACCAGCGAGAGTATCATCGAATTCGCGCAGACGCAGGATGTGGACCTGATTGCCATGTCTACACACGGACGCACTGGCTTGCGCCGCGCTATTTTTGGCAGTGTCGCAGAAGATGTGCTGCGCAGGACAGGCAAACCTGTACTGCTGATCCGCGCTTTGGAACACGAGTAAACCGAGATACGTTAGTTTGTATGGAAACCATAGACCACTCGCCTATAGTGGTGATTCGCCGCAAAGAAGAGGAACTGGCGGCGCGATTGGAGGCAGCGCGCGCCGTTGCCTCCGACGCGCTAGTTGCCGCGTCTCAAACGGCGGCGCAATATCGCGATCAGGTGGAACGCGCGGGACAACAAGCGGCGGCGGAATTGTATCGCGCGGAACTCGCCGCCGTCGAGTGCGAGGCGCAGCGGATCGTCCAAGCAGGAGAACGCGCGGCGGCTCAAATTGCCGCACAAGGCAGTCGCGTTTTGCCGCAAGCCGTCGCGCGGATTCTACAGATCGTGCTGGCTTGGCGTGACTAGTTTTGGAGTGAGCGATGCTCCTAAAAATGACGCGTGCGCAAATCATCGGCAGCCGCGCGCAGCTCGACGCGACCATCGCCGCGCTACAGCGGCTGGGTGTGCTGCACCTCGAAGATACACCACGCGCCCTCTCACTCACAAGTCTCGCGCTCGACGAGGCGAGCATGCGCGTGCAGCAAGAACTGAGCTTGCTCGCCGCGCGTCTCGACGGGTTATTGCAGCTGCTGCCGCAGATAGACCAGCCCCCGCGTACGCTGCCCGCCGCGCCACAAGGCACGCGCGAATTTGTAGATTGGCTGCGGCGGCAGCTGGACAACTTGGCGCCGCCCTTGCAAGCCCTCGCACAACGGCGCGACGAACTGCACGCCGAAGCGCTCTCACTCCCGCGTTACGAGAACACGCTGCGCAAGCTTGTTCCGCTGTCGGTCGAACTGCGCGAGCTCGAAAACTTTGACACCGTTGCCCTCTTGATTGACACCGCTTTCCGCGACGTGCTCGAAATGATGCGCGTCGAATTATCCCTCATCACCCACGCCCAATTTGAAATCATCGCCCGCGATGTGGACGAGCGAACCACTGCCGCACTGCTTGTCTATCCGCGCGCGTACGCTCAACCAGTGCAAGCGCTGCTGGGCAGAGAGAATATCTCACAGGTGCGCCTGCCCAAGGAACTGGCAGGGCGCAGCTTTCGCGAAGCGCTCACGGCTCTGGAGCAGCGTCAACACGCCGTGCGTCGAGAGCTCGCGCAGCTGGACGCGGAGTTGGAAACGTACGCGCGCACCTGGCGCGCCGCGTTGGAAGCGTGGCGGCGCGCGACGCGGAACCTCGTGCAGGCGCTGACTACACGTGCGCAGTTCGGCTCCACAACATACACATTCGTAATTCAGGGCTGGGTGCCGCAGCGCGACCTCAACCGCGTGCGCGCAGAGTTGGCGCGGGAGGTGGGTCCACAGGTGATTCTCACCACGCTCGACGAACGCACGGGCGCGCGCGACCGCACGCCCGTCGCATTCTCCAATCCCGCGCCATTGCAGCCGTTCGAAATGCTGGTGCGCCTCATGGCAGTCCCGCGTTATGGCGCGTTCGACCCGACCCCGCTCATGGCGTTTTTTATGCCGCTCTTTTTTGGAATCATGTTGGGCGATATTGCGTACGGTGTGCTGCTGCTCTTGCTGGCGCTCTATGTCAAACGGCGTTGGGCGACGAATGAAGCGGTACGAAATCTCGCGCAAATTCTGATTTATGGTTCACTGTGGACCATCGTTTTTGGGTTCTTGTACGGCGAATTCTTTGGCACGTTGGGCGAAGCTCTCGGATTGGCGCCGTTGTGGATGCCGCGCGGCGGCGAGCAAATTCTCGCGCTGTTTGTCTTTGCGCTCGCGTTGGGCGCAGTGCAAATCGTGTTGGGCTTGCTGTTAGGCGCGTGGGAAGCCTGGCGCGAAAAACAGCGCAGTGAATTCTTGCTGAAAGTCGGCATGTTGATCGTGCTCGCCGCGCTGTTCGGAGTCATTGGCGTCGTGACCGAGTTTTTGCCGCGCGACTTGTTCACGCCGACGCTGGTCGCGTTGTTGATCGGGACCGTTTTATTGATCGTTCCATCGGGGCTGATGGGATTGGTGCTCGGACCGCTCGAAATGGTAGAGACCGTCGGCAATATCCTTTCGTATTTGCGTTTGACTGCGATTGGTCTCGCGTCGGTATATCTCGCGTTGGTGGCAAATGAAATGGCGGGGTTGGTCGGCAATGCGCTTGTCGGCGCGATTCTGGCGCTCTTGCTGCACACGCTGAATTTCGCGCTCGGCGTCCTGAGTCCAACGATTCAGTCGCTGCGCTTGCACTATGTCGAATTCTTTCGCCATTTTTACGAGAGCGGGGGGCAAGAATATCGTCCGTTCAAACTAGAGTGACGGGTGACGGGTAACGGGTGACGGGGAAACCTTACCCGTCACCCGTCACTCGTCACGTTACCCGTTTTTGGAGGAGGGCTTATGGAGATTGGTTTGATTGCCGTGGGCGCAGGACTTGCCGTGGGATTGGCGGCGCTCGGCACAGGTTACGCACAGGGACACATCGGCTCGGCAGGAATGGGCGCGGTCGCCGAAAAACGCGAAATGTTTAGTATGGCGCTGATCCTGCTCGCGATTCCCGAGACGATGGTCATTCTCGGTTTCGCCGTCGCGGCAATGATCATTTTCTTGCTGCGCGGCGGATAGCAACACGCGATGCCACTCGCCGACATTCTCTCTGCGATGGAGCAAGAGGTCGCGGCAGAAATCCGGCGCGTTGAGGAACAAACTGCCGCGTCCGTCGCGGAAATGCGCGCGTCGGCAGAACGAGACGCGCAAGCGATACGCGAACGACATCGCCGCGAGATGCTGCCCTTGCTGCAACATGAACGCGCGCGGCGTTTGAACCGCGCGCGGCTCGACAGCTTGCGTGCCTCGAGCTCCGCGCGCGAGCAATTGTTTACGCAGGCGCTCGGCTGCGCGCAGGAACGGCTGGCGCAGCTGCGCAGTGATCCCGGGTACGCCGACATTTTGCGCGCGCTGGTGCAAGAAGCGCTGGCGCAGCTGGACGGCGCGGTGATTGTGCGCGCCGACCCGCGCGACGAAAAAATTCTACACACGCTCTTGGAAGGTATGCCAATCGAGTTTGATTTAGAGACGTGGGGCGGAATCGAAGCGCGCACGCTGGATGGGCGTATTCGCGTGGTAAACACACTAGAAGCGCGACTGGAACAGGCAGAAGTGGTTTTGAGGCAAAGCATTATGCCCCTGTTCGAATCTCAACTCGCCGATTCTAGCGCAAATTCCGAATTGGTTCAAGGGTCGTGTTAGAGCGCAGCACGGCTTTTACAAAGTCGGCAGTTGTCATGCTGAACAGTGTGAAGCATCTCTACGCGCGCAGAGATTCTGCACGCGAACTGCGCGTGAGCAAGAACGGCTGCACAGGACTTGTCATATCGAGCGGGTTTCGAGCGCAGTCGAGAAAGATATCTCACTCCGTTCGATATGACAGTCCTGAGCCCATACAGCCCCTGCGGGCTGACCATCTCAGAATGACAGTTGCGCGCCGTTGTCAAGCGACTTTGCAAACGCCCTATAGAGCGCAGTTTTCGACACTTGAAGTGGGCGATAGGCGCAATACTGTTTAGATAAGCCGAGAGACCTTCGAGGTTTTTCAACAATGTGCGTAATTTGGGCGTTCGCGTGCGATGGGCGATGTAGGCGACGTGCGATGTAGGCGATGAGAATACATCGCACCCATCGCCTTCATCGCACATCGCCTTCATCGCCAAAACCTCGAAGGTCTTGGATGGCTAACTTGACAGTATTGGCGATAGGCGGTGTTCGAATACATTTTGTACTGGAGCATTGTTGTGGGCATCGCACTCCTGCTTGCGCGCGGCTGGGAAGCATGGCTGCGGCGGCGCACGCGATTGGTGTGATTGATGGGCGATTATGATTACGCGAACGCGCGCCTGCGCGCGATGAAAAGCCGTCTGTTCGACGCACACACGTACGCGGAATGGTCGTCGCTCGCGCGTCTAGACGATTTGATCGCGCGGCTGCTGGAATCAACCTATGCCGAAGAGGTCAAGGCAGGATTGGCGCGGTATGTTGGCGTGCGCGTGGTGATGGAGGCGTGCCGCCTGCACCTCGCGCACACCTTTTGCACGCTGCGCGATTTCTTTGAGGGTGAAGGCGCGCGGCTTGTCGGCATCCTGCTGGCGCGCTATGACTTGCACAACCTGAAAACAATTCTGCGCGGGCAAGCCGCCGGTGTCCCGGCGGAGGAGCTGCTGGAAGCGCTCGTGCCTGTAAGTCGTCGCGCGCTTGGCGCAACAGGCGCCGAGCGCGGCGATTTGCGCTCGGTGGAATTGGATGAAAGCGCGCTGCGCACCCTCGTTCGTGAACCGGACATCGCCGCCACCGTGGACTTGCTGCGAACGTGGAATATCCGTTATGCACGCGCCATACGGCGCGCCTTCGACGAATACGTGGTGACGCGCGATTGGCTGGCGTTCGAAGCTGCGCTCGACGCGATCTTGTACGCCCAGTGGTTGGCAGCGCTGCGCCGCGACGCGGAAAATGACAAAATGGTCCGTCAACTGCTCGCACGCGAAATAGATGTTCTCAATGTGATGACAGCGCTGCGCCTGCGCTCGACAATTTCTACCGCGACCACGGACGCGGCGGAAGCGCCGGCCGCCGACGTTACGCGCTTTTTGATCCAAGGCGGCAACCTCGCGCCGGAGCAATTGATTGAACTTGCACGCGTTGCGCCAGAGAACGAGACGCTCGCACGATTGCGTGCGTTACCTTTTAATGACGCACTGGCGCGCATCGAAACTCTGGACCTGGTTCAAATCCAATGCGCGCTCGACCGTGACCTCGCGCATTTCGGCGCGAGTTTTTTCGCGCGCGATCCGTTGACGATTGCCACCGCGATTGGTTTTATCACGGCGAAAAATGTCGAAGTAAAAAATATCCGGCTGCTCGCGCAGGGTTTAGCGCTGGATTGGGAACGCGCCGAGATTGAAAAGGAACTGATTATAGTCTGATAGTCGGATGGTCAGATGGTCGGATCGTCAAGACCAACCGACTATCCGACTAACCGACCGGCTGACCAACCAACCATGTCGCGCCTCGTCGTGATTGCCGATGCCGAAACCGCGTTGGGGTTTCAACTCGCGGGCGTTCAAGTCGTTCGCGCGGAAGATGCCGAACGCGCCCAAACATTGTTGTACGAATTACTGAACGATGCGTCGGTTGGATTGATTGCCGTCAGCGGCGCGCTCATGGAACGCTTTGACGATGCTACCCGCCGACGCGTCGAGACGAGCTATGCGCCGGTGGTGGTCTCGCTGCCGACGGGTGGACCGGCCATGGGTTTCGCCAGTCGCCGCGAATATCTTGCCGCATTGATTCGACGCGCGATTGGCTTTCACATCACGTTTCCGGGTGAGGAGAAAGGCAAATGAAAGACATAACCTAATGTGCAACACTTTTGTCGTTTCGAGATGGTCAGCCCGTGTGGGCTATGTGAGCAAGAGGACTGTCATATCGAGCGGGGCGAGATATCTCAGTCCCTTCGATATGACAAGTCCTGTGCAGCGGAGCGAGAAATCTCGATTGGCGTAGATGAGATTTCTCGCTGAAGGGACATGCGATGTAGGCGATGGGAATACATCGCACATCGCCAGAATCTCTATGCCAAACCAGAGATGCTTCGTCCCTCAGCATGACAGTTTCTGCGGGTCACGCAGCCCGCGTGGACTGGGCATCTCGAAATGACACTTGGTGCGCGAAAGAGTTGCACATTGGGTAGACATGGTGTGGCGGCAGATGAGCGGAGCAGAGGGACAGGGGACGTTGACGCGTATCGCAGGTCCTGTCGTCGTTGCGCAGGGGCTGGAACGCACGGCGATGTACGACGTCGTGCGCGTCGGAGAGGCGCGCCTGGTCGGCGAAGTAATTCGCATCGAAAATGCGGATGTGACGATTCAGGTGTACGAAGACACGAGCGGTCTGTGTGTCGGCGAGCCGGTAGAAGCCACGCACGCGCCGCTGCAAGTGGAATTGGGTCCGGGGCTGCTGGGCGCGGTGTTTGACGGGATTCAGCGTCCGCTCGCGGAATTGGTCCAAATGCAGGGCGCGTTCATCCAACGCGGGGTCGCGCGGTTTGGTTTGGACCGCGCGCGGCGCTGGAATTTTACGCCCGGCGTCGCGGTTGGCGACGCGGTTGGCGCGGGCGATGTGTTGGGCGCGGTGAATGAAACGTCGAGCATCGTCCACAAAATTTTGGCGCCTGTCGGCGTATACGGCGTCGTCGAAAAAATCCGCGCGGGTGAATTCTCAGTGGACGAAATTGTCGCCGAAATTCGAGAACCGGCGACGGTCGCGCGCGGTCACACGGTTGCGCTCGCATCGGCGACCGCGCGCGAGGGTGAAATTCGACCGGTGAAATTGATGCAGCGTTGGGCGGTGCGCGAGCGGCGTCCCTTTGTGCGCAAACTCGATCCCGATACCCCGCTGCTCACAGGACAGCGCGTGATTGATTCTTTTTTCCCGATTGCGCGCGGCGGCGCCGCAATCATTCCGGGTGGATTCGGCACGGGCAAGACGTTGATGGAGCAAACACTGGCAAAATGGGCGCAAGCCGATGTGGTGGTGTATATCGGCTGTGGTGAACGCGGCAATGAAATGACCGAAGTGCTCGAAGAATTTCCGCGATTACGCGACCCGCGCACGAACGCGCCGTTGATGGAGCGTACGGTGTTGATCGCGAATACGTCCAACATGCCCGTCGCTGCGCGCGAAGCATCTATTTACACCGGCATCACCATCGCGGAATATTATCGCGATATGGGGTACGACGTGGCGCTGATGGCGGATTCGACGTCGCGTTGGGGCGAGGCGCTGCGTGAAGTGTCGGGGCGTTTGGAAGAAATGCCCGGCGAAGAAGGATATCCCGCGTATTTGGCGACGCGGCTCGCGGATTTCTACGAACGGGCGGGACGCG
>JACQWQ010000039.1 GCA_016209205.1 Chloroflexota bacterium
CGCGCCCCGGCGCGCCAAGGGGCGCATCTGGAAGCCGCCATGTTCTGGATGGGTTGTGTGTACAACTTCTGTCGCGTGCACCGTACTTTGGCAACTGCACCTGCTGTGGCTGCCGACTTGACTGACCATGTTTGGACGGTGCACGAACTCTTACGCTTCAGACCGAGGCGCGTGTGACTCCACCTTGTTCTGGAGTGCTACCGGATGTACACTTTCGATTGGCTGGCGCGACGCGCGGTGATTACTCCTGCCAAGCGCGCGTTAGTGGATGCGGCGACAGACCGCCGTTACACCTACCGCGAGTTTGACGCGCGGGTGAATCGCCTGGCGAATTTTATGCAGCGCGCATGGAACATTGCGCGCGGGGACCGCGTGGCAGTGCTGGCGCTGAATTCGTCCGATTATTTTGAAATCTATTTCGCGGTCAATCGCCTGGGCGCGATTCTGTTGCCGTTGAATTGGCGGCTGGCGGCGCCCGAACTCGAATTCATTCTCGGCGATGCCGCGCCGCGCGCGTTGATTTACGAAGCCGAGTTTGGCAAGACTGTGGACGCGCTGCGTGCAACCCAACCCATCGAAAACCTGCTCGTCCTCCGCGACGAGTACGAATACGCGCTCGCCGAAGCATTACCCGATACCGTCGTCATGCCGCGCCTGCCGTTGACCGAAACACAGGCAATCTTGTACACGGCGGGCACGACCGGGCGACCCAAAGGCGCGCGCATCACTTTCGCGATGACCTTGTACAACGCGGTGAACATGGGCCTCGCGATCGGTCTCACCAACCGCGACGTGACGCTCAACGTGCTGCCGACGTTTCATACCGGCGGCTTGAATCTGTACGCGATGCCCACCTTTCATGCCGGCGGCGTTGCAATCATCCAGCGCACCTTTGACGCTGCGGAATGTCTGCGCCTCATCGCGCGCGAACGGGTCACGGCGTTTTTTGGCGTGCCCGCGCATTATCTCTTTCTCAATCAATCGCCGGAGCTGGCAACCGCCGATCTCTCTTCTGTGCGCGTATGGATGCAGGGCGGCGCGCCGATGCCGGTCAGTTTGCTCGAGCAATTGGCGCAGCGCGGCATCGTGGTGCGGCAAGGATTCGGGATGACCGAAACTTCGCCCACGGTCTTTACGCTGGATCAAGAGAACGCGCTCCGCAAAGCTGGGTCGGTCGGCAGACCCGTGCTGCACGCAGAGGTGCGAATTGTGGATGGGGAAGGCCGGGATGTTCCCACCGGCGAGATTGGCGAATTGTGGGTGCGCGGTCCGCTGGTGACACCCGGCTATTGGAATCGTCCCGACGCAACCGCGCAATCTTTTAGCGACGATTGGTTTCATATCGGCGATGCGGCGCGCTGCGACGACGAAGGGTTCTATTACATTGTGGATCGCTGGAAAGACATGTTCATCAGCGGCGGCGAAAATGTGTATCCCGCCGAAGTGGAACAAGTTCTCTTTAGCCATCCCGCCGTCGCCGAAGCGGCGGTGATTGGCGTGCCGGACGAAAAATGGGGCGAAGTCGGCAAAGCCATCGTGGTTCTGAAAAAAGACGCGACCGCCGCTCAAGCCGACCTCCTCGCGTTTTGTCAGGGCAAGCTGGCGCGCTACAAAATTCCAAAATCCGTCGCGTTCATTGACAGTTTGCCGCGCAATGCGGCGGGCAAAGTTCTGAAACGCGAACTGCGCGAAAGATTCAAGTAATGTACACGGTCGGACAAGCATTCACCGCGACGCGCCTTTTGACGCAAGACGATTTTGATCGGTTTGCCGCATTGAGCGGTGACGACAATCCCATTCACGTGGACCCGGCGTTTGCGGCGCGGACGCGCTTTGGCAAAACCGTGTCGCACGGCATGTTGCTCTATGGGCTTGCATGCGGCGCGCTCGATGCGTACTTTCCCGACGCCGCGCAGCTGGAGCAAGATTTGATGTTCCCCAATCCCGCACGGGTCGGCGAGCAGGTCATTGTGCAGCTCAAAGTGATTCAAGTCGAGGAGCAAGAACGGCGGGCGCGTGTCGAGACGATTCTTTCCCGTACCGATGGCCAAATCGTCTGTCAGGGACAAACCTTGCTGCAATGGCATCCAGTATGAGTGGCTTGGTCGTGACAGAGCGCGTGGGACCCATCGCGGTGATTACGCTGAATCGTCCGCAGCGCCACAACAGCTTGATTCCGGAACTCGTGCGCGATTTGCTCGATGCGCTCGCAGAGTTGAATGAACCAAGCGCGGTGCGCGCGCTGATCTTGCAAGCCAACGGACGCTCCTTTTCGACCGGCGGCGACGTACAGGGGTTTGTTGATCATCAAGCAGATGTTGCGGCTTATGCCGGTGAATTGGTGGGCTTGCTGAACCAAGCCATCTTGCGCCTCACTGCTTTTCCTGCGCCAATCCTCGCGGCGGTGCACGGGGTTGTCACGGGCGGTTCGCTGGGGCTAGTGCTCGCGTGTGACATTATTTTGGTCGCGCCGGAGGTCACGTTCACACCTTTTTACACGGCGGTCGGTTTCAGTCCCGACGGAGGATGGACAGCGATGCTCCCGGCGTTGATCGGCGTGAAACGCGCGGCGAACGCGCTGCTGTTCAACGCGCCGATTACGGCACAGCAAGCAGTTGATTGGGGCGTCGCCCAAGAGATTGTCGTCAGGGAGCAGATTCACGCGCGCGCACGTTCCCTCGCGGAGCAGCTGGCGCGGCAGCCAACGGGCAGTGTTCAACGCGCCAGGCGGCTCGTCTGGGGCGACGGCGCGGGGCTAGCCGAACGACTCGAGGCCGAGCGTCGGCAATTCATTCAATAGATTGTGAGCGATGCCGCGCAGCAAGGGATGGCGCAATTTCTGAATCGGCGCGGTTAGACGATTGTTAAAGCGCAGTTGGACTGCGCGTGGGCTGACGGCAGTCCAACTGCCTTGAAACAAATGTCATTTCGCATGTTCAATTTCCAACTCGGACAGAGCGCGACGCTCAAACGAACCTTTACCGCTGCCGACCTCGCCGCGTACGCGACGTTGACGGGCGCGCATCAGGCGGCAAGCCAGCAGATCGTCCCCGGACCGTTGCTGGGGGGAATGTTTTCGAATCTTTTGGGAACGACGCTGCCGGGGCGCGGGACGAATTATTTGAAACAGCGTCTGGAATTTCCGAAACCCGCGTTGCTCGGACAAGAGCTGACGGCGCGTGTTGAGATCACGCGGCTGCGACCGGAAAAATTTTTGGTTACGCTCGATACCGTTTGCACCAACGCCGCGGGCGAAATTGTTTGTCGCGGCGCGGCGCTCGTCTTGGTAAAGGATGTTGAATTGGAAAACAGCTGAGGAGGAAAAAGTAGAACCATGAAAAACATACTCGTGCGTAATTGGATGACACCCAATCCAATTACGATTAGCAGCGATGCCTCCCTCCCCGAGGCGCACGAGCTGATGCAGAAACACAAGATTCGGCGCTTGCCGGTGGTGGATCACGGCGAACTTGTCGGCATCGTCACACGCGGCGATGTGCGCGGGGCGTCCGCGTCAGAGGCGACGACGTTGAGCATTTACGAGCTCAACTATTTGCTCGCGCGAATGCCCGTGCGTCACCTGATGCACGCGCCGGTCATCACCATCAGCCCGGAGGCGACGATCGGTGAAGCTGCCAAGTTGATGCTCAAGCACAAGATTGCCGGGTTACCTGTCGTCGCAGATGGCAAGGTGGTCGGCATCATCACCGAATCGGACATTTTTCGAGGCGTGGTGGCGGATTGGGAGAACACTGGCGCTGCGGTGAATCCGTAGAGGTGTTTTTGAAAATCCGCGTAATCCCCACGTGTTACTCGGTTGTAACCGCACTGTATCCGACGCCTGATACAATGCGCAGTAATTGATCCAAACACCTGACTCGAAAATAATCCCTCACCCCCGACCTCCCTCGGCAAGCTCGGGACGGGCACGCGCCCAGGGGCGAGGGGAGATTCAGTCTGCGAGTCAGGACTCGTAGAGGAGGAGAATCCATGAAAAAGTTTTTCGTTCTTGCGACAATCGCCGTGATCGCACTGGTCGCGATTGCCTGCACACCTACGGCGGCGCCGACGAGCGCGCCCCCGACGGCTGCACCCGTACAGCCCACGGCAGCGCCCGTACAACCGACTGCCGCGCCGGTGCAACCGACCACAGCCCCGTCCGCGGGCGCGCCAATCAAAGTCGGTCTTCTTTCCGACAGCTCCGGCGCACTCGCCGCCTACGGCGGGATGCTCGAAAAGGGCTTTGAGCTCGGGCTTGCTTATGCAACCGATGGCACGAACGCTGTGAACGGGTGCCCCATTCAAATTATCGTCAAAGACACCGCGTCCAAACCGGACGTCGGTGGACAGGTCGCGCGCGAATTGATCGAAAAGGACGGCGTGGACGTGTTGGTCGGTCCGCCCAGCTCGACCGTCGCGCTTGCCGCTGCCGAAATTGCGAATCAGAACAAAAAGATTCTCATCGCGCAGCCCGCGGCGAGTCCCGATTTGACCGGCAAGAATTTCAATCCCTATGTCTTTCGCACCTCGCGCACGAGCATTCAGGATGCGCTCACGATGGGCGCTGCGCTGACCAAGATCGGCAAGAAATTCATTCAGATCGCGCCGGATAACGCTTTTGGTCAGGGTTCCGCCAAAGGTTTCTACGCCGTAGTCAAGGCAAACGGCGGCGAGTTCATCAAGAACGATTCCGCGGACAAAGCGGGAACCATCTTTATCCCCTTCGACGCCAAAGACTTTACACCCTATTTGTAGCAAGTCCTCGATGCAAAAGCGGATGTGCTGATCGTGACCTGGGCAGGCAACTTTACTCCGTTGTTCACGCAGATGCAGCAGCTGGGGCTCTTCAAGGCAATGACAGTAGCAACCGGTATGGGCGACAATCAGGCGCTCAAAGCGGGATACGCCAACGCGCTTGATTCGGTGGGCGTGAGCGTCTATCACTATACATTGCCCAAGAACGCGATCAACGATTGGCTCATCGCCAAGCACAAAGAAAAATATGGCACGCCGCCGGACCTCTTTACCGAGGGTGGCTTTACTGCCGCGCAGTTGCTCGTCGCCGCGCTTAAAGAGACGGGCGGTGATGCATCGGCGGACAAGTTAATTCCCGTGTTGGAAAAGGCGGCATTTGACGGACCCAAAGGCAAATACATGGTGCGCGCAGCCGATCACGTCTTTTTGCAGCCGCTGTACCTCGTGAAATTGGTGAACACCAGCGACGCCGATTTCAAGTTCTTTGAACTGCTCCAAGAGTTCGGTCCCGAACAAACAGCGCCGCCCTGCGCCCTGACCGGCGACTATGCGAGCCGCTGTCCCAAGTAACATCATTTCTCTCTCTCCTTCAGCCCTCTCCCCTTTGCCTTGAGCAAGCAAAGGGGAGAGGCGCAATGCGGCGTTCGTTTTGAGTTATAGACAGGATTAACAGGATTATGGACGATCAAGTGATTCTCGAGACGCAGCATCTACGCAAAGAGTTTGGCGGTCTTGTCGCGGTCGAGGACGTTTCTATCCGCGTCCAGCGCGGCGCGCTGCATTCGATCATTGGGCCCAACGGGGCGGGCAAGACGACGCTCTTTAATCTCTTGAGCGGCGTGCTCAAGCCGACTTTTGGGCGCGTGATCGTGCGCGGGCGCGATGTGACCGACCTCCCGACTTGGCGCATGGCGCATTTGGGGCTGGGGCGCTCGTATCAAATTACGAATGTGTTTCCGAACTTGACCGTCTTGGAAAACGTGCGGCTCGCCGCGCAGGCGATGGGACACGACAACTGGAAGTTGTGGCGCTCCGCCGGGCAGTTCCAGCAGTACGAACAGCGCGCCCGGGAAATCATCGAGCGCGTCGGACTGAAAGAAAAAACCAATGCCGCCGCCAATACCCTCGCGCACGGCGACAAGCGCAAGCTCGAACTCGAAATCATTCTCGCGCAAAACCCCGAGATTCTGTTACTCGACGAGCCGACCGCCGGCATGGCTTCGGAGCAAGTGCCTGATCTCATGAAATTGATTGCCGAGGTTCGCAAAAGCGGCGACAAAACCATTCTGCTGGTCGAGCACAACATGGACATTGTGATGAACGTGTCCGACCGAATCACGGTGATGCATCACGGGCGCGTCCTGGCGGAGGGAACACCCAAAGAAATTGCGGCGAACGAGCAGGTGCAGAAAGCGTATTTGGGAGAATTGTACAATTAAGAGGGTTTGGCGCTATGACGAATTTGCTCCACGTTGACTCCATTCACACCTTCATCGGTCAATTCCACATCCTCGAAGGTATTACGCTGACGATTCCCCAGGGGAGTATTACCGCGCTTTTGGGGCGCAATGGCGCGGGCAAGACGACGACGCTGAAATCCATTATTGGTTTGACGCCGCCGCGCACGGGGCGAGTTCTCTACGATGGCGCGGATTTGCGCGGACGCCGCGCGTTCGACATCGCAGCGCTGGGCATTGGTTTTGTACCGGAATATCGCGCCATCTTTCGTGATCTTTCCGTCGAAGAGAACCTGAAAATTGCAGAACGGAAAAAGGGTGATCTCGCCCGCCGCGCCGATTTGATCTTTACGCTCTTTCCCGATCTCAAACGGCTCATTAAATTGCCGGGCGGGCAGCTTTCGGGCGGGCAACAACAGATGCTCGCCATCGCCCGCGCGCTGGTGCCCGATAACCGGCTGCTGCTGATTGACGAACCGAGCGAAGGGCTTGCCCCGGTTATTATCGAACACATGATGGAAGCCATTCGCCAGCTCAGTACGCATATCACCGTGCTGCTGGTCGAACAAAATTTTCGCGTCGCCAGTCAACTCGCCGAGCGCTATTATTTGATTGACGATGGTCACAATGTGCAAAACGGAATGATGAGTGACCTCGTCCAGGACCGTGCGACGTTACTGATCACCGACCACTCTCCACTCGAATGGCGTTTCTCCAATCGAATCGCAGTCTCCTTATCACGCTCGCGATTGTCCTGTTACTTGTGATGTTCCTTGTTCAGGGCATGAGCATCCCCACGCTGGTGAGTGTGCTGCTTTCAGGGCTGACGCTTGCCGCGTTGTATTTTCTCGTGGCGAGCGGCTTGACGCTGATCTTTGGGCTGATGGACGTGTTGAATTTTGCTCAAGGGTCGCTGTTTATGCTCGGCGCGTATGCGGGCTGGGTGCTGTATGCCAACCCGCGTCTGCTGCTCAATCTCGCTCCGCTGCTCCTGTTGTTCGGGGCGGGCGCTTTTGTCGGGGCGCTCGCGGCGCGGCGTTTTGCGCTGCCGCGTATCGGACTGTGGATCGCCGCAGGCGCAGCAGTTGTGTTGACTCTGTTCGCGGTGCGTGACTTTCCACTCGCCAAATTGGTTGCTTTTGGCAGCAGCGTCACCGCCCAAATCATTTCCACGCCCGAAGCGCAGGACCCGTTTCAAACGATGCTCGTCCGGCTCGCGCTGATGTTCCTCGCGGGCTGTGCTGTCGGGCTGGTCGTAGCTAATCGAGGCGACGCGGCAAGACCTTTCTCGG
This sequence comes from Chloroflexota bacterium, assembly GCA_016209205.1. Classification (GTDB taxonomy): domain Bacteria; phylum Chloroflexota; class Anaerolineae; order UBA4142; family SHND01; genus SHND01. Next base: position 7,505 of record JACQWQ010000039.1, read on the forward strand.
CATCGCGCGTGATCGTGGCAGCGGTTGGGCTGGCAGGGGTTGGACTGGCGCTGTTTTTTTTCCGCGAACCTCTGGAACAGTTCATCTTGGAGCTGGACAGCACGTTGCGCTTTTTGCTCGCGGTGGTCACTGGCGCAGCGGCAGGCGGGCTGTTGGGCGCGCTGCTCGAGTCTTCTTTGATTCGTCCTCTGTACGCGCGTCCAATTTACCAGATTCTGCTGACGTTGGGCTTGGTGTTTGTCTTTGATCAGCTGATACGGCTCGTCTGGGGACCCATCGGTTCGGTAATGCAAGTTCCCTCGTTCTTTAGCAGTTCCAGCTCCGAATGTCCTGCGCCGGACCTGATCGCGTGGTTGACCTTACACTGCGATTCGATTCAGATTTTCGGACGCCCCTTCCCTAGTTATCGCCTCTTTATCATTTTGATCGGCGCGCTGATGGCAGTCGCAATCATCCTGATCATGCAACGCACGCGGCTCGGCATGATTATTCGCGCCGGAGTTCAGGACAGTCCGATGGTGGAAGCGTTGGGCATCAACGTGCGCCGTGTGTTCACGCTGGTCTTTGCGCTGGGCGCCGGCTTGGCGGGGCTGGGTGGTGTCGTGGCAGCGCCGTTTCTGGGCGTCTACCCCGGCATGGCGCAAGAATTTTTGTTACAGGCATTCATCGTGGTTGTAATCGGCGGGCTGGGCAGTATCCCGGGCGCGGTGTTGGGCGCGCTGCTCGTTGGTTTGGCGCGCGCTTTCGGCGATCACCTCGTGCTCTCTGGCATTCAACTACCGGGGATGGCAGATGCGATTTCGGGTTCGCCGGCGATTGCGCGTGCCTCGACCGTTTTGATCATGGCAATCGTCCTTTTGGTCAAGCCGACCGGCATTTTTGGCAAGAAGGAGTGAGCAGTATGTTGAAACGCTATCTGCCCGCCATCGTCTTGCTCGCCGCGCTCATCGCCTTTCCATTTGCGCTGTCGGCAATTACGGGCGAGCCGCTTGACAAGGGCACACCCCGCTTTTGGCAAGGCCTGATGATCCAGGTCTATATCCTCGCCGTGTTTGCCTTGAGTTACGACCTGCTCATGGGCTATACCGGATTATTGTCATTTGGACACGCACTCTTTTTCGGCACGGGCGCGTACGCGTTGGGCATCTTGATGAAATACGCGCACTGGTCGCTCTTTGCCGCGCTGGGCGGAGTCATTTTGATTGTCGCCGTCGAGAGTTTTCTCATCGGCTTGTTATCACTGCGCGTGCGCGGCGTCTATTTTGCGATGGTGACGCTGGCGTTTGCCGCCACGGGGTTCATTCTCGTCGAAGCGACCGATTTCCGCGAGTGGACGGGCGCGGAAGATGGCTTGCACGGCATTCCGCTTCCCGATTGGATCAGCCCGACGCTGCACCGGCTTGAATTCTATTACCTCGCGCTCGCGTTTGCCGTCGTCGTGTATCTCGTCGCCCGCCGTTTTGTGGATTCGCCTTCGGGGCGTGTTTGGCAGGCAATTCGCGAGAATGAACCGCGCGCCGTCGCGATTGGTTACAATACGTTGTGGTTCAAAGTGCAAGTAATGGTGGTCTCGGGAGTCTTGGCGGGGCTGGCGGGCGCGCTCGGCGCGATGTTCGAGTTGAGCGTTACACCGCAGGTGATGGATGTGGGTGTCACCATTAACGCGCTGTTGATGACGATCGTCGGCGGCGTCGGTACGCTGATTGGTCCCATGCTGGGCGCGGCGGTTTTGCAATTGCTCGGTTACGTTTTGAACACGACCCTCGGACCGATCTGGCAATTGGCGTTCGGGATCATTTACATCCTGCTCGTACTCTTTTTGCCTTATGGAATCGTCGGGACGTGGCGGCGGCGGGGAACCAATTGGCGCGCGGTTTGGCGTGAACGCGTCGCGCGTTGGACGGCGGCGGGGCGCAACGTGCGCGCGTAGGGGCGACGGCTTGTCCTCGCCCATTCCAATTGGGCAACCACAAGGGATTGCCCCTACGGTGTCTTGACCTTGATGACGTTTG
>JACQWQ010000150.1 GCA_016209205.1 Chloroflexota bacterium
AGGCACACTTTGCGTTATTCTTGTGGCGATTTCCAGCGTTAAAACCGCACCAACAAAAACCCCAAGTCGCTCTACAGCGACTGGATTCAGTGTGCGCAGGCACACTTTGCGTTGTGGTTGTGGCGATTTCAATCGCCCATTGCGCGCGGCTCAAACAGCATAAACCGCCCGGAGGAAAATAAATTGGACCTGCAAATCAAAACCCGCGTGCTGCGCCTCTTTACGTACGGCATGTATGCCGTCACTGCGCACCACGGTTCCGAGAACGGCGTTTTCCTGGCAAATTGGCTATCGCAGTGTTCGTTCGAGCCGCCGCTGCTCATGCTTTCGGTCGAGAATACTTCGCACACGCGCTTGCTTATCGAGGCAAGCGGATTATTTGCCGTACACGTATTAGCGTCCGGTCAGCGCGAATTTGCAGGCATGTTGGGCAAGTCCTCACAAACCAATCCGGCAAAATTAAAAAATGCGCGCTGGCATCCCAGCCCGTTGACCCAATCTCCGATTTTAGAGGATACGCTCGGTTACGTGGAATGTCGTGTGCGCGGTGAACTGCCTGCGGGGGATTCCCAGATCATCGTGGGCGAAGTGATCCATGCGGAAATTACAAGCGACGCCACCCTCGCCCCATTGACGATGCAAGAGACCGGGTTCAAGCATTTTGGATAAAAAAATCGCGGCGCGTTGGTCACAAGGCAGTTGCACTGCCGACAGTCAATGCGCCCAATCGCAAAATATCGCGGCGTACGAAATAAAGCGGAATGATTCCTCGTTCACGCGACCGATCCACTCGACCAGCGCGGGAAAAATGACTTGCAGATTCAGCGCGGGCTGCTTTACCACCGTGTAGAGAATTTCCATTTCGGCGGCGAGTGGGAACGTCGTGACGCCCCAAAACGCGAGCGCGGCAATATAGAAAATCAACCACAGGTGGATGCGCCGTTCAAGAGTTTGACGATTCACGATACACCCCGTTATCCCGCGTGCAGCATCGCCAGCACAAACGCCAAGACCGCTTCCCCGATCAACACTCCGGCAAAAATCCAACCCATCAAATTATTTTCACGACGCGACGATTTGGACGAAAACATATTGCCTCCTTGGAAAATGGGTGGCTGTCATTCTGAGATGGTCAGCCCGCAGGGGCTGTATGGGCTCGGGACTGTCATATCGAACGGAGTGAGATATCTCATGGAGCCTGCCACGCTGCGCTCGCAGCCGTGGCTCGCAGCCGTGGCTCGATATGACAAGTCCTGTGCAGCGGAGGCGAAGAATCTCTCTCGGCACAGGACAGAGATTCTTCACAGAGTTTACTCGCGATGGAGTTCATCGCACGAAGCATGAAGGGTTCAAAATGACATTTTCATTCCACTGCGCGTGCGCCGCAAGGCGCATGACGAATTGACTCGGTTCGCGTTCATTGTAGCGCGACGCGCGCGGGCGTTCGACAGCGTGCGTCCGTTCGTGGACGCACCCAAGTGCTTGACTCGGATAAAGCTACTGTAACCGGCTTGCAAAATAAAGTCCCCCATTTCAACGCGTTGGGGTGTAGAATAATGCTCACGCTTCAGATGAAAGAATCCGCACAACAGTGGGGCGACCATAAACGCGCGCCCCTACTCAACCTCCTATTCTTTGGTTCACCGGAAATCACGCTCGGCGGCGAACCGGTGACCGGGTTTGTCTCGGCCAAAGCCAAGGCGCTGTTGTGCTTGCTCGCCATCACGCGGCGCGTGCAGTCGCGCAACGCGTTAGTCGCCTTGTTCTGGGGCGACGTGCCCGAAGCCGACGCCAAGACACAGCTGCGCGTGGCGCTCTCGAACTTGCGCAAACTCGTCGGCGACCATTTACAGATCGAGCGTGAAACGGTCGCGTTTGACACAACCCAAGCGTATCACCTCGACGTGGAAGAATTTGAAAAGCAACTTGCCGATAGCAGATTGCCGATCGCCAAACAAGATTCGCTATCAGCCATCAGCCAGCTGCTCTCTGCAAACCGCGCATATCGCGGCGATTTGCTCGCGGGAATGCTCGTGCGCGACGCGCCCGAATTTGAAGAATGGCTGCTCGTCCAGCGTGAGCGCTTGTGCGGCATGGCGCTCGACGGCTTGTGGACGCTGTTCCAATTGGAACGCGCGCGCGGGAACACCGCTGCCGCACTCGACGCGCTCAAGCGTTCGGTCGAATTGGAACCGTGGCGTGAAGAAGCGCATCGCGAAGTGATGCTGCTGCTCGCGCGCACGGGCAAGCGTTCGGCGGCGCTCCAGCAATTTGAAACGTGCCGCGCGGTGCTCCAACGCGAGCTGGGCGTCGAACCCGCCAGCGAAACCGTGCACCTCTACGAACGCATCCGCGCGGCGGGCACGGACCCGCGCCACAATCTCCCCTCCCCCGCGACCTCTTTTGTCGGACGCGAGACGGAATTGCAAACCATCGTGCAGCGCCTCGAAACCGAGACGCGCTTGCTGACCTTGCTCGGACCGGGCGGCATCGGCAAGACGCGTTTGGCGCTGCAAGCCGCCCGACAGCAAGTGGACCGTTTTTTGAACGGCGTGTTTTTTGTTTCGCTTGCGCAAGCGCAAGACGCCGACGCGGTCCTTGCCGCCATTGCCCACGCGCTGGCGTTTTCCTTTTCCGGCGGCGAAGCGCCGCGCACGCAGCTGCTGAATTATTTGCAGGAAAAAGAATTGCTCCTGGTGTTGGACAATTTTGAACACCTACACGACGGCGCGGAGCTCGTGCGCGAGATTCTGGCGCGTGCGCCCGCGGTGCGCGTGTTGGTGACCTCCCGCGAACGGCTGAATTTGCGCGCCGAATGGTTGTTGAGCGTTCGCGGTCTGCCCATGACACAAACCGGCGCGGACACCGGCGCGCCGTCGGCGGCGCTGCGCTTGTTTGCCGAGCGCGCCGCGCAGGTTGCGCCTGATTTTGATTTTGAACACGAAGCCGCGCAAGTACATCACATTTGCGCGTTGGTCGAGGGGATGCCGCTCGCGATTGAATTAGCGGCAACCTGGCGGCGCATGTACAGCGCGGACGAAATTGTGCAGCAAATCAAAATAGATCTCGACTTTTTGGCGACGACGCAAACCGACGTACCTGCTGCCCATTCGAGCCTACGCGCCGTATTTGCGCGGTCGTGGGAAATGCTCTCGCCGCGCGAACAAGGCGCATTTCGCGGGCTGGCGGTATTTCGCGGCAGCTTTACGAGTGAGGCAGCCCGCCACGTTGCCGCGATTGCTCCCCCGACGCTGCAAGCATTGGCGGACAAATCGCTCGTGTCCACACTCCCACGTGAGGCGTCGGATCCGGGGCTGCGTTTCGGAATGCACGAACTATTGCGCCAATACGCGCTGGCGCAATTCGCATACGCGGAACAGCAAGCCGCGGCGCTGCACGACAAACACAGCGCGTATTATGCCGAGAAACTTGCCGCGCAAGAGACCGCGCTCAAAGGGGCAGATACCAAAAATGCGGTCGTCGGGTTGGCGCGCGACGGCGAAAATATCGTCGCCGCGTGGGAGTGGGCAAGCGCGCGCACGCCGCCGGACGCCGTCGTGCTGGCGCGGATGGTGGAACCCTTGATGGTGCTGCTGGAATTGCGCGGCGAATACCTCGCGGCAGAACGTTTGTATGCGCACACCGCCGCGCAGTTGGAAGACCAAAACGCGCCGAACCAAGCATCCGAAATTATTTTGGCGCGCGTCTTGACCGGACAGAGTTGGTTTTGTTTTCGGCTCGCCCAATTCGAGCAAGGGCGCGCGTTGAGCGCGCGCGCGTTTTCCCT
>JACQWQ010000122.1 GCA_016209205.1 Chloroflexota bacterium
AATTGCCAGCGGATAGGCAAAGCGGATAAGCGGATGCCGCGCGAGCATCTAGCTTTGCTCTAAATCCAACAGATCCCCAAAATGCATACACCCGTCACCCGCGCCCTCGACGCACAGCACATCCCCTATCGCGTCTTTCAACATCCCGGTCCCGTCGCATCCCTCGAACAAGCCGCGCGCGAGCGCGGACAGTTGCCCGAACAAGTGATCCGCAGCATTGTGTTTCGTTTAGCGCAAGACGAGTATGTGATGGTCTTGATGGCAGGCGCGACGCAGGTCAATTGGGGGGCGCTGCGAAAATATCTCGGCGTCTCGCGCATCACGATGGCAAACGCGGGTGAATTACACGCGGCGACGGGCTACGAAATCGGCGCGGTGTCGCCGTTCGGTCTGCCCAAACCCATGCGCGTGATTGCCGACCCGAGTGTGTTTATACCCGACGAAATTTCCATCGGTTCCGGCGTGCGCGGCATCACGGTGATCATGTCCAGCGCCCAATTGAAACGCGCGTTGGGGAACACCGAAATCGTCGCGTTGGGGGACCTGAGGCAAGCGCAATGAAAGAATATCCGAAATCCATTGATCGCCTGCACTCTGCCAAAATTTCCCACTTGGGGTAAAATAGAACGCGTTGCGATCCGGTCCATCGCAGCGCGATTTCGTTTTCGGATGGAGCGATGCGACTCGGCAACATAGAGTTGTTTGTAGTAAGTGACGGCTTTGTGCGCATGGACGGCGGCGGTATGTTTGGCGTTGTGCCGCGCGTCTTGTGGGAAAAAATTCTCGCGCCCGATGAATTCAACCGCGTCAAGACCGCGCTCAATTGTCTCGTCATTGTCACACGCGAAAAGACCATTCTCGTGGATACCGGGCTGGGCGCGAAACTCACCGCCAAGCAGGAGCAAAATTTCGCGCGCAAGGGCGGCGCGAAACTCTTAACGAACTTGGCGCGCATCGGGTTCTTGCCCGAAGACATTGACCTCGTCGTCAATACGCACTTGCACGCCGATCACGCGGGCGGCAACACCAAACGCATCGGGCAAGAGATCGTGGCGACGTTTCCCAATGCCGAGTATTGGATCCAACGCCAAGAATATCTCGACGCCTCGTTCCCCAACGAACGCACCAAAGCCACGTACTTTGCCGACAATTTCATTCCGCTCGAACGTGTCTGTTTTCTGAACGGCGATACCCAAGTCACCGCAGAAGTGCGCACCATCGTCACCCCCGGGCACACGCGCGCGCATCAAGTCGTCGTCGTCGAATCCAAAGGCGAAAAAGCAATGTTCCTCGGCGATGTGGCGGGACGCACGGTGTATCTCGAACGTCTCGCCTGGGTACCCGCGTATGACATCGAACCGATGGTCAGCATCGAAACCAAACGCCACATCCGCGAATGGGCGTACGAAGAAAACATGCTGCTTGTCTTTCAACACGACGCGGTGATGACGTTGGGCCGTTTACGCAAAGTCGGCAAAGATTTCAAGGTCGAACGCGTCGTGACGGATTTGTAGGGCAGAAATATGCTATACTGACCATCCTTTCGCCGACCCCCCTCCTGCCCGCGAAGGGTTGTTCGGATGGAGTTCATCCGCAATTCACCGCGTGCAGGGAAAAATGATTTTGGCGAAGGGATTGACTGAAAAGGGAGATTTTTCTTATGCTGCGCCAACTCAAAACAGATTACACACCAGAAGAGTATCTCGCGTTAGAAGAGGTTGCCGAATCTCGGCACGAGTACTTTGAAGGGCAAATTTATATGATGGCCGGCGGTTCCGCCGATCACAGTCTGATTACCGTCAATCTGGCAAGCGAACTACGCCAACAGCTCAAACGCAAGCCCTGCCGTGTGTTCAACAGCGACTTGCGTCTCTATGTGGAAGGGACAACGCTGTACACCTATCCCGATGTCATGGTCATTTGTGGCAAGATCGAATACGCGCGCGGACGCGATGACACGGCCTTGAATCCATCTGTCATTATTGAAGTGTTGTCGCCTGCGACACGCAAATATGATCGCACCGAAAAATTTCGCCTTTACAAACACATTCCTTCTTTTCAGGAATACCTTTTGGTAGAATCGTCGCGTGCGCACATCGAACATTATCGGCTCGAAGGGCGACGCTGGTCCACAGAGATTGCGAATGGCTTGGACAAGCGCATTGCCATTGAAACCCTCAACTGTGAAATCTTGATCGGCGATATTTATGACAAAGTGTCGTGGCGCGAGTAATACAATGCCGCATCCTTTCGGGTGCGGCGTTTTTTTCAAAACAAGCCCAACTGTTCGTTTCCCTCCGCCAACGGCGGATTTAAGCCCCACGCCAGATGAAATTCCGGACGCGTCGCGTAATCCTCGCGCAGCAAGAGCTCGATCATCGGCGTGCGCAAAAAATCCCATCCGGCGCGCTCGATTTTTTTCACCCAACGCGGGTCGCGGCGCAAACGTTCGGCGGTTAATTCCACTTGCGTTTCGGGAATCACCACCAAACCGTGCAATGGAATTGCGCGTAGGGTCGTGAGCTCCTGAAAATCGGCGCGCGCGCGAAAAATGAACGCGTACGCGTCGTCAAAAAAACGTTCTTCGCGGATCGAACCGCGTGCCGAAGCCGGGATAATTTTTTCCACACGCCAAACCAGTTCAAACGGCGCGGCATCTTCGACGACTTGATAGCCCAACCGCGCGCCCAACTGCGCGGCGCGCGTACGCGCGCGCGAGAGGTCCGCGCGCACATCGCTCGCGCGCCACTCCCAAATTTCCTCCCGCCAATCGGCATACGCACGCGCGCAAATTTCAGGCAATTCGATTTCCGGCGTTTCAAGCGCCGTGAAATTTTCCAGCACCGCGTCTTGGAATTCGTCGGCAGATAACGCGCGGCGCTCGCGCAAGAGTTCGCGCACCACGCGTTCCACGCGTTCGCTCAAGCCGGGCGGCGCGTCCGCCGCTTCGCGTTCGAGCCACAGCACGCGCGTTTTTTCCTGCACGTGATCAATCGCGTGCGCGTATCCTTCTTTCAGTCCTTCGTCAATGCGGTGCCGCAAAAATTGAAACGCGTTGTCCCCCTCGCGATACGTTTGCGTCAACGCGCCCGCGAGCGCACCGCCCCGCGCCAGTTCCGCCAACGCCGCGTGATGCACCCACGAATACGCGAGCGGTTCCGCGCGCGTGCGCAGCAAAGCTAACGCGCCGCGCAGCGCGCCCTCGCGCAGCGCGGTCGCCAACGCATTCTGTGTTTCGGGTGTGATCGCCGTCTCTTGCCGCTGCCAAACCACTTGATAATCTCCGCGCAGCGCGCCAAATTCCGTCGCATTCAACATGCCGCGTGCGGGCCGAAACGCAAAATCTTGCAGCGCGTACGACGGCGCGGCGGACAACATCAACGCTTCGATCATCGCGTGGCTGCCCGACGGAAACGCGACGACGAGCCGCGCGTCCGCGCGCGCGAATTTGGTCGTCTCTTCCAACGCTTTTGCCAACGCGCCGCCGTACCAGCCCCACCGCTGGCGCTCCGTGTCCAGCAACGGTTCGAGCGGCGCGGCGGCATTCTTGCCCAACAACCATCGTGTCCACAAAAACGACAATTCCCAAAACAACGGGTCAAGCCGCGCGGGACTGGAGAGAATCAGCGCGGCGTTCGCCTCCGCAGCGTTTTCGGCAAGATAGCGCGCGCCGCCTTGGGCAATGCACGCGGCGGAAGTGGTCGCATTCAGCACTTGGGCGGGATTTGATGCGAGCCGCAGCGCGGGCGCGTGTTCGCTCAAACCGCGCGCTGCGCGCTCCAACGCGCGCCAGATATTCGCCTCGACGAATTGCGGCGGAATTTCGCGCGTGGGCATTTCGCCAGGCGCGGGATAGAGCGACGTGCCCACATCCAACGCGTGCAGCAGCAAGGCGGCGAGCACACTGCGGATTTCCTCTTGGCGAAATTCCGCATCGAGTTTTTGGGTCAACGCGGCGAGGGCGTTCAAATTGCGCGGCGTATAAAATTCCAACAAGCGTTTCAAGCGCGGCGTCTGCGCGGGGTCGTCGGCGTACAAACGCTGTGTGAGCAAGGGCAGCGTCAAGCCGCGCGGCGCGGCATCCGCAGCACGTTGGCGGTCGCCTTCGGTCGTGTCGTCGCGGCGCGCGCCGCAATTGGCGCAGGTATAGATTTTCTCCGCCAGCAGAGTTTTGCCGCCGTCGCGCCGGTGGATGAAATAATCCGCAATGACAGTGTCGCCGCATTGCGCGCATTGGCTCGCGTACAGTTTTTCAATGTACGCGCGCAGCGTCTCGCTGTCTTTGCGCGTTTCGCCCAGACGCGCGAGCGCGGCATTGATTTCGCGCGCGGCAGGCATTGTCGCTTGCACGCGCGCCGCCCACGCGACAATCGGGTTCGATTCCGCCGCCAGAATTTTGCGCCCGCGTTCCAACGCCACGCGCACGACGGCATCCGACGCGATGAACGGGTCAATCACCACATCGCCCGGCTGGGTGAAACGCTCGATAAAATGCGCGGCAACATTTGCGGGCAGCGGCTGGCGATGCGCGCTCAAGAGATAAAATTGCGCGTCGCGTGGCGGGACGAACGGGTGCGCTGTCATACGCGCGAGTATAGCACAAACGCAATGCGTCACGATACTGTCAAGCTCGTCAATACCAAGCCCCCAAGTGTTTGGGATCGCTTGCGATTCCAGCGCGTCGCGCGACTCGATGGGCAACCGCGTTTGCGATGTATGCCATCGCCAAACACTTGGGGGCTAAATGGCTTTGACAGTGTAAAAGCGTTGACCTATACTTGCTTGTGAAAATGGACAAACAACTCAATTTTCTATATGACCAGGAAGCCGACGTACTCTATGTTTCACTTGGTAAGCCCGAATACACAGATTATACGGAACTTTGAGGATAATCTGATTTTGCGTCTCGACCCGGAAACACAAGAGGTTGTCGGCTTTATCGTAATTGACTTTGTAACACAAGCCAAGCATCAAAACTTGCCACTTTGTCTTCCACTGAAAGCCACCTTTGAACGCACGCGCCGCGCTCGCAAAACACGTGTGGCAACCGAGAAAAAAACAGCGTATCGGATTCGGCGTCCAGGAGCAAAAAATTAGCGATACTGAAAGACGCGATCCAAAATAGGAGGGGCTCTATGTTCTGTGTGAATTGTGGTACGCAACTGCCTGATGATGCTAATTTTTGTTTCAAGTGCGGTAAACCACAAAGAGATACCACCGCCACAAACGAGCCAACCTGGGAATGGGAAACTTGTGAAATTCGGCGGCAGTATTCCGACCGTGATGGCAATATCCAGTGCTACTGGGCGCGGGCAGTAGGTCCTGGTGGTGAATATACCGCTTGGCAATCCCAATGGTTCGGCTGGAAGGAAGACACATTATGGCATCAAGCGCGCGGTAGTGTCGTTGAAACGCTCATTCAAGATGGATGGCAACACATAGGGCGAGGAAGTGAGTGGGACAACGATCGATTTCGCCGACAGCCTGGAGGCAGAAACTCGGAACTCTGTGAGATTGTCTGTGAAAAAGTAAAACAGACCTTTATGACGGTAGAATGGAAATTCTGGGCAATGGCGACAAGGCCGGAGGGCATCCACTGCGTTGGAGAATCTCCTGTTTTCAAGGATGCGTCCCTCTATCTAGATATCTTGACCCAGATGGATACAAAGAAATACCAACGAAACCACAAAGACGCGTATATCGCGTTAGAGAATCTCGAATCAAATCTAATTTCTGAAGGGTGGGGTTCGATCGGGGTTGGTTGCCGCTGGTGGGCAAAAAGATTCAAGCGCGATATCAAGTAGAAAAGCGACACCATCATGATTCGCATTATCAGTTGTCGCAAAGCAACCTCATTGGAACGGAGCGTATATGAAGAACGGTAAGACAAAACCCAACCCACAGCCGGAACAAGAAATGAAACGTGAATATGACTTGCGCGGCAAAAAAGGCGTTCGCGGGAAATACTATCGCGCGTATCGGCAAGGACACACTGTTCGCATTACGCAACAAAACGGTACAGTATCCGAGCAACATTTTACCTTGCAAGACGGCGCGGTGTTATTGGAGCCGGATGTTCGTCGTTACTTTCCTGATTCAGACTCTGTGAACGCCGCGCTCCGTTCGCTCATCGCGCTGATTCCATCGAACAAGCCGCGCAAGACACATGCGCGCAAATTCTGAAACACACGCGCGCTTGATTTGGAGAATGAAGACTTTTACTCGCCCAATAACGCGCGGAACCAATCCGCGATTTCGGGAATCGTGCGTGGGATGACTTGTTCACCTGCGGATAGACGCATGTTTTCTTCGGCAACCGCGACACAAAATTCGATGACGTGCGACAGCGGAAATGAGTCGGGGAGAGAATGCCCCATTTGTTCGAGGAAATAGAGGGCGGCGGCAAACGCAGTGCGCTTTGTGCCGTCAAGAAAAGGATGGCTTTTGATCAGCGAGTGAAATAGTGAAGCCGCTTTTTCAAAATCCGTGGAGTAGAGTTCTTGACTTTCAAAGGTAGCGAATGGACGCGCAACCGCCGCGTGCAGTAAACTGGCTTCGCGCAAGCCCGACAACCCACCCGTCTCTGCGATGATGACTTCGTGAATCTCGTAGATACGAATCAGGAGCGCGGCAATTTCGTCAGTACGCTCCGGGGGTTCGATGAATGCAGACATAGTTCAGCGTTGCGCGAGAGTCTCGAACAATTCACGGTTTTGTTGAATCAGGCGGCGCGCAAAGAGTGTACCGCTCTCTGCAAAGCGTCCTCTATTTTGGGTGGTTGAGTTTTGTCCCAAGCTGGCGAGCCATGTTTCCAAAGTTACAACCACGATGGCTTGAATTTCTTTTGTGTTGATTTGTTGTTGGCGCAATTGTTCTGCCAATGTATCGGGCAGTTCCAGTGTCAGAGTTGTCATAGTTTGCTTATTCCCTTTCCAATTTCACATTCTAGCATTATTGGCAGTTCTTTGGGAAATCGCGTTTTGAATTTTTTTCCTGCATCGCGCTGATTCCATCCAAGTCGCGCAAAATACCTGGGCGCAAATCTTGAATCAGCAGAGGCAAAGTCGCCTATGAATCTTTCTCTCACAGTCAATCACGAAATCAAAGAAATCGAAATTAATCCCAATGAAACCCTTTTGCGCGCGCTGCGACGCAACGGCTATTTCGGCGTCGAGCACGGCTGCGAGAATGGTGGGGACGGATGGCAAATCTGGAAAGGGACAAGTATATGTTGACCACTGAAACGCGATACGAGCATGTAATCCTAAACGAGCAAAATACGCCAATCATTGCAAGCACAAATATGAAGGTCATCGAGCTCGTACTGGATCACATCGCCTATGGATGGAGCCCGGAGGAACTGCACTTTCAACATCCTTATCTTTCGATGGGGCAGGTTCACTCTGCGCTGGCGTATTATTGGGACCACAAAGAGGAACTGGATCAAGATATTCAGCGCCGCCTTGAAAAGGTAGAAGAGCTGAGAAAAAGCACACCTATCCCCCCATTGATCGAGCGTCTCAAGAAACAAGGATTAATCTGATGGCGACTATCCTTTACATGGATCATTGTGTTCACGAACTCGAGATTATTGCCAAAGCGGGTAATCCCGAAGATTTCTTTAATCAAGTGACATACATCCCAACTTGAAACAAGGAATTGCGATGAATCTTTTTCTCACCATCAATCACAAACTACAAGAAATCGAAATTCGACCCAACGAAACTTTGCTGCGCGCCCTCCGCCGTCACGGCTATTTCGGCGTCAAGCACGGCTGCGAAAATGGCGAGTGCGGCGCCTGCGCGGTGCTTGTAAATGGCGTGCCGATGAATTCGTGCGTCATGCTCGCCGCGCAAGCGGAAGGGAAAAATATCACGACCATCGAAGCAATTGGCGAGGTCGAACACCAGGGTTGGAAGAAAACGGAAGGACTCGATCCACTGCAAGAAGCGTTCGTCGAAACGGGCGCGATTCAATGTGGTTACTGCACACCCGCGATGATTCTGGCGGCTAAAGCCGCGCTCGAAAAAAATCCACATGCAAGCGAAGCCGAAATTCGTGAGGCATTGAGCGGCGTGTTATGTCGCTGCACGGGATACGTCAAGCCGGTGCAAGCGATTTTAAGAGTGAGTAAGGGAGAAAAAGAGAGCGAGAGCGAAGATGCCATTCCCGTGCCGCTAGAAGCGTTTATGCCGCGTCCTTACGAACCGCCAACACCCGATCGCTCCAGCTCTCCGTCTCTCCATCCCTCTATCACGACGCTACCGCGAATGCTCATCGCGCCTACAGTCCCACAAACCTCCGTCGTCGGCAAACCGGAGAAAAAAGTGGACGCGCAAAAATTGGTGCAAGGCAAGCCCGCGTTCGCGGATGACATTGAAATGCGCGGCATGTTGTACGCCAAAGTTTTATTTTCGCCCGTCGCGCACGCGCGCATCAAACGCATTGACGCATCGAAAGCACGCGCGTTGCCCGGCGTGCACGCGGTATTGACGCATCAAGATATTCCGCGCGTGGTGTATTCCACTGCGGGACAGTCCGACCCGATTCCCGGTCCGCTCGATATGTTTTCATTGGATACAAAAGTGCGTTTCGTCGGCGACCGCGTGGCAGTCGTCGCGGCAGAGACCGAAGAAATTGCCGAGCGCGCGTTAGAACTCATCGAGGTCGAGTACGAAGAATTGCCCGCGATCATTGACTCGCG
>JACQWQ010000123.1 GCA_016209205.1 Chloroflexota bacterium
AAATGACAAATGTGATGTACTGTGACACAGTACATCACAGATTCAATGTCATTTCGAACGGAGTGAGAAATCTCCCTTGGTAAAACCGAGATTTCTCATTCCACTACGTTCCATTCGAAATGACAAATGTGATGTACTGTGACACAGTACATCACATTTTTGGATGCGGATATTCGCGGATGAACGCGGATTTTTTGGACTTTGCTTTTTCCGCGTTCATCCGCGTCCTATCAAAGATTTGTGATGTACTGTGTCAGGTCTGCACTGTTCACCGACCACTGCTCACTGCTCAGTGACCACTGCTCACTGACCACTGCTCACTGACCACTGCTCACTGATGACTGACCACTGATTACTGATTACTGATGACTGATGACTGACCACTGATCACTGATGACTGACCACTGACCACTGATTCCCGCACGGAGTATTGATGCACTCGAAACTGTTTTACTGTTTACTGATTACTGTTTACTTGCTCGCCGGATGCGTGCCGTCGCCCACCGCGACGCCGCCGCGCCAGACGCCGTTTCCCACACTGCCGCTGACGCAAAACACGCCGACGCTTGCGCCGAATGAAACCGCGCCGGTCATTCCCACAACAGCGGCGACGGATGCGCCGAATGTGTCGCCCGCGCCCGCGACGCGCATTCCCACTGCGCCCGCGTTCCCCACCGACACAGCGCGGCTTGCCGATACAATGCCGCCGCTCGTCCAGATAACGGTTCAGGACCCCGAACTGCCGGTTTCGACCGACCAAAACGTTTCGCTGAATGTGATTGCGGCGGACAATGATTTGGTGACGCGGCTCGACGTGTATGACAATAATGTTTTGTTTGCGCAAGTGACCGCGCCCGAACCTGCGGCGGTGTTGTCGAATCAATTCCAATGGTCACGCCACGCGCCGGGCAAACACACGCTGCGCGCGGTGGCATTCGACGCGGGGGGCAATGCGAGCATTCCCGCGCAAATTGTTTTGAACGTCATCAACAACAATCGCGCGCCGACGGTGCTGATTACGTCACCTTCGGGTTCCAAAGATGCCGAGATTGGCGCGCCGCTGACGATTCAAGGCGTTGCGACGGATGACGTGGCGGTGACGCGCATGGATTTGATTGTGGATAATCAACTCGTCACGTTCGTCACACCCGACAAACCCATCACGCCATTCGCCGTCGCGATTCCGTGGACGCCGACGACGACGGGCGCGCACAATATCGTTTTGCGCGCGTACGACAATCGCGGGCAAAGCGATGATTCGCTGCGTTACACCGTGCGCGTGTTTGACAATCAACCGCCGGTCGTGACGGCAAACGCCGAACGCACCAACATTCCTTCGGGCGATGTGCTGTTGGTCGAGGCGCTCGCGTTGTCCAGCAACGGCGTCGCGCGCGTTGAATTGTATGTGGACGAACAACTGGCGGCAACGGCAAACAGTCAAGCGGTATCGCAGCAAACCGCGCTGTACACAACGCTGGCGTCGAACGAACTGACCGATGGAACGCACACGTTGTTTGTGCGCGCGGTGGATTTGGTCGGGCACACCGCCGACACCGAACGCGTCATTTTTACCGTCGCGCCCAATGCGCCGCGCATTGAGCGCACGACGCCGACCGCGCAAACGAAAGCGACCGCGCTGCCGCCCACCGCGACGCCGACCGCGCCGTTGATTTTGCCCCCCCCCCCTACGGTGAAAGTGGAACTCGTCGGCGATCCGCTGCGCGTTGTTTTGCCCGCACCGGCGGAAATCAAGATTCAAGCGCACGGCGCGGCGGAATTGGATCGCATCGAATTGTGGGCGCGCTATCCGGGTGAATCTGTCGCGCAGTTGTTGATGGAGGAAAGCGGCAAGGGCGCGACCGACGAGACGTTGACGTTCAAGTGGAACGCGCCGCGCGCGGGCGTCGTCGAAGTGGATGCGCGCGTGACGGACAATTTGGGACAGGTGGGACGCTCCACCATTTTGCGCGTGACGCTGGAAGCGCCGCCCGCGCGCGCCGTCGAACCGCCGGGGTTTGATTTTTCCGGCGCGTGGTTCGCCGCATCGCCCGCCGTTCGCTTTGATGCGACGTTCACGCAATTCGGACGCGCGCTGCGCGGCATCTTGACGGAAAAGCGCGCGAGCGGCGCGCCGTTGACGGGAAAAATTGTGAGCGGGGCGGCGGGCGAGAAAAATGTTTTGTTCGCCGTAGATTTTTCCGGCGACGCGCAAACGCCGCAGCATACGCTGGTGTTTGATTGCTCGTTCCAAGAACGTCCGCCGCAGTTGACCTGCAATTACACCACCGAGAACGGCGAACGCGGCAGTGCGTTGTTCAAACCGCTGGGACAATAGGCGACTATGATTCTATAGTCTAGCGTCGCTTTTTGACAGGATTTACAGGATTTACAGGATTAAGGTGATGTGCGATGTAGGCGATGTGCGATGTATTCCCATCGCCTTCATCGTACATCGCCTTAATCCTGTCCATCAAGTTTTCCCCTGCGTAGCACGAGTTACAAATTCGAATGTGGGCAAAAATTCGCCGAACCACAGTAAGATTTATTCCGCCTGACGGCGTATTACTATGTGTGCGCGATTGACGACGCGTTTGGCGCGCAGCCATTCGACACATTTTTCTCCGCCTCACGCCGAATAACCAAATGTCCTCGCAACCTTCCCCGCGTGCCACAAAACGCGTCTCTGCGCGCCACAAAAAATAATACAGCACACCGACAGGGAATAATCGTTCGGTGTACTGAGATTTTGTGTCTTGGGACACGAGGAGATCAGTGTGAAACGATGGGTGTTTGCAGGCGTTGCATTGCTGCTTGCACTTGTTCTGGTGCAAGGGACGCAACCGGCGGTGGCGGCGAAAAAGGCATTTCCCGACGTGATTGCCTTGCCGAATGGTTTTCCGCCGGAAGGAATAACCATCGGGCGAGGTACAACCCTGTTCGCAGGTTCGCGCACGACGGGCGCAATCTACCAAGCCAACCTGCGCACGGGAAAAGGCAACATTCTCGTTCCGCCGCAAACAGGACGCGTCGCGCTGGGTCTCAAGTTTGACAGCCGCAGCAACCTTCTGTTTGTCGCAGGCGGACCAACAGGGAATGCGTACGTCTACAATGCAGAGACGGGCGCGACGGTGCGAATTTTTCAACTGACGACCGCGAGTCCGACGTTTATCAACGACGAAGTGATTACGCGCGACGCGGTTTACTTTACGGATTCGTTCCGTCCGGTCCTGTATCGGATTCCACTGGGGGCGGGCGGCGCGCTGCCTGATTCAAACGCCGTGCAAGAAATTCCGCTCGGCGGCGATTTTCAATTTAATGCAGGTCAGTTCAATGCCAATGGGATTGACGCGTCGCCAAATGGCAAATATCTCATCATCGTCAACTCGTTTTTCGGCGCGCTCTATCGCGTGGACCCGACGAGCGGCGTAGCAACGAAAATTGACCTCGGGACGGGTTCGGTGGTGAATGGCGACGGGATTCTTTTGCGCGGGCACACGCTGTATGTGGTGCAGAATGTTTTGAATCAGGTCGCGGTGGTGAAATTGAAAGAGAAATTCTCGTCCGGGGAAATCGTCAATCTCCTGACGAATCCGAATCTGGACACACCGACCACGATTGATAACCTCGGAAGCGCGCTGTATGTCGTGAACGCGCGATTCACGACGCCGCCCACGCCCGATACGACGTACACGGTGGTCAGACTGACCAAGTAAAGCATCTGCGCTCCAAACACGAATCGGTTAAAAAAGATTGCGACGCGTCATGCGTCGCAATCTTTTTAGAATCTGAAGAAAGTAGGCATGATTTACTTTGGATGCTTTTTTGCAGGAGTACGCGATTTAATTTTCTTGCGCGGAGTCATGCGTTTAGATTGTGGTTTGGTTTGCGTGACCAAATCAGCATAGCGCAAGTTGCCGACAACTTCTTTGAGAGCGGAGTAAGCGCTGTCTCTCACGCCTTGTGATTTCGATTTAGTAATCTTCAAGAGGTCTATTGCTACGCGTGACTGTTTGTGAGCGAGTTGTGCAAGGGCTTGGGTGGCACTACTTCGCACATAGGTATCCACCTTGTTATCTTGGGCAAGAGCAAGCAATCCCCGAATAACCGCAGCGTTGGTCCCGCCGAGTTGCACAAGAACCTGGACAGCGTCGCCGCGTATAATGGAATCCATGTTGTTATCCCAGGCAACAGCAAGCAGAATTATAAGGACATCACTGTCTCGCCCGACTTGAACGAGTGCCTGCGCGATTGCACGTCGCACGTATGAATTTTCGTGTGCATTTTGGGCAAGTTGAACTAGCTCTTGAATGACCTCATCATTAGTGATTCTCAGTTGTGCTAGGGCTTGAGCGGCATCGCTCCGCACATACGAATCTGCCTTGTCATCTTGGACAAGCGCAAGTAGCCCTTGAATGACCCCATCGTTAGTGACTCCCAATTGTGCTAGAGATTGTATCGCGTTGCTTCGCAGAAAAGAGTCTGCTTTGTCGTTTTGGGCAAAGATAATAAGGAAACGTATTGCATCATCGGTGCGCCCAAGTTGTGCAAGGGCCTGAACTACGCTAAGTCGCACAGACAAATCTGCTTCGTTGTCTTGGGCAAATGTAAGTAGCTCTTGAATGATCTCATCATTGGTAACTCTTAGCTGTCCAAGGGCTTGCGCAGCGGTGCGTCGCATGCTTGGGTGGATTTGGCCCTCTTGGACAAGTGCAAGCAGTGTCTTAACAGCAGCGTTTGTGAATCCGAGTTGTGCAAGAGTTTGTGCGATGGCGCGTCGCACGTAAGAATCCACTTCGTCATCTTGGGCTAGTGCGAGCAAACTTTGAATGACCTCATCACTGGTGACCCCGAGTTGTGCAAGGGCTTGTGCAGCGGTGCGTCGTAGACTTGGGTGAATCCTGTTGTCCTCGATAAGAGTAAGCAGGAGATGTACGGCATCATTGATGTATCCGAGTTGTGCGAGGGCTTGGGCAGCATCACTTCGCACATAAGAATCCACCTTCTCATTTTGGGCAAGTGCGAGTAAACCTTGAATGACCTCACCATTGGCGACTTGGAGTCGTGCGAGTTCTTGAATCGAAGTGCATCGCACACTTTGGTGAACTTGGTCATCCTGAGCGAGTATGAGTAGAAGCCGTATGGCATCATAAGTCTGTCCGAGCTGAGCAAGTACTCGGATGGCATCAATCCGAACATAGGATTCTGCTTTGCTGTCTTGAGCCAAGGTGAGCAAGAACTGTATGGCATCTTCGGTGTGTCCAAATTGAATGAGCGCTTGGGCAGCATCGCTCCGCACGGCAGAATCGACCTCGTCATCTTGGGCAAGTTCGAGTAGTCTTTGAATAACCTTATTATTGCTACCTCCCAATTGTGCAATTGCCTGGATCGCGTCGCTGCGAATGTAAGCATGCTCGTTGTTGTCCTGAACAAGGGCGAGCAGGACTTCAATGGCAATGTCCGTGCGTCCGAGTTGTGCAAGGGACTGAGCGGCGGTGCGTCGCACGCCCGCATCTATTTCATTGTCTTGAGCAAGGGCGAGCAGGAATTCAATGGCAATGTCCGTGCGTCCGAGTTGTGCAAGGGACTGAGCGGCGGTGCGTCGCACGCCCGCATCTATTTTACTATTTTGAGCGAGTGCTTTCAGGAAATGTTCGGGAACGTTGGTATCTCCAAGTTGTTCGAGAACTTGCGCGATAGTACGCCGGAGGTAGAGATCTACCCTATCATCTTTCGCAATGGTGAATAGTTCTTGTAAGACCAGGTTGTGCACACCTGAGAGTTGTGCAAATGCTTGATAAGTGGCGCGTCGCATGCCTGGGTGAATTTCATTGCCTTGGGAGAAGGCGAGTAGACTCTGGATGACCAGATCGTCTGCGCGACCGAGCTGTACCAGAGCGTCGGCTGCGGCACTTACTATGTTTGAAGGAGTCTTCTTGTCTTGAACAAGTGCGAGTAGCCCAGTCACTACTCGCTGATCATTGGTCAATCTTCCAAGTGCTCGAATTGTGTCATCTCGCAATGGCAAAAAGTCTACGGATTCTGCATGAGCATACTGAAGTAATTGGTCAACGATCTGGTCATGTAGTGTCGCACTAACATTCACGTGATCGGCAATACACCGCGTCGCGAAAAATAGATTGCGATGAATCACGTCGTCAAAGCGGTCATGTTCGTTCAAGATTCTTTCGACGAGGATAGAAGGTGGGTCATCATAACGATTCAATCTACCGAGCAAGAGCAAAATCACTTCCCGCCAGCGCGGATCATAGAGATGCGGTTGAATCACGCGCCACATTTGGTCAAGGTTGTAAATGTAACGACTCTCGATGTCGCACGCGGCAAAGTATTCTTGAAACGTGAGATGCAAAAAACTATAGACGCCGTCGGCGCGCTCGACGAGAATCCCCGTGCGGCGCTTTGCCATCTCGATAAACGTTTGCGCTTCGATGCGCGCATCGTCGGGGGAGAGATTTAGTTTGTCATCCTCGCGCAGCAGCTCGATGAGTTTCATTTCCAAATCGCCGCGTTTGACCTCTGCTTGTCGGTCGTCGTTCTGAGAGAGCGTGTGCATCCAGAACGCGAGTTTTTCCAAGAGGCGGCGGCGGAATTTGTAATACGGTCGCTCGCGTTCGCGTTCGGACACGCCCAACCCTTTGACGCCTTCCCACGTGCCCAACAGCGCTTCGGTGCATTTGTCGTACAACTTCACGCGCTCGTTGGGCAGTTCCGCTTCGATGCGATGCACCAGCGCAATGATGGTGAGCATCAACGGATTTTCCGCGAGTTTCAGCAAGCGGTCATTGTCTTGAATCGTTTTGACCAGCGCGTTTGCCTGCGTCTCGGCATGATTCTTGTCATGCTCGCGCGCGTGATACCATTTGTGAACGAACGTATTGATTTCGTCGTTGGTAAAAGGCAGAACAGTATGATGTGCAAAGGTGCGACGGTCGAGCGGTGCTTGTTCGTAACCGACACTGCGCGAGGTCACGACGAAACGGTTGCGCGGGTAGCACAACGCGAGCGCAGCAACAGCATCGCGCACCGCGACACGCTGGTCGGAAACGACAACTTCGTCCAAACCGTCGAAACACATCAGGCATATCCCCTGCTCCAACGCGCGTTCAAAAAATTGCGCGGGCAAATCGAGTTGATACGTTTGTTTGACATAGCTGTAGAAATATGCGACGAGCGATTTTTCGTCCGACGCGGCAAAAGAACGGAGTGGAATAAGGATGGGCAAACGCCGTTCTTGTTGGGGCGATGCCTGTTGGGGCGATGCCTTGTGCTCGCCCTCCTCCCCCATCGCCCGCGCCGCCATCAGCGTCAAATACCGCAGCAGCGTAGATTTCCCCGCGCCTGGATCGCCGACGACCATGATATGCGTGTGATTGCGCAGCGCGTCGTTGAGCGTGACGCGGCGCGTGGTTCTACTCTTGCGCCCCAATCGTTGTTCGAGTGCTTTCCGGTCTGATAATTCTGCTTCAAGTTGTCTTACAGAAACATCTACGTCAAATCCCCGTTCCTCTGATCCAATGTACGTAACTCGTTCCATCGAGCCAGGAATAAATTGGAACTCTTCAATTTCTTCTTCCGCGCCCAACGGAATAAAAATATCTTCGAGTTTGATTTCGTCCCGCTGCCGCTTGCCGTGTTCGGGGATACCGATAAATTCCAAGAGTTCGGTGCGGGCAATGACTTGTTCGAGATATTTTTTCTGCGCGGCGGCGTATTCGGCGTCAGAAATGGGCGGTGTAGCAACTTGCGTAACGTTGATGGTTTGCGCGTTATACTCATCACGTTTTGTCACGTTGCCGCCAACGATGTCGCGTGCTTTGATGCGGGATTTGCCGCGCACGGTGATTTTGCTTTTGTGAGTGGGCTGGTCGGGGGGATTCCTTTTCTGTGTCATGGTTTGCTCCACTGCGAGGATTGTACTCGCGCGCCCGCAAAAAAGGCAAGCGGCATCTTGGCGAATTGGTGTCAACGAATGTTGATTTCGTCCCGAAATCAAACGAATGAATCACGCGCGAATTCGTTTATTCGTTGCGATGCAGTTCAATCGCCATTCGTTGACACCGAATTGCTCGACGCAAGCTTCGCCAGCAGAGTATTTCAATCACCTATATCTTTGACCATGGATATTGCGCGACAACGCCTTGTGAATCAAGGACTGATTCAACCAACTACAGACGACAAGCGCGCCATGAAGGATGAACGGGTCATCGAGCACTTGGTTCTTCGACCGTCACGGTGACGGAAAACGTATTCTGCGGCGTCGGCGTCGTATCTTTTTCCCACGGACGCATGTACACCAGCGTCAAGGTCGTTTGTCCTTTGCCCACCGCTTTGAATTGGAAGGTTTCCGTACCGCCCGCGCCGGGCATCGGCGTTTGATTGCCGAGCGTAAACTGCGGTTCGCCGAGTGGCAGCAACACTTGTTCATCGTTCTGTGTCAAGTGCCACGAATAACCTGTGCTCGGATTGCTGTCGAGCGCGAGATTCAATACATCGCCGACGTGCAGCGTTAGCTTGGAACCGTTATCCGTTTCGGTCAACGTCTTGTCCACGTCGCCCACTCCCGCTTGATTGCCGCTCGCGCCGCCGACAAACACATTCGGCAATTGCGCGGGCTGATAGCGTACGACCTTGCTCAAATCTGTGCCGCGCACCACGCCGTTCGCTTTGTACGTCAAGCCCCATGAATCAATCGCGGACCCGTCGGGAAACATGCACATGCCGACGACTTGAAAATTATCTTTGGAATCGGGCGCATCCGTCACCCAACCACCGCCTGCCGCATTATCCTCGCCGCCCCAAATATCCGTGCCGCCCAATTTTTGACAATATAGTGTCGCCGGATTCGCGCCTGTGAACGGGGGCAGCGCGACGGGTTCGAGATATGCCAGCACCGCGAGCGTCGGTTGCTTGGTGTAAAGCGTATCGAGCGCGATCGAAATCTGCGACTGAAAACCGCTGCTGTCCGGCTCCGCCAAGAACGTGCAGAAATAGCGCAAGCCCGCGAGGCGCAACCATTGGTCTTGCGGCGCGTTCGTGTTGTAGGTCGGATAACGCTGTGTGACCTTGCCGCCTTTCGAGAGACAATACGGGGCTGCCTCGTCCGTCTCGCTGTCCGGGGGCAAGCCCACGGTGGGCGTGGCGACCTGCGCGGGCGGGCGGCCCAGGACATTCGTCGCGCCAAGCACCACGCTCAAGGTTGCGACGAGGATGCCGATCACGAACGCCGCGATCAGAGAACGTTCCATGTTTTATCCTCCTTGAAACGCCAGTTCAAAATTCACCGGCTGTTCATTGGAAAGCCCAACACCAGAACCTCTGTTATTCAACCACAAATTCGCCAAGAAAACAACGGGGTAAGTTGGTGTTTCAAAACCAGTCAAAAACCTGTGAGGTCTCCGGAGACCTCACAGGTTTTTGCCGGTGTAATTATTCTGTCATTCCCCCTTCCTTGACAGTCGCATTGTCTGACTGTAATCTTTGTCTACATGAATACTCCAAATACCACCACGTTTCGTCTGACCGTCTATTCCACTGAATTCCTATGGCAAGGTGAACTCGCGCTGGCGGCGCATCGGCGGCTGTCTGATTTCGTGAACGACGTAGACCAACAGTTTTTGGAACTGGCGCGCGTGAAAACTGCATGTTGGGAAAATAACGCCTATCGCATCCTCGCAAGTCCCGAGACGGCGATTGTTTTCAAACACAATATCGTGCTCGTCGTCGTGAGCGAGGATGCTTTATCTGCGGCGGCGGCGGACCGTGCCGCGGACCGCGTTTCAAAGGTGCCCCAACGCGTTCGCATCCAAGCCCCCCCCCTTGTCGTCGAAGGCAACCTGCACACTCCGAGCATGGTAGACTGGTCGCGAGCCATCAACGTTACACGGTCGGAATTTGTTCCGCTCACCGGCGCCAGCGTCTGGCATTCCAAGTCGCACGTACTGTTGGGCACGGACATCAAACTGGCGCTGGTTCACCGCAGCGCGATCCATTCCGTTCAAAATGTCAAGACCTGACAGGTTTCCGAACCGTACGCCTCGCCCATCTCTCGCGCGATGTACGCCGCGTCCGCGATGGGTAAACATTCGGCTCAAAAACCTGTCAGCTCACCTCACGCAGTACTTGTCATTTCGAGATGGTCAGCCCGCGTGGGCTGTATGAGCTAAGGACTGTCATATCGAAAGTCCTGAGCAGCCGTCTTCGCGAGAAATCTCGGTGGAAAAACCGAGATTTCTCACGGAGCCTGCCACGCTTCGCTCGCAGCAGTGGTTCGAAATGACAAGGTCTGGCTGGCCGAAAAATTTGGGGCGCCCAGTGGGGCGCCCCAAATTTTTTGTCAACCGCTCATTGTTTTGGATACGTGTCGGGAACTTTGCTCAGGTCAATGTCGTACTCGACGACGGGACCCCATTCCCCGATCCATCCCGCATCGCGCGGACTTGTATTGTGCACGGGTCCAAGCACGTACGGCTTGATAAGCTGCATGTTGACGCCGTTGTAGAGGAATGCGGCGGGCACGTCGGCGATCAGCAAATCCTCAGCGGCTTGATACAGTTTCACCGCCGATTCAATGTCACTTGCCGCGTCCGCGTGCTTGAGCGTTTGGTCGAGAGCGACGTTGCAGTAGCCGTAACGTCTGGCAAAGCTGCCGCACGTCCAGTACGTGCTCAACCAATTTTGCGGGTGCGGAAAATCTTCGATCCAACTGCGCAGCGTCATTTGCGGACTCGTCTTGGGTTCACGCACCAGCCGCGTGTATAACACCGGATGCACCGGTTCGGGCGTAATCGGACAGCCCAACACCTTTTGCAGATTCGCCGCGAGAAATTCCACTTGCCGTTTATTGCTGGGCGAATCGGGATAGGTGAACTTGATCGCGCCGAGTTTGGCACAATCCACTTGACCGTCCTTGCCATAGCCGTTATCCACTAACGTCTTGACGGCGGCTTGCGGATCGGACGCGGGCACACCGGGTT
Organism: Chloroflexota bacterium; assembly: GCA_016209205.1. Taxonomy (GTDB): domain Bacteria; phylum Chloroflexota; class Anaerolineae; order UBA4142; family SHND01; genus SHND01. The sequence continues at coordinate 10,992 of JACQWQ010000123.1, forward strand.
TGTCGGCTTGATTGCCCGGCACGCCGGGTGGAATCCAACGCGTCGTCGGCGCGCCCGCGCCGAGCAGAATCGCTTTTACGAAACCTTCGCGATCCAACGCTTGCGAAAACGCGGTGCGCACCACCCGGTCGTCGAACGGTTTCACCGTACTGTTGAACGCCAACATGTACGTGCTTGCGCCGTCGTATTGATGAAACTCGTTCTTGAGTGTGTCGCTCATGATCTGCGGCAGCAAATCCGTAGAGACTGCTGCATCTATATCCAACTCACCTTTGGTGTACGCGTCGAGCTGCGCTTGCGTGTCGGGATTGTATTTGAATTCGATGCGGTCGAGTTTGGGTCGGCCGGTGCGATAGTTCGGATTCGCCGCGAGCGTGATCGAATTACCGTCGTCAAATTCCACAATGACGAATGGACCATTGCCGTTGTGATTGCCTGCCACCTCTGCCCAACCATCGGGCGCGGTCGCCGCAATCTTTGTGTCGGTCGGGAAAAAGATTGGCAGACTCGTTAGATACAACCAGTAATCGCCGACCGGTTCCGCGAATTCAAACGCCAATGTTTTATCGTCCGGCGTGTGAATGCCGACGCCATCCAGCGCCTGTTTCAATTCGGCTTCGGTTTTGTTGTCAATGTCAAAACCGCTCACGTCCTGCGCGCCCTTGATGTCGTACAGCACCGATGCGTACTGCCGTCCGCCGAGACACGGGTCCATGCCGCGCTTGATGGCAGACGCGAAATCTTTTGACGTGATCGCCGCGCCGTCTACGCGTTTCAAATCCGCGCGCAGCGTAAAGGTCAAGACGGTCCCGGTCGCGTTGAATTCATATTGCTCCGCCGCCGCGAGCACGACGTTGCCTTGCGGATCCACGCTGACCAGCCCTTCGTACGCCAGCGTCAGGATTTCAAATTCATTCACGAACGACGCGCGCTGTGGGTCCAACACGGCGGGATACACATCTTCGCCGATGCGCAACACTCTTGCCGTCGGCGCGGCGGGTTGACTCACCGGCGCGGTGGTCGTGACCGGCGTGGTGGTCGGCGCTGCCGTAACCACGGTGGAGGTCACGTTCGTCGTTTGCGAAATCACCTCATTCGAAATCACAATGCCGCACGCGTTCGTTTTTGTAATGCCGACAGTTGTGCTCACGGTTGTCGTCGCGGTCGGCGTCGCTTGCTGCAAGGCGGGCTGCGCGGAAACGGCGACAGGGACGTGGAGCCACACCAACACAAACAGCATGGCAACAATCGCGGCGGTCGCCGCGAGCACGAGCAGTTTCAAATGTCTTGTGTGTATCATGTGTCACTCCTTTTAGTTTGAACCACACGCGACTTCTCTGCCGCCGCGATCAATCAGACATGCTGTTACCTTGCCGATATTTTTGCCTTGCAAGTTCAAGACGGCATACGGCGCGTCCGGACGCGCGTTGGTGCAGGGATAGCTGCTGCTATTCTGCGCGCTCGCGCACACTTGCGCGGGGCCCCCTGCGCCATTCCACGAATAATAGACGCGCACGAGCCATCGTCCATTCCCCTGATTGCCGACATCCATGCCGTCAATGCTGCCCTGCGCGCCGCCGCCATTGCCGCCGCCGCCGTGCACGTTGACGGTGACTTGCTGCTGCACGCGGAATCCTTTGCAGTAGGCGGCGAGCGTATAGGTGCTGGTTTGATGCGGTTGAATCCCGGCTTGACCGGGCGTGGCTACACCGCCGGACCCATCGGGACTTTCGAGGAACACCGAGTCTGCATTGCCAACCAAACCCCAACGCAGGGTGGTGCTTTGACCCCTTTGGAGGTTTGAATTGTCCACGGTAAAGAAACTGATTTGCGGCGCGCCTTGACAGCCGGTCGGCTGTGGAGGCGGAGGGGTTGGAGGCGGAGGAATCGGCGTCGGCGTTGGCGCGCCCGGCACGACGATTTTTACATAGAACGTTTCGCCAAACTGCGTGCCGTCGCCGGATTGAATCTTCCACGAGCTGCGATACGTGCCCGGCGTTCCCGGCGCGACAAAGTTGACGCTCAGGTTAAAGTTTTGTCCGGGCTGCACCGCGCCCACCGGAGAGGGTGAGCCGCCGGCCATTTGCGATCCGCCCACAAAAACGGCAACCGTTGCCGCATCCCACGCGCAAGTGCCATCGTTCTGCAGCGTCCACGTCTTGACGAACGTCGAGCCTGGCGCCAATTGCGTATTGTCCGGGATCGTCACATCCCTGACAAACTTGGAATCCAGCACGCACGTAAACGGGGTGGGGGTTGGTGGAGGCACACTGGTCGGGAGCGGCGTAGGCGTATTTGCCGCCTGTACGGTTACATTGATGGATGCTTGCCCGGTGCGATTTTCGCTGTCGGTGGCGCGTACGGTAATGACGTGCGTCCCCGGCAGATTCGCGAGCCAGCGTTGAATCAAAGTGAATTGCACCTGAGGCAATGTGCCCGGCGTTTGGTCGCTGCTGTAGACTTGGCCATCTACCAGCAAATCCACCTGTACAATGCCTACCGGCGACGCAGAGACCGATTCGACGCTGATAATATCGCCCGGTGAGTATGTGCTGTTGCTCGGGGGTTTGTTGATGATGACGATGGGGTTGTTATCCTGCAAGAGTGGCGCTGCACTCGCCAGCGAAGCAATCGCCGTGACGGCGACCAGGGCAAGCAGCAGCCCCAAGAGGGTTCTGATTGAGATTTTCAAGGCGACCTCCTTTGACCGTTATTTTCGCCCAAATCAGCAAAGATGCAAATAGTACTTGCGCCCCGCGGACCACAACCTTGTTTCCAATCTATTCGCCAATTGAGCCAGGTACGTAAAAATAAACCCGATTTCTCAAGCAAAGTGCGCTTGGCAGAGATCGGGTTTGTTTTTGCGTTCGGCGGAGGTTGTTTTTTGTTGGTGCACGAGTTGGACTCGTGCACCGTCCGTCGTGCGAGTTCAACTCGCCAAGCGCGCGATGGCACGAGTCCAACTCGTGCCATAACGTGCTGTTGCCATCGCGTGCTGTTTCTGATTAACCGCCTGCGAGCGCGGGCAGCAAGACCACCGTATCACCGTCGCGCACGTGGGTGTCCAAGCCATTCAAGAAACGAATGTCTTCATTATTCAGAAAAATGTTGATGTGCGATTTGACCTGCCCTTGGCCGTCGTACAGGCGTTCGCCGATGGTCGGGTATTGCGCGGCGAGGGTATCGAGTGTGCCGCGCACGTTCGTCGCCGCATTCACTTCAACCGTCGCCTGTCCATTCGTGTGCCGCCGCAGCGGTGTAGGGATTTTGATTTTCGTTGCCATGGAAACCTCCAGTAGAAAGGACTGAGTGCTGAGGACTGCGGCTGGGACTTGGTTCACTCAGTCCTCAGTCCTCGCATGTCATCACGCATGGTGCTTGTCGAGTGGCATAGTGCGTGATGACATGCGACCTCATCACTCGTTACTCATTACGCTGCCACAGCGTACACTCTCGGTTCGAACTCGCGCTGAAACGCTTCGAGATTCGGCTGCGTGTCAATGCGCTGGTGCGCGACGCCTTCGATCACTTCGCGTGTTTTCAAACCGTTGCCGGTGAGATACGCGACGACGACTTCGTCGGGATCTATCGCGCGCGCGTCCGCCAATTTTTTCAAAACCGAAATCGTGACGCCCGCGGCGGTTTCGCCAAAAATACCTTCGGTGCGCGCGAGCAGCGCCATGCCTTCTGCCACCGCGCGTTCGGGCACCGAAAAAACACCCCCCCCCGATTGGCGCGCCACGGCGATCGCGTAGCGCCCATCGGCGGGATTGCCGATGGCGAGCGATTTCGCAATCGAGCGCGCTTTCACGGGCGTGATTTCGCGGGTGCGCTGCGCGAACGCGGTCGCCACGGGCGCGCAGCCCGCGGCCTGTGCGCCGATCATTTTCGGCAAAGGTCCCGCAATCAATTTCGCGTCGTACAATTCTTCATAGCCGCGATTGATTTTGGTGTACAACGCGCCGCTGGCGACAGGAATGACCACGCGGTCGGGCGCACGCCAGCCGAGTTGTTCCGCGACTTCGTACGCGAGCGTTTTGGAACCTTCCGCGTAATACGGACGCAAGTTGATATTCACAAAACCCCAGCCGTACGTTTCCGCCGCTTCGGTCGCCAAACGATTCGCTTGATCGTAATCGCCGTGCACCGCGACAATCGTCGCGCCGTAAATCGCCGCGCTGAGAATTTTGCCCGGTTCCAAATCGGCGGGAATAAAAACGTACGACGGCAAACCCGCGCGTGCCGCGTGCGCCGCGACCGCGCCCGCGAGGTTGCCCGTGCTCGCGCACGCCAACGCGGGCAAATCCAATTCCAACGCTTTCGCGGCGGCGACCGAGACAACACGGTCTTTGAACGAGAACGTCGGATTGACCGTATCGTTTTTCAAATACAAATTGTTCAAACCCAATGCGCGTCCGAGATTGTCTGCGCGCAGCAGCGGCGTCCACCCGTCGTTCAAATCCACACGCGGGGTGTACTCGCTCGGCAAAAAATCGTGATAGCGCCACAGCGTACGTGGGCCTTGGGCGATGCTTTCGCGCGTGACGTGCGCGTTGCGCGCGTGCTCGTCGTAAAATGCTTCGAGCGGACCGAAACATTCGTCGCACACGAATAATGCTCCGGCAGGATAGCTTGCGCCGCATTCTTTACAGCGCAGCCCTCGTAAGAATGACATGACTCCTTCTCCCTTGTTCGTCCGCCGCTTTTTCGAGAAACAATTGAGTCGTAGCATAGCGCCTCGTGCGCGCCGAGCTCAAGGCCCACCAACGCCCACAAGGGGCTATGCTACAAACAAAAAAACCTCTCCACAATATGGAGAGGTAGAGTAATTTAGCGAATCATCGCGTTTGCTGTTCCCTCAATTCTTCGGGACAAGTTTTTGCAAACGCCACTCGCAACGCTTGTTTCATCTCGCAGAATGTTTCTCACACTTGAGCGGCAATGTGCGATGGATTCCCATCGCATTCATCGCAACATTCCACCGGAGTTGGCACCGAGACTCGAAGCAGCTTTGCTCCGACTGGTTGCCGGGCTTCTTTGGGCCGTTATCCCTCCACCTCTCTGGATGAAAAAGCGCGGACAAGATTCGTATGAAATTGTTGAGAAAGTTTATAGCAGAAAACGGTGCGCGTGTCAATAAGCTGTTCAAAATTTCAAGGTGCGCCCATCGCCGCCAGTCGCAAGACGCCAAGTGTTTTTCAACGCGGCTGCGAATCGAGTCGCGCCGCGCGGCGCAAACACTTGGGGTCTTTTTAGGATGCGCGCATCACCGCCAGCGCCTCGCGCACCGGGATGAATTTCTCTTGGGGCCACAGCCAGCGCGTCTGCAAACGCAATCCGGGCAGGGCGAGCGAAGCAATAAACCCTGTGCCGTCGGGCATGGTGGGTTTGAGTAAATCACCCGCGCGTTGAAAAAATTCCGTGCCCGCCGGACCGTACGGATCAATAAGCCACAATTCGCGTACGCCCGCGTGTGCGTAAGCGCGGAATTTCGCGCCGCGATCATACGCAGCGGTGGAGACCGACAGCACTTCGATCACCAAATCCGGCGCGCCCATAACATCTTCATTCGTAATGATGTGTGAACGCTCCTTTGCCACAAACAATACATCTGGCTCGGCGACTTGGTCTTCTGACAATTTAACAGCCGTCCGCGAGCCGCGCACTTCGCCCAACTCGAATCCTTCGACATACTCTCCAATCAAGCGCAGCAAAAAGATTTGGAGTTTTTCGTGTTGGTCGGTCGGCGGTGGAGCCGTAATCATCACTCCGTCAATGAGTTCGGCTTTGCGGTCTTTAGTCGCGCGGCGAAAAAAATCTTGCGCCGTCATGCGCTCGACAACTTCCACTCGGCTCAGGGTCTGTAACACAAATCACCTCCTATCACGCTGCGCCTATTATATGCCGTAACGTGGAGCGTGAGCAATCACCCTTTTTCAAAAGCCCAACCCCGCATCGCGCGCCTTGACCACCGCCTGCGCGCGGTCGGCGACTTGGAGTTTCGAGAAAATGTTCGAGATGTGATTGCGAACGGTCTTGCCGCTGAGCACGAGGCGCTCGGCGATTTGCGTGTTGTTGAGACCCTGCGCGAGGAGGTTCAGGATTTCGCGTTCGCGCGGGGTGAGTTCGGGGAAAACTTGGGCGGGCGGCATGGACCGCAAGCCCGCAAAGTAACGCATGACGCGTTGCGCGATGGCTGCGCCAAAGATCACTTCGCCGCTGCTCACCACCTGAATGGCGCGGAGGATTTCGGCTTTGAGCGCGCCCTTGAGCAAGTAGCCGCGCGCGCCCGCCCGCATCGCGGCAAAGACCGAGTCGTCATCCTCGTACATCGTGAGCATGAGGACGCCAATGTGCGGACTCGTGGCGAGGATGCGGCGCGTCGCCTCGATGCCGTTCGTGTCCGGCATGTTAATGTCCATCAGGAGTATCTTCTCAATAACTTGGGGTAATCTTATCGCGCTGGTCAATCCTACTTAGAGCGAATTCCTGATTCGTTTGTGGGATGGTAGGGGCAATCCCTTGTGGTTGCCCAACTGGAATGGGCGAGGACAAGCCGTCGCCCCTACGCTGACACCACCAATCAATTCGGAATCCGCTCTAATTGGGATAGACAAGCAGCTCGCGTCGGTTTATACTTTAACCATGTTGGAAGACTTGAATCTGAACGATTTGCAAAATCCCGACCAGACGCGTGCTGCGATCGTGCGTCTCCTCAACTTGGTCGAAGAGCTGTCCGCCGACAATCAAGCGTTGCGGGCGGAAGTGCAACTGCTCCGCGACGAGAATAATCGGCTTAGAGCGAATTCCTGATTCGTTTGTGGGATGGTAGGGGCAATCCCTTGTGGTTGCCCAACTGGAATGGGCGAGGACAAGCCGTCGCCCCTACGCTGACACCACCAATCAATTCGGAATCCGCTCTA
>JACQWQ010000124.1 GCA_016209205.1 Chloroflexota bacterium
CGTGCAGTGGCAGTATCTCAAAACGATTCCGGTGCCGGGCGCGGAGGAAGCGATGACCGTGAAAGGCGACGGCAAGCTGCCCACTCTCGACACGCCTTATGGACGAATCGCGGCAGCGATTTGCTTTGACATGGATTTCCCCGAGTTGGCGCGTCGCGCGGGGCAAGCCGGTGCGGACCTGATTTTCGTTCCGTCAGGCGACTGGAAGGCGATTGATCCTTCCCATACCTATATGGCGTCTTTCCGCGCGATCGAGAACGGCTATTCGCTGGTGCGCGTCGTCAAGAACGGATTCTCTGCCGCGTTCGATTATCAAGGGCGGCTGCTGGCGGGGATGGACTATTTCAAAACGCAAGACCGCCTGATGTTGGCGCACGTGCCGGTAAAGGGCGCGGCTACGCTTTACTCGCAAATCGGCGACGCGTTCGCGTGGGCGAGCATCGCGGGGTTTGTCGGGCTGCTCGCATGGATTGTGGCGCGGCGCTTCAGAAAAGGATAAAGCCGCGCGCTACAAAAGTTTTTTGAAACAGGCAATCACCATGCTCGCCGCCGAAACATTCGCGGACGCGCTCACGCCGACATTGCGCCGCCCGAGAAAACGGAACGTGTGTGTGCCCGAAACATTGTCAAAGCCCAACATCGTCGTCACTTCTTCATAATCCTCGCGGTCGCTCGCGTACGTATCAAATTCGACGCGACGATGCGCAGGTTTGTTGGCAACGCCGTTCGTCGAATCCATCGTCAGCGTAAACTGCAACAACGCGTTGGCATCCTGACTGCGGTCTATTTCGGCGCTCGCCGTGACCAAACAGGTGTGCACGTGGTTGGTGCTCAGGGTCACAGTTTTTTCCGCCAAGATCGTGGCGGTACTTTCACTCGAAATAACCAGCGGCGGATTGTAATTGCCTTGCGCGTGTCCGCCGCCGACATCTTCCAGCGTCGCCGTGAAAACGCGCACCGGCGGATCGTTCGCGGCTTGCACCCATGCGGCATTCATGCCGAGCGAAAGCAGCAGCAGCACCGTAACCACGGCGAGCCATAACGTCAAGAGACGGTTCGTGCGTACGAGACGCTTCAAAATTTGCGGGTCCATAGAAACCTCCTTGTGCATGAATCAGCAAACCTTATCCTGTCTCCACCCATCGGCGGATTTGTTCCGCGTGGGTTTGCTCATCCTCGATTTCCGTTTGCAGCCAGTCCGAAATCGTTACCACTTTGCCGCGCGGCGAACGCACGCCAAAATCCTTTTCAAAATCACGCGCCGGAATTTTTTCCAGAAACGCGATTAAATCGTGATGCGCCAGTTCCATAATTTTTCCCCGCGCGTCAATCAACCCTTGAATAGTTTCCTCTTTACTCATCGTTTCATGTCAGAGGAACGAACGAGGCGATGAAGGCGATGTGCGATGTGTTCCCATCGCCTACCTCGCACATCGCACGTCACTACGATTCCTCCTCCTTGAGAGGAACGAATGAATTCGTCACTACGATTCACCCTGCTTGAGTTCCCTCATTTCCTTCACCTCCCTCATTTCCTTCACCTCCCTCATTTCCTTCACCTCCCTCATTTCCTTCACCTCCCTCATTTCGCTTTTCATCTTTCACCTCTTCACTCCCTCACTCCCTCACTCCCTCACTCCCTCACTCCCTCTCTCCACCACTCCCTCACTCCCTCTCTCCACCACTCCCTCTCTCCACCACTCCACCACTCCCTCTCTCCACCACTCCATCACTCCTTCATCCTTTCCAACACGCGCCACGGCGTCAACGGAAATTCATTGAACCATACACCTGTCGCGTCGTGTACTGCTGCGATGACGGCTGCCGCAAACGGAATGTATGGCATTTCGGCCATGCCGCGAATGCCGTACGCGCCGACCTCGCTCGGATATTCCAGAATGACCGAATCCACGCGTTCGGGAATATCCAACACGCCGGGCATCAAATAATTGTTGAAAAACGGAGTCAGCACGCGTCCGTTTTCCGTCACAAAATTTTCGGTGATGGTATAACCGAGCGCCTGCGTCACCCCCCCCTCGATTTGTCCTTGAATCATTTGGGGATTGACCGCTTTGCCCACATCGTGCGCGCTTGTGACGCGCACCACGCGCACCTGTCCCGTTTCTGTATCCACTTCCACTTCCACCGCTTGCGCGACATAACCGTACAAAAAGTTGGGTTGCCCGTGCCCGTCCACAGCGTCAATCATTTCCGTTTGCGGCGCGTGCCAATTACATTCGCCGCGCGCGAGGCGTTCTTCATTGCGCCATTTTTCCAATGCCGCCGCTGCCGCGCCCTCCACCGCGCGTCCCGCCATCGTCGTCAAACGCGACGCGGACGCGCTGCCCGAATTTTCCGTAGACGCGGTGTCGCTCACCACGAGTTTTATTTTTTCAATTGGCACATTCAACGCGTGCGCGGCGATTTGCGCCATCGCGGTGTGATGCCCCTGCCCGCAATCCGCGCCCGCAATGAAAACGGTTGCCTGTTCAATCTCGCCGTTGCCGGTCAATTCAATCGCCGCGTGCGAATGTTCCTGATACCCGATAGAGAACCCGATATTTTTGAAACCGGTCGCAAAACCGCGTCCGCGTTTCAAATGGCTCTCCTGCTCCCACTCACTCTTTCTCTCCCTCTCTCCCTCTCTCCATCCGAATCTTTTCGCGCACTCCTCCGTCACTTCCACAAGCGAAACCTTCCCGCCGCTCAACGGCGCTTGCGTCACGGTCTCATCACCATCGCGCAACAAATTTTTCAAGCGCAGCTCCACCGGGTCCATGCCCAATTTTTCTGCGAGCTTGTTCATTTGCGATTCCGCGACAAAGTGTCCTTGCGGCGCGCCGAACCCGCGGAATGCCGCTTGCGGAATGTTGTTAGTATAAATCGCATACGCATCAATCGCCACATTCGGAATGCGATACGGACCCGCGCACGTCAGCGTCGTATTGAACAACACTTTCGGCGAGGTGTAACAATACGCGCCCGCGTCCGCAATCGCTTCAATCGTCGCGGCGACGAGCGTACCGTCCTTTTTCGCGCCCGTTTTCGCGCGGAAAAACATTTGATGCCGTTTCGAATGATACTTGATGGATTCTTCACGCGACCAAATAATTTTCATCGGACGCTGCAATTTCCACACCGCGAGCGCGAGAATGATTTGCACGCTCATATCTTCGCGTCCGCCGAACGCGCCGCCAATCGCGGGATAGATGACGCGAATTTTTTCGGGTGGCAAATTCAGCGCGTGCGCGATTTGATGCTGGTCTTCCCACGTCCACTGCCCCGCGACCATCACCGTCACGCGACCCTCGTCGTCAATGTATGCAATCCCCGCTTCGGGCTGCAAAAACGCGTGCTCTTGCATCGGCGTGTGATACGTGTCTTCAATAATTACATCCGCGTCTGCGAACGCTTTGTCCGCGTCGCCCTTGCGTACCCGATAATGTTTCAACACGTTGTCGGGATGCGCGGGATTCAATGACGGTGTGCCTTGTTTCATCGCGTCGCGCGGGTCGAACACGGCAGGCAAATCCTCGTACGTCACCTCGATTAAATCGCGGGCATGTTCCGCCTGCCGTTCCGTTTCCGCGACGACGAGCGCGACCTTGTCGCCAATCCAGCGCACGATGCTTTGCGCGTCGCGCGGCAAGAGCGTTCCATCCGCCAGCGCGTCGGGTCCGCACAACACGGGATTATCGTTAATGCCCAAGCC
>JACQWQ010000040.1 GCA_016209205.1 Chloroflexota bacterium
CTCCGCTCGATATGACAAGTCCTGTGCAGCGGTTTTTGCGACGAGAAATCTCGCTCTGCCAACACTGAGATTTCTCGCACAAACCGCTGCACAGAAACTGCCAACTGTCATTCTGCAGGGACATGCGATGTAGGCGATGGGAATACATCGCACATCGCCAGAATCTCTATGCCAAACCAGAGATGCTTCGTCCCTCAGCATGACAGTTTCTGCGGGTCACGCAGCCCGCGTGGGCTGGACATCTCGAAATGACAGATGGTGCGTGAGTTTCTAAATTAGACTCGTGGAGATTCGATACTTTGCTCTATCCGCGTTCATCTGCGTCCAACAATGTGTCAGGTCTGGACGGTACTTGAGGTTATCCTCCATGTCAAATGCCCCCCCCCCCCTTCCGCTGACGGAGACCAACAATCCCCGCACGGTGGAGATTGACCGGCTTGCGACGCGCGCGATTTTGGAAATCATCAACGCCGAAGATCAAATCGTAATTGACGCGGTGCGCACAGAACTGGATCACATTACTGCGGCGGCGGAGGCGGTCTATGCGCGGCTTGTGCAAGGCGGGCGTTTGATTTATGTCGGCGCGGGCACGTCGGGACGTTTGGGCGTGGTAGATGCCAGTGAGATGCCGCCGACATACAACGCGCCGCACGGTGTAGTGATTGGCGTGATCGCGGGCGGAGATACGGCAATGTTCCGTTCGGTCGAGGGCGCGGAGGACAAACCGGAACTGGGGCGCGACGATATTGTACGGCTCGAGGTGAACGAACGTGACGCAGTATTGGGCATTGCAGCGAGCGGGCGCACGCCGTACGTGATCGGCGCGCTGCAAGAAGCGAACAGGCGCGGCGCGCTCACGATTAGTCTTGCGTGTACGTATCCCGCGCCGGTTCACGATACGGCTGCGTTGTACATCGCCCCGTTGACCGGACCCGAAGTGATTGAAGGTTCGACGCGCATGAAGGCGGGCACCGCGACGAAATTGGTCTTGAACATGCTCAGTACGACGGTGATGATCAAACTCGGCAAGACGTACGGCAATTTGATGGTGGACCTACAGCCGACGAATCAAAAACTGCGCGAACGGGCGCGGCGCATCGTAGAGCGCACCACGGGGCTGAATGCGGCGGACGCGCAGCGTTTGCTTGACGAATGCGGTGATGTCAAAACCGCGCTCGTCGCGCACCACGCGCACGTGTCGCCGGAAACCGCGCGGGAACGCCTAACACACGCACAAGGTTCCGTGCGACGCGCGCTAGAAGAAAAAGCATGAACGAATTGGTGATTGGCATTGACGGCGGCGGCACGCGCACGCGCGCAATCCTCGCCGACGGCGCGGGAAAAACATTGGGCGCGGGCGAGGCGGGAACGTCGAACCCACTCGTACACGGGGTTGAGGCGGCGCAGCGCGAATTGGAGCACGCAATCGCGCGCGCCTTTGAAAATGCAAAGCTGTCGCGCCATAAGGTCGCCGCAATGTGCATGGGTTTGGGCGGCGCGGGGCGTGCGCGTGAACAGCAAGCATTGGTCGCGTGGGCGCGTGAAACATTGGCAGAACGCGTCGAGGTCGTCAACGACGGGCAAATTGTTTTGGCGGCGGGCACGCCCGAGAATTGGGGCGTCGCGGTGATTGCCGGTACCGGCTCGCTCGCGTGGGGCAGAAATCGCGCGGGCGAAACCGCGCGCGCGGGCGGTTGGGGTTATCTCATGGGCGACGAAGGCAGCGCGTTTGATTTGGCGCGCCAAGCATTGCGCGCGGCAACACAGTTCGCCGACGGGCGCGGCGACGAAACGCAATTGCTCGACGCGATTTTGGAATTTTGGAATTTGTCCGCACCGCAGGATTTGGTAGCACGCGTCTATCGTTCCGGTTTGACGCACACCGACATTGCGCAGCTTGCGCCCAGCGTCGTGCAGTGCGCCGAGCGCGGTGATGGAGTTGCAAAGCGTTTGGTGGTTGAAGCGGCGGAGGCGTTGGCGCGCGGCGTCGCGGCGGTCAGTCACGCGTTGGAGCTTTCAAGCGCGCCCTTTCCTTTGGCATTAACGGGCGGCTTGATCTTGGGCGCGGAATTTTTGCGCGAACAATTGTGGCGCGCCTTGGAGCGTCATCACTGCGAATGCGCGCCGGTAGAATTGGTGCGTCATCCCGTGCGCGGCGCAGTTCGTCTCGCGCTGGCGCTGGCGCAGACAAAGGATGAAGAGACATGACGCGCTAGATCACAATTTGTCATTGCGAGAGTCACAAAATTCGTTATGATTCGCGTAGATTCGCGTTTTTCGTCCGATAACTCAATCGGCGCACTGGGAGTTTCTGAGCAGCAGCCCCTCAGCACGCGCGGCGTCATATTCAAGGACAGAAAGATCGAGGATGCCTCAAAGCCCGATGCCGCGCAAATACTCGCGGTTGCGCCGGGCGCTCTCTTTGGGCGCGCCCATCCCCGGCAGGACATCTTGCTCGACGACGATCCAACCCTCGTAATTCAGCGCGCGTAATTGTTCGATCACCGCAGGAAAATCCACCGCGCCCTTGCCCAGTTCGCAAAAGACGCCGCGCCCCACCGCTGTCGGACCATCCCATTCCTCGACGCGCGATTGAGCGGCGATGCGCGGTTCACAATCTTTAAAGTGGACGTGCCAGATGCGCGGTGCATTGCGCTTTAACCCTGCTGCGGCATCCCCTCCTGCAAACGTCCAATGCCCGGTGTCAAAACACAAGCCCACTCGCCGCGCGTCGGTCATTTCCAAAAAGCGTTCGGTTTCCTCAGGAGTCTCGACCCAGGTGCCAACGTGGTGGTGTAAAACGGTGCGCAATCCCGTTTCGTCGTGAACGGCGCGTGCAATGCTTTCCGCGCCCGCGGCAAAAGTTTTCCACTGCGCCGCGTTCATCCCATCTGCAGGACGCACGCGCCCGGCAATTTTCGTGCGCCGCGGATCGCCGTACGGATCATTGCCGAGGACGATGACCGCGTTCGCGCCGCCGACTGCCGCGAGGAGTTTCGCCGTCCGCACACAGTCGGCGATGCCATCTTGATGCCGCGCCGCGTCGTGCAAAAACACACTGACCCACGAGCCGAGCAGCTTCAATTGCCGCGCACGCAATTCATCTGCAAGGCGCACGGGATCGGTTGGCATGAAACCCCAATCGCCCAATTCGGTGCCCGCATAGCCCGTCGCCTGCATTTCGTCGAGGACCTTGACGTACGTCGTACGTTCGCCCTCAATATTTTCGATCACGCCCCACGAGCAGGGCGCGTTGGCAATTTGGATCATTCACGTTCCTCGCGTATCGCAAATCGCAAATCGCATATCGCATATCGCAAATCGCGTATCGCAAATCGCGTATCGCAAATCGCACGATCGCAAATCGCACGATCTGGGCAGGCACAAGGCACTGCCCCTACGATTGCACGATCGCACTATCGCACGATCGCACTATCGCACGATCACACTATCGCACTACTTCCACTACCTTCCCACTTCTCCATGAGTCCCTCGCGGCAATCCCAATCGCCAACGCCGCACGCGCATCGTACACACTTGGCGTTAATTCGCGTTCGCCCGCGCGCAGCGCCGCAATGAATGCGTTGATCTCATTGCGAAACGCCCGGTCGAAACGTTCCAGATACCACGGATTCACGTCATGCGTCACGCCCGCTTTGGTCAAGACTTGCAGCGCGGTCTGTTGAATCGAACCGATCCACACACTGCCTTCGCTGCCCAAGACTTCGGTGCGAATGTCATAGCCATAGCGCGCATTCCGTGACAATTCCGCGCTGCCAATCGCGTCCTGCGCGTACGTGAACGATACGATGCCATTGTCCATATCTTGAAATTGTTCGAGCGCGGGATAGACGAACGCGCCGCCGACCGCGTACACCGCGCGCACTTCTTGTCCCATCAACCAGCGCGCGAGATCAAAATCGTGAACGCCCATGTCCACCCAAAAGCCGCCCGAAGTGCGCGGGTCGTCGTCTTCGTGCGCGGGCCAAATCGGATCGCGGCTTACCGCTTTGAACGTGACGGGCTTGCCGATTTCGCCCGCGTCAATTTTTTGCTTGGCGGCGGCATACGCCGGATCAAAGCGCCGCATAAAGCCGACCATGCAGCGAACGTTGTTTTGCGTGACCGCCGCGATGACGCGGTCGGCATCGTCCAGGGTCAATGCGGTCGGCTTTTCGGTAAAGATGTCCTTGCGCGCGTGCGCGGCGGCAATGATGTGCTCGGGATGCTCGCGCGTCGCCGAGGCGATCACGACCGCGTCAATGTCCAAAGCCGCGAGCAGCGCGCGATAGTCGTCGTACGCGCGACAGCCGTAGCGCGCGCTCATTTCGCTGCCAACCTGCGCGCGGCGCGTGACGACGGCGGCAAGCTGCGCGTCGGGATTTTCCGCCACGCTGCGCGCGTGTTTTTGTCCCATCGGTCCCATGCCGATGACGCCGATGCGAATCCGTTCGTTCATTGCTGCACAGAATTTGTTGTCATGCTGAGCAGGCGAAGCGTCTCTCACCGTACCAGAGATGCTTCGTCCCTCAGCATGACATTGGACAGGTACTGTGTCGTTCGACGTTTCAGGTTTTATTGGAATTGCGCCGCGTTCTCTTTGGTCACGAGCGCCGTGCCGGTGTCAATGCGATTGGAAATCTCTTTGGCATTGCCGGTGAGGGCGACCATGATCCAATTCACGCCAAAGATGCCCATGTTCGCGGGACGCTGCGCGATCGTCGCGGCAAGTCCCCCTTCGGCCACAGATTTCACTGCATCGGGATTCGCGTCATAGCCGATGATCACGAGAGTCTTGCCCGCGGCCTTAGCCGCCGCGAGCGCGCCGAGCGCCTGATTGTCGTTGATGGCAATCAGCGCCTGCACGTCCGGATTCGCCGTCATAATATCTTCGGCGAGTTTTTGACCGCCCGCGATGCTGTGCGTGCCTTCGCTCAATTCTTTGACCACGTTGGCATTGCACGTCGCCAGTCCTTCTTTCGCGCCCGCGACGCGGTCGGCAATGGATTGCGCGGTGAGGTTGCCTTCGATCAGTCCGACCTTGGCGCCCGCGCCGAGCAACTTGCAAACGTACTGCCCTTGCAGTTTGCCGCCCGCTTTATTGTCCGTGCCGATAAAGGAAAGTTTGACCGGCGAATCGGCATCCGAGTCAATCGTCACGACTGGAACGTTTGCCGCCTTGTACTTGTCCAGTGTGCTGTTCAACGCGACCTTGTCGGTGGCGGCGAGCACCAAGCCCTGTGTGCCCGTCGTCAGCGCGTCTTCCAGCTGTTTGATCTGAGTCTGCACATCCGATTCTTCCGGCGGCGCCTGGTGCGCCAACGTGACGACGCCCCATGCTTTGGCGGCATCATCCCCGCCCACTTCGACCTTGCGCCAGAACGGATTGCCGGAACCGGGGCCCTTGGTATCCATCAGGATTTTGTAGCGGGTGGCATTCAACGTCTTGGCATCCTCCGCGCTGGGAATACAGAGCTTCCAGCCCACTTCGATTCGATTGGGGTCTACGATCAACGCGTAGGATGAATCCTCCGCGTGCTTCATATTGGTTGCCAGCGCGATGGCAGGATATGCGGTGGTGGAACCAAACTCTTTCTCGGAGCTTTTCGAGAGCCAATCGTCGGCTTGCACCGAATAGTCTTTGGCGCACGCCACAGCCGCCGCGTGGGTAACCTGCGGCAGCGTCAAGAGCAATGCGCCGATAACGATCAGCAGAGGTACAATCTTGCGAAGCATCTTCGCCTCCTTGTAGATAAAATTGTGTGTCCGGCCGATTTGCAATCACATCGTTTCTCGAATAGGCATCACCTCCTTAGTGCGATAGTGCGATAGTGCAATCGTAGGGGCAGTGCCCTGTGCCTGCCCAGATCGTGCGACACGCGACACGCGATACGCGATTGGCTATCTGCCATCTGCCATCGGCTATCCGCTATCCGCGCTACGCGACACGCCGTCATCTGGCGCACCGAAAGCCGAGATCGTCATTCGCCGCGCTCGGGTCGGCGCTGCTGCGATTCGATGTACGCACTTGCTTGTTGGTGTCGAACCAGCCGCCGCCGCGCGTGACCCGGAATTTTTCGCCAAAGAATTGCGATGCGGCGCCGCCCGGATACGGTTGATACCAATCTGCCGTCCATTCCCAGACGTTGCCCGCCATGTCATCCAAACCGAACGCGCTCACGCCCGCGGGATAGGAACCGACGTGCACGGTGCCGTGTATCCCACTTTCTTTGCCATTGAATTTTTTGGGATCGTACTCGTTCCCCCATGGATACACGCGCCCATCCGCGCCGCGCGCCGCGAATTCCCATTCCGCTTCGGTCGGCAAACGCTTGCCCGCCCATGCACAAAACGCTTGCGCATCTGCCCAACTGACCATCACCACCGGGTTGCCGCCGGTATCGGGCGTTGATAAAGTCCGCCACGTTTGCGCTTTGCCCTTGCTTTCATTTTCGGTCCGGTAGCCCGTCGCCTGTACGAACGCGTCGAACAACGCGTTGGTCACTTCGAAACGGTCTATGGCAAAATCCTCGACCGTAACTGGATGCGCGGGGCGTTCGTCCGGATCCCCTTTGTCATCACCCATCGTAAACGCGCTGCCTTGAATCGAAATCATTTCGCCGGTGTCGCCAGATGCAGGTAACGCTGTGGCAGGGGGTGGCGTTCCCGTGGCTTGGTTCGGGACAAGCGTTGCCGCGCTTGTCAGTTCTGTGCTCGACGTTGTTGCGGCGGACGCTTGTGTAGGCGCTTGCGTCGGTGGATTGGGGACTGCCGTGGGCGCGCGCGTTGGCGTCGGCGGCGGCGGAACGCGCGTCGGTGTGTTTTCCAATGCAGGCGCGATGATCACCGGCGTCGCCGTCGCTCCACTCGGCGTCGGCGACACCACGCGAAAATCATCCACGCCGCCGGGGACTTCGACCGCGCATGCGACGAGGAATAACGCCAGCAGAACGCAAATCCCCAAGAGATGAAACGGATGCCTGTGCTTCAAAATGAATGTTCCTTTTTCCGTCGGAATGCCCAGACCTGACAGGTTTTCACACCAGTCGCGTCTCGAGCCGCAACCGTTCTAGGACTTTCGCTCAATTGTCATTTCGAGTGGCTTTTGCGAGAAATCTCTCTGGGCAAAACCGAGATTTCTCACTCTGTTCGAAATGACAAGCGAAAGTCCTGCGTTCAATACATCGCGGACGCGTTACCCAAAGCATTCGCGGCAGAAACCTGTCAGGTCTCTATCATGTGCGATTGGTGCGGCGGCGTACGACGTCGAGTGTGGCGACGAGCAAGATAATGACGCCAATCGCGACTTGCTGCCAAAACGGTTGCACGCCGAGAATGTTCAATCCATTGCCGATGACGCCCATAATGACCAGGCCGATAAACACGCCGAATACATTGCCCCGTCCACCGAAAAACGATGCGCCGCCAATAATCACTGCGGCAATCGCGACCAGCTCTGTGCCGACGCCCGCTTGCGGTTCCCCCGAATTCGTTCGCCCCGCCAACAGGATCGCGCCGACGGCGGCAAGCGCGCCGGACAGGATATACACCAGCGTCAAGATCTTGTTGACGTTGATGCCGGAATACAGCGCGGCTTGCGGATTTCCACCCACCGCGTAAATGTGACGCCCGGTGCGCGTGCGCGTGAGAAAAATGCCAAATCCGACAAAGAGCAGCACGACGACGATGAATGGTACGGGAATGCGCAGCGAGGTGGGCGTACACTCGAACGTAAAGAGGCACACGTTGCCCGCGCCCAGTACGCGGAATTCCCACGGCACGCGCAGGATCGGAGTGCCGTTGGACAAGAGATTGGTCAAGCCGCGCGCAATGTACACCATCGCCAACGTGGGAATAAAAGGATGGGGCAGGCGGAGCCGCGTCAGCGCGAGACCATTGACCGCGCCGCAGGCAGCGCCCACCGCCAAGCCGATGAGCATGGCGGGAATGGCCGGTACGCCCGCGTGCGCGGCAATGACCGTACTCATCATCGCCAGCGCCAGCACCGAACCGACCGAGAGATCAATGCCCGCCGTGAGAATTGCCAGAAATTCGCCGAGCGCGAGCGGCGCTTGCCATGGAATCTGGCGCGCGATATTGCTGAAATTCTCTATGGACAAAAAGTACGCCGTGCCATTGGCGAGGCGTTCGACGATGGTAATGAGCGCAATCAGGACGAGGAGCACGATGAGGATACCTACGCGCTCAAAGAGTTCGCCGAGTCCCCGCAACTGGACAGCGGTCTTGGCAGGCGTTGCGGCAGGTGTGGTTCCGCTTTGTGACATGGAGTCAAGTTGACGTTTGACGTTTGACGGGCTTGCTGCGTCAAACCTCAAACGTCACATTATCCCTCTGCAACCGCACGCGCTTGGGCGGCGCTGCCTTTCGAGCCGACAATGTACGCAACAATTTCGTCAAGATTGGTTTTGCTGCGTTCCAGATCGGCGACCTTGGCGCCTTCGTAGAGGACGATGATGCGATCCGCGACGCTCATGACATCTTGCATGCGATGACTGATGAGAATGACTGCGACGCCGTGCGCGCGCAAATTCAGCACGGTCTCGAGCACCTTCGCAACCTCTTTGACGGCGAGCGCAGCCGTCGGTTCGTCCATAATCACCAGCTTGGCATTGAACGCGGTCGCGCGGGCAATGGCGACCGACTGACGCTGCCCGCCGGAAAGATTTTCTACGCGCGCCTTGACATTGGGAATGTTAATCTTGAGGCGCTCGAGCAGTTCGCGCGAACCGTTCTCAATGCGTTTTTCGTCCATGAAACGAAAAAGCCCCCACTGCCGTTTGATCGGTTCGCGGCCCAGATAGATGTTGGCGGCGATCGAGAGATTGCCCGCCAGCGCGAGGTCTTGATAGACCATTTCAATTCCGGCGAGACGCGATTCGTGCGGGCTGGCGAAATGCACCGGGCGACCTTCCAAAAGAATTTCGCCAAAAGTGGGTTGATACGCGCCGGTGAGGATTTTCATCAGCGTAGATTTGCCCGCGCCGTTATCGCCCACCAAGCCGACCACTTGGCGACGGTTCACGACGAGATTGACATTTTCCAGCGCGCGCACGGGTCCAAAATACTTGGAGATGCCGCGCAGCTCGATGAGTGGAGGTTGTGAAGCGTTTTCCATCATGGCGTTTCAACCCTTGTCTATTTCGTCCAAACGCACGGGACGATGTTCGTTCAGCGACTTGATCGCCGCGAGTCCCATGACGACCGGAATCCTTCCGTCCCTGCCCGTGACCGGCGGCGCGCTGTTTTCACGAATTGCCCGGACAAAGGCGCGCAGCTCTTGGACATACGCTTCGGTGTAGCGCTCCAAAAAGAAATAGTGCGGCAGCGAAGCATGAATGCCTTCCCGGTCGCTGAGGATCGCTTCGTCGGGCGTTTCGTTGGCAACGGCTACCGCGCCGTTCGCCCCGAACACTTCGACGCGTTGATCGTAGCCGTAGCTGGCGGCGCGACAGTTGTCAATCGTGCCAATGACGCCATTTTCAAACCACAGCACCGTCACCGCCGTGTCAATATCGCCCACCGTGCTGATTTGCGGGTCCACGCGCACGCTCCCCGTTGCAAATACTTGGCACACTTCGCTGCCAATCAAAAAGCGCGCCATGTCAAAATCGTGAATCGTCATGTCGAGAAAGATGCCGCCCGAGACGCGCAAATAGTCAAGGGGGGGCGGCGCGGGATCGCGACTGATAATGTGCAAAAGATACGGCGCACCGATGCGTCCCGCGGCGATGAGTGCGCGCGCCTTGTGAAAGTTCGGATCAAAGCGGCGATTAAAACCGATTTGTAATTTCACGCCCGCGCGTGCCACCGCTGCCAGCGCGCGGTCAATTTCGGCAAGGTCGTGCGCAATTGGCTTTTCACAGAAAATATGTTTGCCCGCGGCGGCGGCGTGTTCGATGATGGACGCGTGCGTATCGGTGGCGGAAGCGATCAGCACAGCGTTTATGGTCTCGTCGTCAAGCAATGAGCGATAATCGTCCGCGACCCGCGTCACATTCCATTCGTCGGCGAGGATTTGCGCGGCGGCAAGGTTTACATCGGCAATCGCCGCGAGTTCCGCGCCGCGCACGCGCGTCGCCAAATTTTCGGCGTGGATTTTGCCGATGCGACCCGCGCCGACAAGGGCAACGTGGATTTTGGGTTCGGTCATAAGCTCTCGGTAAACATGGGCAGCTGCCACACCCCGCGCGTCCAATCTTGTTTGATCCATGCCAAATCGGGATCGTCCACCGGCGGCGCGCCGCGCGCGTCGTCCAACAATTCGCCCGCGAGATAATTCAAGAAATACATGTTTGCCGCAGGCGTCGCGCCCGAAGGATGAAAGCCCTGTGTGACGAGGACTAGATCGCCGTCGCGCACGGCAAAAAGTTCGTCGAACGCGATATCGCGCCGATAGTTGCGATGAATGCCGAATCCGGCGGAACGATCAAAACGGTAATAGTACGTCTCTTCGAGATAAGGTGAATTCGTATGCCCGTCATGACAATGAGGGGGCCAGCCCGACCACGCGCCCGCGGGCACGTACACTTCAAACAAAATCAAACGCTCGGCGGGCAGCGGGTGCTGCAAAATGTGATTCACCTGCCGATAACATGCGCCGCCGCCGCGCAGCTCTTGTTTCATTTCGTTGGGCGCGAACAAACGCACCGGATATTTGCCCGCGGCGGGCGCGCCGCCCAACGCGAACTCGAATTCCGAAGCTGCCCTAACGGTGAGGGACTGACGCGGCGGCACGTACAACACGTGCGCGGGTTCGGCAAACACATCGCGCCGCGCAAGCTCGAAAGCTTGATTTTTCACATTCACGCGTGCGCGCCCGCGCAGGGGCGTGAGCGCCATTTCGTCGCCGTTCGTTTCTTGGCTGTACGTTTCACCCGGCTTGAGCGCGACGATTTTGAAATGCAAAAATTTCCACCCCGCGCTCGCGGGCGTGACCTGAACGCGAACGCTCGCATCGCCGTTCGATTTCAAATGATGTTGGATATTTGTCATCTGCTAAAATCACGTGTAGTAACGAATTTATTCGTTCGCCGCCAGCGCAACGATTGAAATCGTTACTACGACGCGCATGCTGCGTAGTGACGAATTCATTCGTCCCTCTCGGCAACGATTGAAATCGTTACTACAAATCGCGTTGCAAATTCTCAAAATTCACGATACCAATTTGCATTTACGTTCGGCATGGCGTACCGCGCAGACCACGGCTTGCCGTACTCGCGCGCAATTTCGACGAGCGTTTGAAAACGATGCGTCGCCAGCGTCTCTAGAAAATTTGTCCGCGCTCCATTTTCAAGTGCCTGCACGCGCACTTGCTCTCGAAAAACCTCGAATGGTTCGTCGGCGGACAACAGCGCCCACGGCACCGGCGACGCCGCATCGAGTTCGGCACATGCATCTGCCCACACCGCGCGCTCCGTTTCGTATTTCACATCCACCGCAAATTCCACTTTGAGCACGTCGGGTTTCAACGCGCCGAGACGTTTCACACTCTCGACGACGATGCGGCGGCGTTCGCGCGCGAATTGCGCGCTGCTTTTTACGACATTTGAATCAAGCGCGTATGAAATCGGTTCGAGGAACAGCGGAATTTCATGACGCGCGCACTCGCGTAAAACGCCGCGTACGAGTTCCTCTTGCTGTTCTGCCGCGGGCGAGTCGGGATGATACAAAAGTAGGATTTTCACGCCCGTCGCGCCGAGTCGCTTGGCTTTTTCGACGTTCCACCCATCCAACAGCGCCGTCTGCCGCGCAAAGGGATTGCCCAGATACCCCTGGTCTTCGAGCGCGCACAGCAAGCCGACATGTCCGGGCAATGCTCCGGCGACAATCGCTTGCGCCGCCCCATAGATGGGGTCAAGGAGCACGGCGCTCGCCAGCGGCGCGAGCTGCTGCACTACCGCGAGTTTGAGGTCGGTCAACGTGTCCGCCGAGACTGTCTCCGGCGCGGCAGGATTCACCATCACGCGCAGTGCGTCGCGATGATCCATTGCCAGAATCGTAAAGACGCCGTTCGGCGTCGCGCTGGCTTGCAGCGCGCGGGCGCGTCCGATTGTGAGACCTGACACAGCACATCACAGTTTGTCATTGCAAGGAGCGTAGTTTGCGACGAAGCAATCTCCTTGCGATTCGCGCCGAGATTGCGGCGATGAAGGCGATGTATTCCATCGCCCATCGCATGCTCCGCAAAGCATGTCCCGAAGGCTTGTCCCGAAGTATTGAGGGAATTGAGGGAAACGCTCCGCTCGCAATGACAGCACTGAAGACAGATTAGAACTGCCGCGACCAATCTTGAAGCCAGCGTTCGACGACCACTTTGGTTTGCGTGAAAAATTCGACGGCGTGTTTGCCTTGCCCGTGCAGTGTGCCAAAGAAACTCTCTTTCCATCCGCTGAACGGGAAAAACGCCATGGGCGCCGCGACGCCGATGTTGATGCCGACGTTGCCCGCTTGCACCTCGTTGCGAAACTTGCGCGCCGCTGCGCCGCTGCTCGTAAAGATGGACGCCTGATTGCCATACTGCCCGCTGTTGACAAATGCAATCGCGTCGTCCACCGTATTCAGATTCAACACCGTCATCACGGGACCAAAAATTTCCGTCTGCGCAACCGTTGTCCCGGGCAAGACGTTGTCGAGAACCGTCGGGCGCAAGAAAAAGCCCTTTTCATAATCGGGAATCAACGCGTCCCGTCCTTCCACGACCACACGCGCACCTTCGTCCACGCCTTTTTGAATCAAACCCTCGATGCGCTGCAAACTTTGCTGTGAAATCACCGGACCCATCTGCACGCCCTTGTCAAGCCCAAAGCCGACCACGCGACTCGATGCGCCTTCGGCAAACGCAGGTGTAAAAGTTTTGCCTGCGCCCGCGACCATGACGACGTTTGCCGAAGCCAGACACCGCTGCCCCGCATTGCCGTACACGCTGTCCAACACAATTTTCGTCGTCATGTCCAGATCCGCGTCGGGCAAAACGATGAGCGGATTTTTCGCGCCGCCTTGCGCTTGCACGCGTTTGCCGTTCAATGCCGCGCGGCTGTAGATGTGACGCGCGACGGCGGTGGAACCGACGAACGTGATGGCTTGAATCAAGGGGTGATCTAGAATCGCGTTGACGGTATCCACACTGCCGTTGACCAAATTGACGACGCCAGGCGGCAAGCCCACTTTTTCCAAAAGTTGGAATACTTTTTGCATGGTCAAGGGTGTGCGCTCGGACGGCTTGATGATGACCGTGTTGCCGCACGCCAACGCGTACGGCATAAACCAGAACGGAATCATGCCCGGAAAATTGAACGGGCAAATCGAGGCGACGACGCCAACGGGCTGACGAATCATGTACTCGTCAATGCCGCGCGCAATGTCCTCGGCAAAATCGCCCAGCATCATCGTCGGGATGCCGCA
Organism: Chloroflexota bacterium; assembly: GCA_016209205.1. Classification (GTDB taxonomy): domain Bacteria; phylum Chloroflexota; class Anaerolineae; order UBA4142; family SHND01; genus SHND01. The sequence goes on from JACQWQ010000040.1 coordinate 13,423, forward strand.
CGCGACTTCGACGTTTTCGATGGCGCGCCGCATTTCGCCGCGCGCATCGTCCAAAATTTTGCCGTTCTCGGTGGTGATGGTGCGCGCGAGGTCGTCAAAGTTCTCTTCCAGCAGCATCTTGAGTTTGAAGAGATATTGAATTCGTTCGGCGGCGGGGGTGCGCTTCCACGCTTCGAAAGCGGCTGCCGCCGCCCGTGCCGCCGCGTCCACTTCGGCAGGCGTCGAGAACGGCGTTTTCGCCAATCCCTCCGCGGTCGCGGGATTTGTCACGTCGAGCGTTCGCGTCGCGTTCGACGCGACCCATTCGCCGTTGATGTAATTTTTTAGAATGTTGTCGCTCATCTCCGTTTACCCTTTTGCATACGGCTTTGCCGTATAATAGCCCTAACTCGAACAAGCCGAAACCAAATCAGGAAACCGCGAATCCCTCAATGCTTCGGGGCAGGTTCTACGCCAATCTACGCGAATTTTTTTCGTATCCCGATTCGTGCAGATTCGTCGCGCGGAGTTCGCGCAAAGATTCGCGGTGGAAAAATGTTTGCTTTTTGTGCAAAGATTTCAGAGTACAGGTACTTGGAGTTCATCGAAACCTCCATCTTCACCAAACTTATCTACTCGTACTTGGCAGAAGACGAATATCTCACTCCCATCGCACATTTTGCGACAGATTGCGGAGGAAGTTAAAAATGTCTAATCGTGACATCGGTATAGAAATCCTCGAAGGAATCCGTGAAATCAAATCCTACAAGGCAGGGCAGCGCAATTTGCGGACACGCAAATTCAAAACGCCTGCCCCGCCTCGAAAAATTCGCGCCAAACTCCATCTGTCCCAAGCGGAATTTGCCGGGTTAATGGGCGTGAGTGTGCGAACAGTTCAAGATTGGGAACAAGGGCGCCGCACTCCGAGCGGACCGGCAGGCGCGCTGTTGCGCATCGCCGAGCAGTATCCCAAAATCTTTTTGCAGTTGAGCTGACCCTCGACATCACAAATAGTATCGTTCTCTCTGTTTCGCCTCTTCATATTCGCGCGCGGCTTGACGCACCGCTTCGATTTCCGCGACCTGCGCGAGCGGCACGTCCCACCACGATTCGTACCCCGGCACGCGCGCTTCGCGGTCAGTTTCAATCACGACCACCGTCGTGCGCGGCGCGCGTTTCGATTCTTCCAGCGCGGCTTGGAGCGACGGCAAATCGTTGGCGACGATGACGTTTGCGCCGAGCGCACGCGCGTTCGCCGCGAAATCTATTGGCAAGGGCGCGCCGTCGTACTGTCCATTCGCGCCGCGATATTTGTAAAACGTGCCAAAACCCCCGCTCCCGATTGCTTTCGACAAGCCGCCGATGCTTTGGAAACCGTGATTGTCAATCAAAATGATGTTGAGCTTGATACCTTCGCGGAGGCACGTCACAATCTCTTGCGGCAGCATCAAGTACGAACCGTCACCCACGATGACAAACACCTCGCGTGTCGGGGCGGCGAGTTTCACGCCAATGCCGCCGGGAATCTCATAGCCCATCGTCGAATAGCCGTACTCGACGTGATAATTTTTGGGATCGCGGCTGCGATACAACTTGTGCAAGTCGCCCGGCACGCTGCCCGCCGCGTTGAGTACCACATCGCGTTCTCCCGCGACCGCGTTGATCGCGCCAATCACTTCGCCTTGCGAAATCGGCGGACCGTACTCCAAATTGTAAAGCCGACTCACTTCCTCGTCCCACTCTTTGTTAAGCTGCTCCGCTCGCACGCGATACTCTGCGTCCGTTCTCCAATCTCCAGTCTCCAGTCTCAACTCTTCCAGCGTCACACGCGCGTCTCCCACAAGCGGCAGCGCGGCATGTTTGTAGGCGTCAAATTCCGCGACGTTGATGGCGATAAATTTCACGTTCGGATGCTGAAATGCCGTTTTGGACGCAGTGGTGAAATCGGAATAACGCGTGCCGATGCCGATGACCAAATCCGCGTCGCGCGCCACGAGATTCGCCGCGCGCGTGCCGGTGACGCCAATTGCGCCGAGCGAGAGCGGATGGTTGTACGGCAGCGCGCCTTTGCCCGCGTGCGTTTCGCCGACGGGGATGCCGCTTTGTTCCACGAATTGACGCAGCGCATTGGTCGCCTCGCTGTACATGACGCCGCCGCCCGCGACGATGAGCGGCGTACGCGCCGCACGAATCATTTGCGCCGCGCGCTTCAATGCGTTCGCGTCGGGACGATTGCGCGCAATGCGCCACACGCGTTTTTCAAACAACGCGGCCGGATACGCGTATGCTTCGGCTTGGACATCTTGCGGCAGCGCGAGCGTGACTGCGCCCGTGTCGGCAGGTGACGTAAGCACGCGCATCGCTTCCGGCAGCGCGGTGATGATTTGTTCGGGGCGATTGATGCGGTCCCAATAACGCGAAACGGGTTTGAAACAATCGTTGACCGAAATGTCTTGCGACGACGGCGCTTCCAGCTGCTGTAAAACGGGCGCGACGTTTCGTCGCGCGAAAATGTCGCCGGGCAAAAGGAGGACGGGCAAACGATTGATCGTCGCAACCGCCGCGCCCGTGACCATGTTGGTTGCACCGGGTCCAATGGAACTGGTGCAGGCAAACGCGCGCAACCGATTCGACATTTTCGCGTACGCGGCGGCAATGTGTACGGCATTCTGTTCGTTGTGGACGAGGTAATAACGCAAGTCAGGATTTTCTTGGAGCGCCTCGCCGATGCCTGCGATGTTGCCATGCCCGAAAATACCCCACACGCCGCCAAAGAATTGCTGCTCAACACCGTCGCGTTCGACGTATTGATTTTTCAAAAAGCGGATGATGGCTTGCGCCATGGTCAAACGTAGAGCGTGATCCATGGATGTTCTCCTTCAATCACAAAGCGATTGCTCTATTCGCTTCACCATTGCCATAGTCATTCAGATTAGGTTTCGGACACTCTCGCTCAAGACCTGTGAGGTTTCTGCGATGTAGTCCATCGCCAAAACCTCACAGGTCTGGTAGTCCAGAACCTTTTCTGAATATCTATATCGAGTTCTCATGCAGAATAAACTTGATGCTGCCGTTTTGCATGACCATCTGGGTCAAGTATAATCCTCAGCAGTCGGGAGGTCGTTATGAAAACCGCAATTGTTCATCGTTACCGTGTTGTGTTCGAGCGCGAAGCAGACGGCGGATATGCAGTCCACTGTCCATCACTAAAAGGCGTCCACTCACAAGGTGATACCTACGAAGAGGCGTTGGATAATATTCGCGAAGCAATCCTCGGCTGGTTGGAAGTGGCACGCGAGTATGGCGATCCGATTCCACCCAGCGATGTAATGGACGAAACGCTGATCGAGGTCGCTGCAGATGTTGAAATGACCGTCCAAGAGTTGAACGAAATGCTGCGAGAATTATAGTGTCAGCATTACTCTTTATTCTCCGTCTTGACATCTGGATTCGGCAGCATGAAATCGCGAATGAGCGCGACGAAATTGTGCCATGCCTCGATGAACGAGCGCAGCGTGCGCACCGTCGCGCCGAACGTATCAAATTCCTCCAGGGTCATTCCATCTTCGTCGTACGCGCGGCGAAAATCGGACAGCTTGGTATACAGTGCGTCGAGGATTTCCTCGTTCACCGGCTCGTCCATGCGCGGCGCGGGGTTCACTTCGGACGCATTGTATTTGACTTGCCATTCCCACGGCAGCGTCAGCGTCACATTCCCGCCGACGAATTCGGTCCAGTGCAAAAAATTACGGTACGCGGCGGAAAGCAAATGGGCGCGATAGCCGCGCGTTTGGTAAATGCCGTACGCTTTTTTGAAACACGCCACGCCGCACCATTCCAGATATTCGGGATTGATGTCAACGCCGTCGCGTTTGACGAGCACTTTCATCCAATCGTCGGTGCGTCCGACCATCATCGTCACAACCGGCGACATGGTAGCAATCGCTTTGCCTTCTGCCGCGCGGCGTTCGAGACCGCGCTCAATCGCTTCGGCGGCGGCAAGCACTTGCGGCACCGTGAAACTGACCGTGACGTTCAGATTCACGCCACGGTACGTCGCCTCTTCGACCATGCTGATGCCGGCGCGCGTTGCGGGAATTTTGACCTGCATGTTGGGCGCAAGATTCCCGAAAATGGTCGCCTGTTCCAAGATCGCGTCGTGGGTGCGATAAAAGGCAGGGTCGGTCTGAATGGAAAGCCGCCCCCACTTGGAATGCTCGCGTTCATACACAGGGAACAATATGTTCGCGCCATTGACGGCGAGTTCGCGATAAATCTGCCACGCGACGAGCGTCTCATGCCACGTCGGATTTTCGGCAATCACCTGCTTGATGCGCTCGCGCCACAAGTCCATTTCTTTTTTCAACACATTCAGGACAATGACCGGGTTGCTCGTCGCGCCGGTCGCGCCGCGCGCGATCGCGTACTCTAGTTCTTGGACCGAGCACGAATCGTTCCAGTAGCGCGTCGGCGTGGTCAAAGTCATTTTGTGCAGTGGACCGTTATACGCTGTCATACGATATTCCCCTCGCTTCAAAAACCACCGCGTTGTTCGATAAACGCAAATACCTCTGCGGCGCGTGCCATTGAAGCCGAACAGCCATGGCGTGTGACGACGATCGCGCCGCACGCGTTGCCCAGGCGCGCCGCGCGATACCAATCCCAACCTTTGACGAAACCGTAGATGAATCCCGCCGCGAACGCGTCGCCCGCGCCGAGGATGTTGTAAACCTCCACCGGGAAACCGGGCGCGTCAATTTTTTCGCCTGCCGCGAGATGCACGCGTGAACCCTGTGCGCCGCATTTTTCGACCAGCACCTTTGGTCCGAGAGACAACAACGCGGCAATGGCGCGTCCGATCTCGCCTGCCACGTGCGCGTCGGACACCTGGCTCTGTTTCATTTCGATTTGCCGTGGATCGGCGAGCATCGCCGCATTGATTTCATCGTCGTTGCCGAGCAAAATGTCCACGCTGCGCAGCGCGGAACGTATGGCAACGCCGAATGCGCGCGGGTCGTGCCACTGGTCGGGACGAAAATCAATGTCGAGGATCACCGCTGCGCCTGCTTGTTGGGCGCGTTCGGCGGCAAACAACGTCGCACTGCGGCTCGGCTCTTTGGCAAGATTCGTGCCCGCAAATTCGAACGCGCGTGTTTGCTCGAGCGGCAGCGCCAGCACATCGTCAATCGTCAATTGAATGTCGGCGGCGTTCTCACGATAAAAGACGAGCGGGAATTTATCGGGCGGCTCGATGCCCAACACGACCGCGCTGCTGCGCGTGCCGGCTTTGCGCGGAATGAAATGCGTGTCCACGCCTTCACGCGCCAAAAAGTGCAAAATGAAATCGCCCACCGGGTCGTCGCCGACGGCGGTGAGGAGTGCGACGTTCAAATTCAACCGCCGCGCGCCGACCGCGATATTCGTCGGCGAACCGCCAACGTACGCCGCAAAGCTGGTGATCTCGACAAACGGCGCACCGACGTCGTTCGAATACAAATCCAACCCCGAACGACCCATCGTGATGAGGTCAAAAACATATCGGGAACTCATGGTCGTTTCGTCTCAGGTCAAAAACGTTGCGGCGAACATTCACAACCTTTCATCAGTCACATTTTCAAAGGCGGTGCGGTGGATTCGCGCACCAGCAGCTGACCACGCAAGGTGATGCTGGAGCGCGGCGCTCCATTCGGCTCGTCGTCCTCCGACGCGCGCGCGCGTGAGTGATCTAATTGGCGTAAAAGCATTTGGGCGGCAACGCGACCGAGCTCGTATTTCGGTTGATCGAATGTTGTCAAAAGTGGATGAACGTACGCGGAAAAAGAGATATTATCAAAGCCCACGACCGAGCACTCGCGCGGCACGTGCTTGCCCAACTGCCGCAGCGTTTCCATCGCGCCGATGGCCATGGCATCGTTGTAACAGACGAGGGCGGTGGGCGGTGTCGGGAGCTGCATGAGTCGGCGCACGGCGGCGGAGATTGCCAGCGGCGCGTCCGGACTGTCATACGCGATATACTCTGCGGGAACATGCTGCCGTGCGCGTCGGATCGTTTCACGAAAACCCTTGAGCCGGTCTCGGGTCTCGCGTCCTTTATGGGTGTTGCCGACAAAGGCAATGCGCGTGTGCCCGAGATTGAGCAGATGCTGGGTGAGCTGCCCACTGCCATACCGGTCGTCGTGATAAATCGTGTGCGGCGTATCTTCGGGCGAGAGGTTGTGTGCGATGACAAGCGGACGATTCGAGCCGGCGAGCTGGGTAAAATGAGCGGCGCTGACGAACATGGAACAAATCATCAGCCCTTCGACGCGATGTTCGACGATCGCGCGAATGGCGCTGCTGTCCGGGTCGGTGAATTCGGTATTGGCGGCGGAAAGAAAGAGACTGTACCCTGCGGCGGAGAGGACCTCTTGAATGCCGTCGAGCACCCGACTATAAAACGGATCGGAGATGCGATTGACGATGATGCCGACGACGCGGGTGCGGTTGGTCTTGAGACTCCGCGCGGCGGCGCTGGGGACGTAACCGAGCTGCGCCGCGATTTGTTTGATGTGGGCGGCAGTCTGTGGTGCAACGCGGGGGTCATCGTGAAGCGCGCGGGAGACGGTAGGATGGGAAACTCCCGCGCGTTGGGCGATATCCTTGACCGTGATGGGCATTGGCGCCACGCTTCCTTCCGTGGAAATGCACACGTGTATAATAGTTTATTTACACGTGTGCATCTTACAGCTGCCCTTCAGGTTCTGTCAAGCCCTAAACATTTGTTCGCACGGCATTTGATCCACAAAGGACACAAAGTTCACGAAGGGTTTCTTAGTGCCCTTGGTGTCCGTGGATCACTCGGTTGGCGCACACGCTAAACGCGCGTCGTCAACCTCTGTGTGATCCACGAAGGACACGAAGAACACGAAGGGTTTCTTGGTGCGGCAGTCGCTTGCGATTGTGGCAATCGCAAGCAATTGCAGTGTCCTTCGTGGATCACTCGATTGGCAGACATGCTCGACGCACGTCGCCAACCTTCGGGTGTTCGCCTGCACTGCGAATCAGTCACCATTAGCTTTGTTCACCATCAGCAACGAAAATCTCCCCTCGCTGGGTAGTGCCTGTCCTGAACCGCGTGAAGGAAGAGGGGTCGGGGGTGAGGAAAGTGTCAGTGGTGAAAACGCTTGAGAAAATTTTGCGGCTCCGCTTCTGCCACATGCGCGATGGGTGTTCCGTCGCGGTTGGGAAGGTCCATGTGAGCAAGCACCACTGCGAGTAATGTCGCAAATCCCATCAACCAGGCGCCATTGTAAAACACCGCGCGCGGGCCCATCTGTTCGATAAGCAAACCCGCTGCGATGGGTGCAAGGATGAGCGCCAGACTGAACGCCGATTGAAATAGCCCCAGCAATCGCCCCACAGTTTCTTTTGAACCAAAGCGAGTCATGAGCGACTGGAGACTGGGCCAGCTGATAGAGTAACCAAGCGCATAAGCGAGAATGGGCAGGGCTGCCGTTGTTGCAGATGTGGCTGAACCAAAGCCAATGGCGCTCACGATGAGCAGTCCTCCGCCAAGGATGACCACTACTTGCTCGCCCAATCGTTTCACCAGCGGTCCAACCAAAAGCATTTGGCTGACCGCTACACCCAGACCCATCACAACAATCATCACCCCTGCATTTTGCGCAACCACTTCTGGCGGCTGGTTGGGAAATAACGCACGTTCTGCATAGAGCGCGAAACTGGCCATCACGGCTGCCATATAGAGACCGATCACAAAAGCCGTAGCGAGGATGAGGGCAACCGGACGACGCGAAATCAAATGGCGAATGGATGGAGCTGCTGGTGTGGATTTAGCCGCAGTTCTTTTCTCTGGCGTCAACGTCTCTTCTAGCAGAACAATTGTGAGCAACAGTGTCACCGCGCTCATAACCGCCGCACCAACGATTGGCGCGAGCAAACTGATCCCGCTCAAGATGGCGGCGAGCGCAGGACCGAGAATGTGCCCGACACCAATCGCTCCGCCGATCAATCCGAGCGCCTGCGTACGGGACTTGGCGTCGCTGATGTCGCTGGCGTACGCCTCGGCAACGCTGACATTTCCGCCGGTCAACCCATCGAGGATGCGCGCCAAATAAATGGCGCCCAATCCGCCGCTCATTCCCAGCGCCAGCCCGACGCGTTCCAATCCCGCGCCGAGTTGTGGGGCAAAGAAAAACATCAAGTATGCAACGAGGGTTCCAACCTGGCTGAGGATCAGAATGGGACGACGCCCGAAACGGTCGCTCAGTTTTCCCAACCAAGGCGCCGCTAAAATCTGCGCCGCATAGAACGCGGCGATGACGAGTGTCGCCTGCAAGGGTGACGCTCCAAATTGCTTTTCCACGTAGAGCGGCAGCATCGGCAAGATCACCGTTGCGCCGATAGTGTTCGTCAGGACAATGAGAAAGACAGTGGCAATGCGTTCCTTGTTCATCCGTGATTCTCCAGTTTCAGTGATTGGCTTGGTTTTAAACATGCTTCTCCCTCGTCGGTCAAAGAAAACTGACCGACGAGGAAAACGTGCTCGCAGCGAAATTCAATTGGTGGGTTGATTTACTTTTCCGCCAATGGTCAAAACGATCACTCCTACTACTGCCAGAATACTTGGACCAATGATGTGCGGAAGAATTGGACCGCCGCCCGTGAGCAGTAAAACGATAATCGCCCCGCTCACGACAATCAGGATTGTTCCGATGATTTTCCGTTTCATTCTTTTCCCCTTGTTATACTGCGCGAGGTAACAAATTGCGCTTTTCTATGCTGTCATTCTGAGATGGTCAGCCCGCAGGGGCTGTATGGGCTCAGGACTGTCATATCGAACGGAGTGAGATATCTCGCTCCGCTCGATATGACAAGTTCGAACATGCTCAAAATGTTGGTGGAAAAACTGAGCCATTACCACAGAATCAGGCTGAAAACAGTCCATTCAAGCCAGCGTCGCCACTGGATTTTGAGCATGTTCACAAGTTCTGTGCAGCGGAGCGAAGAATCCTTCGGCTACGCTCAGAGCCTGCCCTGAGGAATCGAAGGGACAAGTTCTCTACCTGACGCTAGCCAGAGAACTTGTCCTGAGGAATCGAAGGATTCTTCACAGAGTTTACCCGCGATGGAGTTCATCGCACGAAGCATGAAGGGTTCAGAATGACAAAACGCAAAATGTGCCCGTGTTCAGTATAATAGCGTAAATCGCGAACTCAACCGCCGTGCAGCTTGATGACCAAGTCCACAAAATCAATGTTGCTGCTTGCCAGCAGAACAGCGATTACGATCAAGCCAACGACAACGGCGAGGATCGTTAGATGCACAACCACGTTCTTTTTCATGTTTCCGTCTTGTTTCGTTTTGGTCTCCATGAGATGTCTCCTCTCTAAACGTAAGCGAGTGTTTCTCGAATCGTCAGCCGCGACGCCTGCCATGCAGGATAGGCGCTGGCTGCAATCGAGCCGATCACAATAACCCCGAGCCAGATCACGAGGGCGATCGGCGAAACGACCAAAGACAACGGCGCAAAAAAGGAATTGCTGCCGATGAGGTAGCCGATCACAAACGACAGCGGAAGTGAAATCACAATGGCGATCCCCCAACTCATCAAGCCGATGAAAATCCCTTCGCTGATCACGTTGCGCAGGACGGTACGTGATTTCGCGCCAATGGCGCGCATGACGCCGAATTCGCGTGTGCGTTCAATGACGCTCGTTCCCATGCTGGACATCAATCCCAGCGCGCCAACCACTGCCATTACAAGCGCCATCATGATCAATGCAAAGATGAAAATGTAGACATGTCCGCTGGTCGCGCCTTCGACCATCGTTTCCGAAATAACGACCTTCAGACTGATGTTCTCCGCCGCCAGCGCACGTTCGATTTCTCCGGTAGCGGTGCGGACGGTGTTATCGTCATGCTCCTTCAGGCGGATGCGCACACCGTTGATGGATTGCGCGGGAAGCCCGGCTGCCTGGGCAAAGGTGTTCGAAGTAACATAAACCGCGGCGGGCGTCAGGTTTTGCCGCACAATTCCAACGACGCGCAAAGCGACCGCGCGATCATCAATGGTCAAACGGATGGTGTCGCCGACCTTCACGTTCGGGAAGAATGTGGCAGCCATGTGGTTCAGCACCGCGCCGTCAGTATCGTCCGCCTGAAGCCAACGTCCACTCAAGATCAGCGACTCGATGAATTTGCTTTCCGGCGGAACCGAACGGAGCGTAAGACTGCCATGACCGCCATCGGGATACGTGTGCACGATCTCCAAACCATCGGGACGACTCACTGCTACAGGCGTTAGATTCCACGGCTCAACTTGCTGTACTTTAGGGATGCTTGTGATTATCGCAAGCACTTTTTCTTCAGGTTGCGGACTGTTCAGGCGAATCTCGATGTCGTAATGGCGCGTTGCAGTGGCTTGGACGAGAAAATCATCCCACGCCGCGTTGACATTGATTCCTGTCATGAACATTCCACCGCCCGCAGCAAGCAGACCAAGCGTTAGGATCAAGCGCCCGCGGCGTCGGAACGTGTTGCGCAGCGCGAGCATCAGGGTATTGTCAATGCCGCGGATTTTTCCGAGCCAGGCGTCCAGTCCGCGTGCGCCGAATGATTCGCGCGTCATGCCGTAATCGTTGAGCGTCTCGCGCACCGTGACGCGCGTCGTTCGCTGGATGGGGCCCAACGCCACGAGCAACGGGACAAGCGTACCCATCAATAGCTCTACTAAAAAGACCCACGCGGGTATGGATTCAGAGTAAAGCGTGAGATTCAAAACTTCAGCGACCACCCTTGTAAATGCGCGCCCTACCAAAACGCCGAGTGGCAAGCCAATGGCAACTGCCGCCAAACCCTCGAAAACGATCAGCACAAGGTAGAGACTGGTGATCTGGATCGAGCGCGCGCCAATGGCTTTCATGATGCCGATCTGACGAATCTGCTGCGCCAGCATTCCGCTGATGATGGTCGCGGTCAGGATGGCGCTCAACACCAACGCCATCAGACTAAAGATCAGCAGAGTCAGCAGCACGCTATTCATCTGCGATTGATGCGGGTGCAGGAGTGGAGGCGGAATGCGGATCTCTCCGACCGTGCGCCCCTGCCCTTTCAACCATTGCGCCAAACTGCTAACAGTCGCTTCGACTGTAGCTCTCCCCTGCGATTGATCCTTTACAATCACTTTGAGAATGTGCAATGTATCGCCTTCGCCAAGCCAGGCAAGCGTCTCGGGGGTGACGTAGCCATAAGCCATTTCTTCCTGCCATGCGGGCGCCAAACCTGCGTCATGGGTAGAACCCGAAATCGCCAGCGCTTGTTTTTTTCCATTGGGCAGCTGAACAGGGATCACATCGCCAACGTTTGCATTGATAAATTTCAGAGCTTCCCGTTCGAGCAAAATCGTTTGCGCGGGTGGGGGCCAGGAACCCGCTTCCGGCAAGAACTTGCTGATGCGCAGCGCGTCGAAATCTTTGACGACGAACAGCAGCAGCGGTCTCCATTCATTTGGTTGGATCTCCACTCGCGCCATGACCCATGAGCCAGCTTCCGCGTCAACGATGTTTGGCTGCTGTTTGACCGCTTCGACGACCGAATCGTCCACCCGGTCCAGTTCCAAAAAAGCCGAGGCGGGATTCGTGCCGAGATAGTTTCGGCTGACCTCGCGGGTCAAGATCGTATATGCGGTCAGGATGGTTCCTACGGCAAAGATGCTGACGGCAATCGCGATCACCACCATCACCATGCGACCACGCGCGGCTTGCAGGTCGCGCAGTATTTTTTTCCAACGCGGGCTAAGCATTTTTGCCTCCATTGTCTGTGACCACCATGCCGTCGGACAGTGTGATCGTGCGCGTGAAATAGCGGGCGAGGTCGCGTTCATGCGTGACCATGACCACCGTCTTGCCCTCTGCGGCGAGGTCTGCAAACAACTGCATGACCGCTTCGGAGGTATGCGTGTCGAGATTGCCCGTCGGTTCATCGGCGACCAGCAAGGGCGGATCATTCGCCAGCGCGCGGGCAATCGCCGCGCGCTGTTGCTGTCCGCCCGATAGATTCGATGGAAGTTTGTCCGCTTGTTCCGCGATGCCGACTTTATCCAGCAGGGCGATGGCGCGTTCACGGCGTTCGCGTGGGGAATAGACGTTGCCAAAGTCCATCGGCAAGACCACGTTTTCTGCGACGGTCAACGTGGGCAGCAGTTGAAAGAACTGAAAGACAATGCCCACATTTTTTCCGCGCCAAACTGCGAGTTGTTCTTGGTTCAGCTCATGGACAGGCGTAGACGCGACGAAGACTTGGCCTGAAGTTGCGTCATCAATGCCCGTGATCATGTTGATCAACGTGGTCTTGCCGCTTCCCGATTTGCCGACCACCGCGACAAACTCGCCTTCATCCACTTGCATGTCAATTCCTTTGAGCGCCATGAATTTGCCTGCGGCAACGTCGTAGGATTTGGTCACACCGTTCAATTCAATCAACCGGCTCGCGCGGATGGGCAACGCTGCACCTTGAATAAAATTGCGATGATGGGTTTTTAGCTGGGTCAACATCAGAAATGGCTCCTTTTTCATTTTCTGCTTTGGGTGTATATTGTGTTCGGTTATGAACATAGTGTTCGTTTTCGTTATACTCCTCCCACAAGCCCAAGTCAACAACCAAATAATGGAAAAAGTTCATTACTGAACAAGGCAGGCAAATTTGTTCAAGAAAATAGCGCGCGGCTGAGCGCACCACCTTCGATTCCCGTTTTCAGGATTTTTCAGTTCGAGGAGATTTTTCGGCGTCGTACCGCGCGTTGAAAATCAGGCGCTGAGCCAAACCCTTTTGGGGGTTTGAAATTGGCGCGGACGATTACGGACCTCGCCGCGAGCAAGGTCGGCAAAGTATGGAAAAACTGGTGATTGCCTACAGATTGTTAAAGCGCAGTTGGACTGCGCGTCACCCTACGGCAGTATGCAATGCGCTTGCATTGCCACTGCCTCCTAACATTTGTGAGTAATCACCAGGGAAAAACGATTGACAAGTCATATCGCGGTGCTATACTAAAACCAATACGGTTTAGATAAGCCGTGACCCAAGACCTGATATATTATAGATAAGCAATTCGCCAATGGGTATGGTGACTCCGCTC
>JACQWQ010000041.1 GCA_016209205.1 Chloroflexota bacterium
CGAATTTCGACTTGCTTTCATCCATAGTGTTTTCTCCTTTCTATTTTGCATTAGCGGTACGCTTGAAATGTGCCGCCGCTATTGATCGCTCAATGTCCGCGCGCAATCGCTCGGCGCGCACCTTGCACTCAGGCGGTTCGTCGCCGAAGACAATCAGCTCATTCGGATGCGCCAATGGCATCTCGAACAATTGACGATCAGCGTCCAGTGCTTCTTGCCGTTGCGCTTCGAGATAAGCATCCGTCACGCCGGCGTAATACTCCGGCTTGCGCGCCAACTCTTGCTCGATGAAGAAATCCGCGAACAAGGGCGCTTTGGCATTCATGCGGCGACTGAGTCGCTTGCGGCGCATATTCGCCAGCACTTCGGGCGAACGCTGCCGCATAGGTTCAGTCATGGCGCACCACGTCACGCCATAGCCGCCACCCAACGAATACTTAATCGCTTTCAATTCTTCGGGCGGGCGCGTGTTGTGCCCCGGCACAAAGATTCGCGCCAGAACTTCCAGCCCTGACGGCGGCGGGTCATATGGATTGCGCCATGCGATACTCCATAGTGAGCCGATGATGCTCATAGTGTTCTCTCCTTTCATTCGCCAAAATTTTTATTGCTTCGCTTGGCGAAGGCGAAACAAAAACGCAGAGCGATCTAAGATCGGTCTGCGTTAAGAAAAAACAACTCTCCATCAAGAGAGAAGTTTCAAGTGGCGCTCTTCGATTGATCGAAGAGACCACGCCCAACAACTCGCGTGTGCGCCAGTGATTTATTGCTTATCCAAACTCAGGCATAGACACTCTCGCCTTGCGTCACTCGCGGCGCAGAACTCACACCGTTCAAGGCGTTGACCATGCGCGCGCGGGCATCCTCCTCCTCTTTCGCCGCGAACAACGGATGCACGGTTTTCAGCGTGCCGCCGTATCGCTCGAAAAGTTGACGCGCCATTTCGTCGCTCGGCAAGTTGGGATCGCGCCAATCGTTTGCGCCGATGCTGTAACACACACCGGGCTTCGCCTGACGCCCTGAACTATATTTCTTCATGGCGATTGGCGAGCGCAACTGCGCTAACACGATAACGCCATCGGCGCGCCCACTCAAGATTCGCAGAGCAGACGTGCCGACTTGGACGAACAAGCGAAAGCCGCCGGGCGCACTGAAGTATGCGAACACTTCACCACTCACGGCAACGCCCGCTTTATTGACACACAACTCCACTTGCAAACCGGGGATCAGCACCGCAAGATATTCGCCTACCGATTTGAGATAGGCGCGTCCATCGCGCAGAAATTGATCTTTGTGGGCTTGCGTGTCAGCGCCGTACCCGTCAATCTGCCCATAGCGCGGTTGAAGTTGTTTAGGCTTCATGGCGCCGCTCTCATTTCTTCTTCGAGCCAATCCGGGTCCACATGCGCCGTGTAGTCGCGCAACGCATGGAGCGTAAACGCTTCGAGCGTCTGACCTTGCGCCTTCGCGCAGGTTTCGACCTCGCTTGCCAAGTCGTCGGGCAAAGCGATCTTCACCTCGCCGGTGATCAGCAGCGCTTTAGCGTGCTGCACGTTGTCGCGCAACATCGAGAGCGCGGCGTCGGGGGTCATTGTGCCAGCCATCAAGCCGTAGACGACCTTTGACGCCACGTCGTTCTTGCGGTCTTCGGGGCGCACGGCTTTGGCGATCTCGTCAAGCGCGGCGCGAATCTCGCGCACGTTTTGGTTGATGCGCTCGGCGTAGTAGGGCATCTCTGTTTCAGATGTGAGCACGACAGGCGCAATGCAATCGCCCAAGCGCACAAAGCGCAGGGGTTTGCACGTTTTCTCTTCGCCGCGATCTACGTGGTGCATGTAGTAAACGTATCCCTCCCACTCGCGAGAGACAGGATTGTTCCAGTTGGGTTGCATGTATACGCCGTTGCTCCAGCGAGTGAAGTCAATCGGCTTGCCGCAACCGGGACAGACATACGCCGGTCCAGTTTGAACTGTTGTTACTTGAGTTTGAGTCATAGTGATCTCTCCTTCCGACAAAGGATGAAGGCGGAAGGATGAATTATGAAAAGCTTCGCCAAATTCATCCTTCATAATTCCTAATTCATCCTTTTTAGCTAAAGCCTAAGTTTCGTTCTTTCATCGAGACGAAGCGATTCCGTCCGACCACCAGATGGTCGTGCAGCGAAATATCAATCAACTTGCCCGCTTCCACCGCCATTCGGGTGACCGCTGCATCGTCGGGTGACGGTGACGGGTCGCCGCTCGGATGGTTGTGAACTAAGATGATCGAAGCCGCGTTGCGCTTGATCGCTTCGCGGAACAATTCGCCCACGCGGATCAGACTCATGTTGAGCGAGCCGCGATACACCATATGCACGCCAATGAGATTGTTGCGTGTGTCGAGCAACACCACGCGCACTTCTTCCTGTTCGAGCAGCTGCATATCGCTTACGAACTTGTAAACGTCTGCCGGTGAAGTGATGGGCGTGCGGTAGTGACTATCGCGCGTCGCCATGAGCGCCAAACGAATCGCCGCCACCAGCCGCGCCGCCGTCGCTTCGCCAATGCCGTGGATCTCCATGAGATCGACAGCAGAAGCAATCAGCAGTTCGTGCAGCGAGCCATCGTATTTCGCCAAGACTGCCTGCGCCAGTTCGACTTGCTTGGGACCGCCGATGATGGCGGCAAGCAATTCAGCCGCGTTGCAGTCAGCCGGGCGTTCACACACGCGCCGGATCGGACGATCTTGTTGTGGCAAAACGGGCAATGTCGGGGGTACCTCTACGATGAAGGAAAGTTGATCCGTCATGCCAACCAGCCTTTCACCAACTTACCGAGGTCGCCGCCGTGCTGGTGGTAATCGGTCAAGTCTTTATCGCCCGCTTGCAGATTATTCCAAATGACACGCTCGGCAGGGGGCAGGGTCTCCATCAGCCACGCCGCGCCTTTGTCGCTCTCACCGTCTTGATCGTAGAAGATCAGGCGGCGCGGCGCGGGGCGCAGAAGTTCAGCCCAATGCAGCGACCGTGCCGAACACGAGCCAAACGTCACCGCAGTCAGCACCGTGCCGAACACGAGCCAAACGTCACCGCAGTCAGCACGACGCAAGCGCGATCTACTTCTTGTTGCAACAGCATCGCGTCGAGTTCACCTTCGGCGATGCCCGCCGGCGAGCCGCAGATGAGGCGATCCGCGTTGAAGAGCGCAGTCGGGCGTGAGCCGCGAATCAGCACGTATTTCGGCGCATCGTCAGTCGGCTTCACCGGGCGACGGATGTTGACTTTCCAAATCGCGTTGCCGGTGATCGTCGGGAGGATGATCCCGCTCTGCACGTAGAACGGGTAGTCAGACGACAAACCCCACTTGCTCGCGTCCAGTTTGAGGACGTTGGGGTTGTAGCCCACGCGAAACTTTTTTAACGTCTCGCGCTTCAAACCGCGATTCGTCAGCCACGCCCGCGCGCGCTCACCGTCTTTTGACCACAGTGAGTCTTCAAACCGTGCCATCAAGGAGAAGGCTTGCGTCTGCCATTCTTGCGATGGCGGCGTGCCGTGCGGATCGGGTTTGGGTTCGGCGACACAGCGCGTGGTCGTAAGCGGAATGGCGTAGCCGCTTGCCAGTTCCCAAACCGCGTCGGCGAAGTTTTTGCGTGTCAATCGTTGGTGTAGATCAATTGCGTCGCGCCATTTGCCATTCGTGCAGCGGCGGCAGAGCCAGCGATTTCGATCCGGCTGCACCCGGAAGCCGTCGTGATCACTGCCGCAGTTAAGCGGACAGGGCGCGGCGAACTCGGGTCCATTCTCGCCGGTGGAAACACGGCGCAACGTGGCGACGCGCTCGGCAATCGCCATGATGTCGGCGCGTTTGGCGCGCTCCTTCAAGTCTTTAAAAGTATCCATGTGTTCTCTCCTTTCGGTTGAATGATGAAGGCAGAATTATGAATTATGAATCTTCACGCAAAGCATTTGTGATTCATCCTTCATCCTTCATAATTCATCCTTGTTTGGGTGTTCTCTCCTTTCGGTTTTTTGGGGGTTGCGCTTATTGGCTTAAGCGCAGAAAGCAAAAGCCCCGAACGCTCTATGAGCGATCCGGGCTTAGGAAAGAAAAACGCGCCGCATAAATGCAGACGCG
>JACQWQ010000094.1 GCA_016209205.1 Chloroflexota bacterium
GAATGTGAACATGACTTCGGTCGCGAGTAAATCGCGCCGCGACAATACCGCGCTCGTCACCGCCACGCTGGAAATCGGCAACGCGAATCAGTTGACGCGCATATTGAATAAAATCGAACGATTGCCGAATGTGTTGGAAGCGCGGAGAGTGTCGGGATAGCATGTTGGGAGGATTAAATGGCACAAGGTCAAGAAGTTCAACGAATTTGGGTTGTCGTCGCGGTTTACAGTGGAATTCCTGATTCAGTAGACGCCTATCAAAGCTTGGCGTCCGCAAAACGACGGGAGCGTGCCTTGCGAAAGGAAATGCGTCCCGACTATGATGAGGTAGGAATTTTTGAAATTGAATTAAAGGATCGAAAAATAGGCAGGTCTACAAAAAGGACCCGTGAGGTAAAGTAACTGGATTTTGAACCAGCTTGGGTTCATCCTAAATATGTTTCAAGCAAGAAGGTCGCATAATAGTATGAGTGGACTCTGGGAAAACTTATCTCGCAGGACATTTGTTGGAACAGGTCTTCTCAAATGCAAACATGGCAGGGAATCTAAATGCCGCGTTTGGCTAGCGCAGCTATTCAATGGCTGTATTGTGATTCGCCTTTCTGATGTGGAGATGGATCGAGGACATTTTATTGACTGGATTCATCAATGCAACCACTTCGACTTTGTCGGTACACTTGAAGATGAGAGACAAAATCTGACAATACAGAATCTGTATCTAGTTCGGTCAATCCGTTCCGATCAAGCTCAAGGCCAGGTCGATCAGTGGTTCTATGAAGGTTATGTGTATCGTCCAGGATTTGTGGGGATTACAAAACCTGACGGCGCGCCAGTTTCCCTACAAGAGGTCGTTTGCGAGGTGACAAATTTGGCTCTTGGTCGCCAGCATGGACGAAGTGAATCCAAAATTCCACATGCTAAAATAGAGCTTGGTCGGTTATCTGAAAGCGACGAAACTCAAAGATTGATGGAGGGATTAAAAACTGCTGGTGTCTTGAGTTCGATCCTCGTTGCGCCAAGTGAAAAACTCACAGAACAAGAAATAAATGAACTGGTAGATGCTCTGTGCGCTTTATTGACTCTGACGCAACGCTCTCCTATCAGCTGTGTGGCTCAAGATTGGTACGACGTAAATGGGGAAGTTGTGAGAAGTCGTTATCAAGAGCCAGTATTCTACTATTCTAACAAGGAAGGTCCGCTCATCCCTGATAATGTGTTAACCAATTTTGTGCAAGAGACATTTGAAAATTACCAAAAACAGTGGAAGGTTTGGGATTTGGGATACGCGATAGACCATTATGTTCAAGCGATGTCGCTTACCTCAGCATGGTCACAAGCAATCGGATATTTCACTGCGCTCGAAACAATAAAGAATGCTTTCCTCCAGCAGCCCAAATATGCCAAATTCAAGTATGAGAAAATTATGGCTAAAGGCAAATCCAAAAAAAAAGAAATGAAAGGAGACCCACATGACCTTCACCGAACGCATCCAAAAAGATTTCACGACGATAACGTTGGTGCTGATTCCCGTTGCTATCGTCATCAACATCGTGATCGGACAAATCGTGCAGGTTGTGTTGAAACTGCCGATTTATCTCGATTCCATTGGCACGGTGCTCGTCGGCGCGTTGGCGGGACCGCTGGCGGGCGCGATAACAGGCGCGGTGTCGAATCTCATCTGGGCAATCATTTTCAGTACGCCCCAAGCCGCGCCGTACGCCATCACCGCGTTTGTGATTGGAATTTGCGCGGGCGTGTTTGCATCGCGCCGCGCCTTCAAAAATATCGCGTGGACGATTGTCGCGGTCGCGTATTTTCAGGCGACGGGCGCGAACATTCTCCAAGCCGCGACGATTCAAGGATTTATTTCCGACCCGCTCGACAAGACGATTTCCTATCTCGTCGTCTGGCTCATCGTGCGCGGCATGTCGAAACGGCTCGTCAGCCAATTTCCGCGCAGTGAGAACGTAATCGAACAATAAGGATTCAGCAAAAGGCAAGACGTATGAACACAATCACTCTTTCCGAATCAACCTTTGCGCGTCTTGAGACCAAGGCACGCGAAAACGCACAAACACCGGATGCGCAGGCAGAGGAATTGCTGCGTCAAATTCTATCCCCCCAGCGTCCATACATCGAGATTGTGGATAAACCGCTGGGACCGCGCGCGTTTATCAAAGGCACGCGCGTTTCGGTGAGCAATATCATTGCCTATACGCGTCTGGGTGAGACGCCGGAATCCATGACGCAAGAAATCATGCCCCATCTGACGTTGGCGCAAGTGCATGACGCCTTGAGTTATTACTATGATCATCGCGCCGAGATAGATTACGAACTAGAGACCTATACGGAAGAATGGGCGTATCAATACTTGCGCGAGCATTTGGGTGAAGAAGGATATTTGAAGATTACAGGACAATCCAAATGAGCGGAACACCCATCAAACTGATGCCGAAGCGCAGAGGATGAGCCGATTCTGGAATAGGAATCCGTGCACGAATCCTTCTACCTCAACCGCTCCAGCGGTTGGCACGCGCTGCACCCATTGACGAAACTGGCGGCAGCGCTAGCGATTTTAGTGACGGCTTTTAGTGTGCGATGGATGTTTGTTTCCGTCGCACTTTTTGTGTTGGTTGTTTTGCCGCTCGCGGGGTATGGGAGAATTTGGCGCGAGGTGCTACATGCGACGTTCACGATTATTTTGCCGTTAGCTGTTTCGCTCGCACTGGTGCAAGGATTTTTCTATCCCGGCGCGCAAGAGGTGTTGTGGCAAATGGGTCCGTTCGCACTCAAGCGCGAAGGATTAGAATTTGCGTTTGTGACCGGGACGCGGCTGGTGGTCATTGCGAGCGTGGGGCTGCTAGTCGTGTATGCGACGCATCCGGCGGATTTGGCGCTGGCGCTCGTGCAGGCGGGCGCGCCGTTTTCGTTGGCATACATCGCGGTCACGGCGATTCAGCTCTTGCCAGAAATGCAAGGACGCGCGGCAAGCATCTTGAACGCGCAGCAAGCGCGCGGTTTGGAAACGCAAGGCAATCTGTTAGTGCGCGTGCGCGCGTTTTTCCCGCTCATTGCGCCGTTAGTGTATGGCGCGCTGGAAAATGTCCAGGAACGCGCGTTGGCGCTGGACGCGCGCGCGTTTCGCGCGCCGCGCGCAAAAACCAGTTGGCGCGAGTTGCAAGATTCGCCCGCACAGCGCGCCTCACGCTGGCTCTTGGTGAGCTACGCCATCGTCCTCCTTCTCATTTCTCTCGCATTGCCTCTCGTATCTCTCATCTCGCTTCTCGCATCTCTCATCTCACTTCTCGTTTTTCGCTAATGTCCATTCTCACCGTCGAAAATTTCAGTTTCAAATACGTGCACGCGTCAACCCCCGCGCTGCAACATGTAACCTGTGACCTGCAACCAGCGACCATCACTGCGATCGTCGGCGCGAATGGCGCGGGCAAGACGACGTTGTGCTATGCGCTTGCGGGTTTCATTCCCCACTTTTTCAAGGGCGCGATGCAAGGCGCCGTACGTGTGAGCGGCGCGGATACGAAACAAACTGCGCTCGCGGATTTGGTGACACAAGTCGGCGTGGTGTTTCAAAATCCGTTCAATCAAATTTCCGGCGCGAAACTGACGGTAACGGAAGAAATCGCGTTTGGGCTGGAAAATCTCGGCATCGCGCGCGCGGAAATGGAAACGCGTGTGCGCGGCGCGCTCGATTTATTTGGTTTACAAGAGGTCGCGTCGCAATCCCCGCTCGCGTTGTCGGGCGGGCAGCAGCAGCGGCTGGCGCTCGCGTCCATTTTTGTCATGCACGCGCCGGTGATGATTTTGGACGAGCCGACCTCGCAGCTGGATCCCGACGGCACGCGTCAAGTGATGCAAGCGATTCAAACGCTCGCGGCGCAAGGACGCACGATAGTGTTGGTGGAGCACAAATTGGAATGGGTCGCACGTTTGGCGTCGCGTGTGTTGGTGTTGGACAAGGGCGCGTTGGTCGCCGCCGGCGCGCCGCGCGAAATTTTGGCACGCGCGCCCGAATGGGGCTTGAACGAAACGCGTTATGCGCAGCAAGCGCGTTTGGCGCGCGAACGCGGAATGGTGAAAAATGACGCGTGGTTGCCGCAGACGTTGGAGCAGGCGGTGGAGTGGTTTGGTGAAAGAGAAGGGAAAGAGGGGAGAGAGGGGAAAGAAGGTAAGTCTTCTTGAACATCTCGGTCGAAAATCTCACGTTCACGTATCCAACGGACGTTGTTGCGTTATCAGGCGTTTCGCTCGACCTGCGCGCGGGCGCGCAGGTCGCGTTGCTCGGGCAGAATGGCGCGGGCAAGACGACGTTGGTGAAACATTTCAACGGACTGTTGAAACCGACGCGCGGGAGCGTACGCGTTGGCGATTGGGATACGCGCGCCCATTCGATTGCCCAAATGGCGCGGCGTGTCGGTTTGGTGTTTCAAAATCCCGACGATCAAATATTCAAGACGCGCGTGTGGGATGAAATCGCGTTCGGTCCGACGAATCTGAAATTTGCACCGGAAGAGGTGAAAACGCGCGTCGAGCACGCGTTAGCCGTGTGCGAATTGGACGCCGTGCGTGAGCAGCATCCGTATGATTTGCCGCTGTGGCAGCGACGCTGGGTGGCGATTGCTGCGGTGGTTGCGATGCAAACGCCGGTCGTCGTTTTGGATGAGCCGACGACAGGCCAAGACGCGTTTGGTTTGGCGCGGCTCGCGCGTTTGTTGGACGCCTGGCGCGCCCAGAATGTAACCGTCGTCGCCGTGACACACGACGTTGATTTTGCCGTCGAATATTTTTCGGATTTGTGTCTGATGTCGCAAGGACAGGTTATTGCGCGCGGCGATGCGCGCGTGTTTGCCGATGCGGAAGTAGTAAGGCGCGCGGCGTTGGATCTGCCGCAGTTGATGCGCTTGGCGCAGGCGCTTGAATGGCGCACCTTGCCGGTGCGCGCGGACGCGTTTCTGGACGCCTGGCGCGCGGAAAGGAGCGGTTGACATGTACCATACATGCTCAGTAGAATACATGTACTCGCGCAACCGCTCGCCGGGTGGTCAAAACTTGGGGCGAGCAAGTCGAGCCATCGCCGCAGCCAAATACGAAACCTGTCTGCGCGGGTCAAGCCCGCAATCCCCGCAGGGCATTTTTGCGTGGCTACAGCGGCGGTTTCCAACCGGCTGGGCAGTCACACTGCCGCGAGATTCGTAAACGATCTCTAAACGCTTTGGGTGTATCTTGTCTGCAACCGTAAAGCAATCACATCAAAGGAGGTGAACGAGTGACACGATGGTTATTACGAGGGGCGTTGGTCGCGCTGGTATTCCTCGGAGCGTTCGCGCTCGTTTCGACGGTTACGTTTGCCGAGCCGCCGGTGCGCGGGGAACGTGTTGCCGGGGAAGATGGGCGCGATTCTCAAAATCAAACGCCGCAGTCTCAATCGTCCGGCGCAGGATATACTTTGCTCTACAGTTTCAGTGCGGACCCGAAAGACAACAAGTACGTTGCTACGTTCGCACCCGATGTCAAGCAAATCTATGCCTGGGCGACGATTGTGGAAGAGGGCGGCGCGCCACAAAAGCAGTTCACGGTGGACACGCAATTTGTCGCGCCGGACGGCTCGCCGGTTCAGTCGGAATGGTACGACAAGGATACCGGCACGGTGACGACGTATCCTTCCGACGCCAAGAGTTTTGGCGATGTAAACGTGGCGCGTCGTTTTATTAATGTCGCCGGCACGCCGAACGCACAATTGACCGGACAATGGACGGTGAATTACACGGTCGGCGGTAAACTCATTGCCGCGGGCAATTTTACGCTTGCCGGCGCAACCGATATTGGACAGTCGGATATTTCGGGCAACGCGGAGCAGGCGCTCAAAGACGCCGGCTATAACGTGATCGAATTCAAAGAGGCAAAAGGCAAGAGCGGCAATCTTTTTGCCTATACGATTATGCTGCCCGCGAGCAAAGACCTCTACAGCTCGGATACGACTCAGCAAATCGTAGATGGTCTCGTGGCGCTGCGCCAATCGTTCCCCAATTCGGCAACGTTGTACGTCTTTTTGCGCTACTCGGAACGGTATGAAGTGGCGTACTTTGCCGATGCGCCGGATGTGGACGCGTATATCAAGTCCAACGACTTTGCGAAATTCGCGCCCACGATTACCGTGGATGTTTGGGACAACGAAACCGGTACGTACCTGGGCAAATCGTCCAAGGATTTTATCACCAAGAATTTCGGCGCGGGCACGTATCAAAACCCGCCGAATCCCCCGCTCAAGAAAAACAGCAGCACGACTGGCTCGATTCGTGTGACGGTTTCGCCGTCTACGCTGCCTGCGGATGGCGCGAGCAAAGCGATTGTGACGGTCATCGTGTATGACAAGCGCAATCAACCGGCGCCGAACGCCGAAGTCAGTTTTGAAACCAGCGGCTCGGGTGAAGGTTCGATCCGCCCGCGCGTCACGTCAACTGACGACAATGGTCAAGCCGATGCGGTCTTTACCGCCGGGAAAAAGAATGGTGCGGTGACGATTACGGCAAAATCGGGCGGTGTCACAGGTTCCGGTGTGGTGACCATCGGCGCGGGCGGTTCCGATCCCGCGGCGGACAATGTCATCGGGATGCTCAGCGCGCAGGGCTACAAGGCGCTCAAGGCGGGATGGATTGATGCCGCCAAAACGACGGCAGGCGTCGTGGTGGATTTGGGTACGTCATACAACATCAATGACATCGCCGGCCCGATCATCTATGGCACGACTGCGCTGCGTGCCAACTATCCTGAAGCCAAGACGTTGATGGTGTTTATCCCGTATCAGGAAAACATGCTGGTGTTTCCCGCCGCAGCATCCGACTATGACAACTTTGTAAAGGCAGCCGCCGCGGCCAAGAGTGATGAGGAAAAGAGAACGGCGGTTCTGGATTTCTTGAGAGTCGTTTTTGGCAAAGCCGTGTACGTGGATCGCAACGGCAAGCCGATTTCGACGTTCAAGGACTTTTACAACAAGAACTTTACGGGCGGATAAGCCACCCAAACGCAGCGGTGGTGAGAAAAGCGCGCACCTGAAAAAGAATCAGGTCCGAAATCACAATTCACAAAGGAGTTTGTCATTCGCCTTGCGTCGCACCCGCAGTCAAGGAAAAGCAGTGCGGCGTAGGGCGATTTGCCAAAGCGCCTTACATTTTCAAAGGAGAACCGTATGGGTAACTTTTTGCAGGGCGGTCTGCCGCCGCTTCCCGGTGCGGGACCGGATTTTGGTTCGATCGCGTTGAACATGCTCTTTGCGGTGTTGTGGTCCATCGTCGCGGCGGTCGGTTTTGCGGCGGCGATTGCCATCGGGTTCCGCGTGTTGAGTGTACTGACGCCCGGATTGAATGAGTGGGAAGAATTGAAAAAGGGCAACATGGCAGTCGGCGTCTTGTGGTCGGCGTTCGTGCTCGCCGTCGCGATTGTCGTGTTTGTCGTGTTGAACAAGTAACGAATAAATTCGTTACTACGCGTTTCGTAGTGACGAATTCATTCGTCCTACCAACGAATAAATTCGTTACTACGTAGTGACGAATTCATTCGTCAGCTTGCCCATGCCGAAAAAAATCTTGGCGGCGCTGCTCTTGCTTGCGCTGCTGCTGGCAGCACCGCTGGATGCACTGCGCGCACAACAAAACTCGCCGTCCGACGAGATCACACTGTTCCTCGCCAAGCAGGGCTATGCAGTGTTGGGCGTGGGCAATTTGCCGGATGTCAACAACAATCCGGTACCGACCGCAGTCTATGTCTTGATGAACGCAACCTCGTCGAACCTCGACAGTCAAGCCATGGCGCTGCAAGCGTTGTGGGGTTTCGCGGCGATTCGGAAATATCTGCCCCAAGCGACAACGCTGGTCAGTATCTTGCGCGACCGGTACTTTCTCGTCTTGTTTGTAACCGACAACGCCGCGTTCGACCAGTTTTTGACGCAGCAAGTCCCGGCGCAAGCGTATTGGAACGCCGTGCGGCGGAATGTGCGCATTCTGGACACGCGAACCAATACGCTCGTTTCGGAAAAAGATTTCAGCGGCGGGTCCCAAACCACTAAACCGTTTACGCAGCCGAACTTTACGTCACAGCAGCCCGCGTGCCCTGCCAGCCTGAACGAAGCGCTGCTGCTGATTCAAAACAACTATATCGGTCTCGTGCTGCGGTTTACGATTGGCGGCGGCGATTGGGGCACGCACGATTACGATGTGCCCGGCGACGGACAACGTTACAAGCTCAGTATGCCGCCGGGCCAGTACACCTATACGGCGAGCATTGCCGCCAAGGGCACGGCGCACGGCGAACCGTTCGAGTACAAAGCGGGTAATTGTTATCCGCTGACGTTTTCACCGTAATTTCAAACGCAGTATTTACTCTACCGACGGCATGTCATTTCGCACGGATCGAGAAATGACGTGTACACGGTGAACTATTCACTCAAGGAGAACGACATCATGGGTAACTTTTTGCAGGGTGGCCTGCCGCCGCTTCCCGGCGCAGGACCGGATTTTGGCTCGATCGCGTTGAACATGCTCTTTGCGGTGTTGTGGTCCATCGTCGCCGCAGTTGGTTTCGCCGCCGCGATTGCCATCGGGCTTCAAGTCATGCATCTGATGACGCCCGGATTGGACGAGTGGGAAGAATTGAAAAAAGGCAACATGGCAGTCGGTATCTTGTGGTCGGCATTCGTTCTCGCTGTCGCGATTGTCGTGTTTGTGGTCTTGAATAAATAACGCATTTTTTCCGCAAGACCTGACGGGTTTATGCGATGCGGAGCATCGCGAGAAACCCGTCACAGTACATCACCATTTGTCATTTCGAACGGAGCGTAGTGGAGTGAGAAATCCTTCGGCTATGCTCAG
>JACQWQ010000042.1 GCA_016209205.1 Chloroflexota bacterium
AGAACTTTTTGCATGAGCGTCATGCCTCCATTCTATCGGGAATCATTACTCGCGGCTCACACAATTCTTGCGCGTTTATAAACTGTAACTCACCTTACGCAGTAAATGTCATTTCGAGATGGTCAGCCCGTGTGGGCTATGTGAGCAAGAGGACTGTCATATCGAGCGGGGCGAGATATCTCAGTCCCTTCGATATGACAAGTCCTGTGCAGCCGTTCCCTCAATGCTTCGTGCGATGAACTGCATCGCCACAAGTTTTGCGAGAAATCTCGGCGTTGGCAAAGCGAGATTTCTGTCTCGGCGGAGTTTACCCTGAGGAACGAAGGGCTCGACACCGCAAAAACCGCTCCTGCTCAGAAACTTCCAACTGTCATTCTGAAGGGACTGAAGAATCTCTATGCCAAACCAGAGATGCTTCGTCCCTCAGCATGACAGTTTCTTCAGGTCACGCAGCCCGCGTGGGCTGGACATCTCGAAATGACAGTGCGTAAGGTGAGCTGTAGTAACGAATAAATTCGTCACTACCTCGCGCAAGAAAATCTTAAGAACTGCTTGATACGCTTGCAAGAAAATTCCTTCACAATCAACCCGGAGGTCAAAATGGATCAATCACTGCGCGCGCTCGTC
The DNA here is from genome assembly GCA_016209205.1 of Chloroflexota bacterium. Lineage (GTDB taxonomy): Bacteria > Chloroflexota > Anaerolineae > UBA4142 > SHND01 > SHND01. The sequence goes on from JACQWQ010000042.1 coordinate 628, forward strand.
AGCTGGGGCGCGCTCGTCTTGGTGCTCGCCGCGTGTGCTGTTCCAACCACACAATCAAATACCGCACAGACCCGCCTGAGCATGATCGTCGAAGAGGAATCAATGCCCCAACCCAAACCAACCATCCAAGCCGCCGCGGTGGCCAAGCGCCAATTCCAACGCGCGGCGGAAATCAGCAGCCGAACATGGATCAATTCCAAAACCTTGAACTGGAATGAACTGCGCGGCAAGGTCGTCGTCGTGGATTTTTGGACGTTCGCGTGCTACAACTGCAAAAACACCCTGCCCTATTTCAAAGCGTGGGACGAAAAATACCGCGCCCAAGGGCTGGTCGTGCTGGGCGTACATACACCCGAATTGTCATTCGAAAAGGACGTCGAGAATGTGCGCAACGCGGTAAAGGACTATCAAATCCAATATCCTGTAGCGATAGACGGGGACTATGCAAATTGGAATCGCTATAGTGTGCGTGCGTGGCCCACGTGGTTCATTGTGGATAAAGAAGGATACATTCGTTACAGCCACATCGGCGAGGGCGCTTATGCGAGATCGGAGCGGGTGATACAGGAACTGTTGGCAGAATAAGCGAGCGAAGGAGAGAGGGAGAGAGGGAGAGATAGAGAGCGCGAGAGAGGGAGAGAGGGAGAGACTAGCACTCCATCACTCTCTCACTCCATCACTCTCTCACTCCATCACTCTCTCACTCCATCACTCTCTCACTCCATCACTCTCTCACTCCATCACTCTCTCACTCCATCACTCTCTCACTCCATCACTCTATCTTTCCCCTCACTACCAAAAGAAAAGAACGTCCACGCCTCACTCGGCGCGCTCAGAATGTCATACGGCGCGTCACAGGTCGTCGGGTTTACTTGACTCGCGCGCACTACGTTCACGCGCCAGAGAAATGACCGCACGTTGGGCGACGACTCGTCAAAGATTTCGCGCGGAAATTTAAATGCATTGTCTCGGGTGAACGCACACCAGCTCACCGGGCGACTGGCGCGGTCCAAATAGTCCACTTGCACACGATACCATTCTTGCGCGCCAAGCGGCTGGGCGGGTTGAAAAGTCAACACAATCTGTTTGTTCGCGCCTTGAATGCGTTCACCGTCCGCGGGCGCGACGAGTTTCGGCGGCGGCACGGGAATCGGCGTCGGAATCGGCGTAAAGGTCTCGGTCACGCGCGGTTGATTGTTGACTTGCGCGGGCAAGCGCGTTGGCGTAGAGGTTGCGGTGGGAGAATCGGTCGGGCGCGGCGTGGCGGTGTTTGCGCGCGTTGCCGCGGGCGGCACGCGCGTCGCAGTGGCAGGCGGACGCGTGGCGATGATAATGACCGTGATCGGCGCGCGCGTCGCGGTAGTGGTTGCGGTTGGATTCAAGACGAGCGCAGCGCTGAATGCTTTGCCCAAATCTTTGCCAAAAAACCAGACCCCACCGAGCGCCAGAATGGCAAGCCCGAACAACAAAACAAAAACGTGCCAGCGCTTCCAATAAAACGCGCGCGGGTTGTGCTGGCAATTGGGGCACACCACCGCCGACGCGGGAATGCGCCGCGAACAATAATTACATCGAATGCGTGGAGTAGAGGTCACGTTACCATACCCGCAAGCAGGACATTTCAAATCATCCGCGCCCATGCGTTTGCCGCAGTTCGGGCAGCGAATCGCAATTTCGGACACACGCATGATTTTAATTTAGATGCGAAATAGAAACAAGCGAACTATTCTTGCTTGAACGACGTCAGCTTGACCATTTGAATGCGCGGCGGCAGTGTCGGCGTCAATGTTACGAGAACGTCAATGCCCCCGTTTTCGCATTCCACCCGCCATGTGCCGCGCAGCGCGTTGAGCGCGCAAAATTCGCCAACGCGCGTGTATGCACCCACTTCTGTGCGCAGGGCGTTCAATTCGGCGCGGCGATGCGCGGCATCCGCGTCGAGATAAAAATTATCTGCCGCATGCGCCGCGATTTCGTCGTCCGGACCATCTTCCAACCACCGCTGCACCACACCGCGCATTTGCTCCAAAATCGGCGCGGGCGGGATCGTGCGCCGCGTCAATCCGCCGGTCTTGGCCAGCACATCAAAAATTTTCGGGAACACCGCGCCGACGCGCGCGTACGTCTTGTTGCTCAACGCCACGACTCCCATACCGTACGCGGGCAGCAAATAAAAATAGCTGCCAAAACCGGGCAAGCCGCCGCCGTGCGAAACGCCCTGCCCAAAACGTTCGTCGTGCCAGACTGCCAGCCCGTAACCATAGCCCGAAACCGCGCGCCACACATTGTCCTCTGCCAGTGTGCGCGTGACCAGTTCTTCGTAACACATCAACTGCTGCATCGCGCGCGCGGTAGCGCGTTTCACCGGACCGCGTTCCGCCTCATCGCGCGGCGGAAACGCATCGAGCAGACAAGCCATATAGCGCGCAAAATCGGGAACGGTGGTAAACAGCCCCGCCATTGCCGCGAATGCGCCGTCGGGCAGCATCAGTTCGGGCTTCCACGTTTCAGCTTCCCAGCGATAGCCCTGCGCCAAATGCGCGGACGGCACGCGCGTTTTATCCCACGTCGTCGCGTGCATGTTCAACGGCTTGAGGATATTTTTCGCCACGTAATTCTGAAACTTTATGCCCGACACGCGTGTGATGATGCGTCCGAGAATCGCATAGCCATAATTCGAATACTCGAATGTCGTATTGGGCGCGTTGGAAAAGGGAATGCCCGCGCGCAGCCGCTTGGCGAATTCACGCTCAGACATCGCCATTTGGCGGTCGCCCCACGGGTTGTCTTCTGGAAACCCCGGCGACATCGTAAGCAAATCGCGCACCGTGATGACTGCCGAGTCGCGCGTCGGATACGCGAGCGTTTTCAATTCAGGGATATATTTTGCTGCCGGGTCGTCGAGCCGTAATTTTTTCGCGTCGCGCAGTTTCAAAATTGACATGGCGATGAAACTTTTGGACATGGACGCGATGCGAAACACTGTGTCGCACGTGACTGGCGCGCCGCTCTCGATGTGGCGCAAGCCCAATGCGTCGGCGTACGCCAACGCGCCATCTACCACGATGCCAAACGCGAGCCCGGGAATGTTTTGCGCCGAAACAAATTCCTGCACCACCTCGCGCACGGCCGGAAAGGCGGTCGCGAGTTTTTCACCCCGCGTCGAATCGGTAAAGTGCAGCAACGGCGCGCGGAGCGCCGCGCCATTGAATTGCAAAGCGCGCTTTGGTCGGTTTGGTTTACGCACCAGCTTGGCAGGCATCGAAAATTCTCCGCAGGAAAATGGAACGACCTCGATCAGCATTCATCGAGGTCGTTTATACCACAAACTGCGAGACCTGACACAGTACATCAAAATTGTCATTGCGAGCGGAGCGTTTCCCTCAATTCTTCGGGACATACTTTGCGGAGCATGCGATGTAGGCGATGGGCGATGTAGGCGATGGGCGATGTATTCCCATCGCCTACATCGCCCATCGCCGCAATCCCGGCGCGCAACATAGGGAGATTGCTTGCTTCGACCATGCTCAGCACCGCCAAGTGCGCTCCTGCTCAGGACTTGTCATATCGAATGTTTCGTATGGCGAAACGATGAGATATCTCACTCCGTTCGATATGACAGTCCTTGGCTCATACAGCCCCCAAAGTCTTGCAATGACAACCCAAAATTGTGATGCATTGTGTCAGGTCTTGTTCATGGCCCAAACGGCGATTTGCCTGAGAGCATCCGTGTCACGTCGAAATACGAAATGACGAAAATGAGCATGAGCAAAAACATAAAGCCCGCGAGATGAATGTACCCTTCTTTGCGCGGGTCGAGCTTGCGCCCGCGCATAATCATCTCGGCAAGCACAAAAATCAAACGCCCACCGTCGAGACCGGGAATCGGGAACAAATTGAAAATGGCGAGATTGAGACTCAGTACGCCAATCACACTGATAATGAATGGCAGCCCGCCGCTCGGCGTTCCTTCGGCAATGATCTGTCCAATCCCCGCCGGACCTACGACGCCAGAACTCTGCCCACGGCTGATGTTGCCCACCATGTCACGCAACGCGCGCGGCACCGACGTCAGTGCGATGTACATTTGACTGCTCGCCTCGCCGAATGCTTGCGGCAGCGTCATGTGAAAATTCAGTCCGAGGTTGGCTTGTTCCGGCGAAAGGTCTGCCGGAATTTTCACTTTGGTTTCATACGGCACACTGTCACGCAAATAACGCACAATGACAAGCGAATCCACTTTGTAAAAATCGGATAAATGCGCCGCGAGGTCTTGCTCGTCCCGCAAACGCCCGCCGAACGCGCCGCCGTCGGTCGCGAGCATGGTGAAATCACCTACCTTGACCAGCGCGTCGCCCTCACGCAAACCCAAACTTGCGGCAATCGAATTCGGCGCAACAGCTGTAATTTTCGCGCCGACATCCACTGTGATGCGCACGCCCAACGCGCAGGCAATCTCGCCGCTCGGTTTCGGCGTGAGTGTAATTTCAAGCAATTGCGCGCGGCCGCGTGGGTCCAATCGTTCCACGCCGAGCTTCACTGGCTTTTCACAATTGGCAATCAACTGCTGGAGCATTTTTTCGCGATTATTTTTGACGTCAACTCCATTGACCGAAACAATCGAGTCCCCCGCGCGCAAATCGGCGACCGCCGCCGGTGTATTGGGCATCACGCTGACGATCGTCGTCGTCGCGGCAGTTACCGACTGCGGCGCCCACCACGCGAGCGCGATGAAAACTAGGAACGCGAGAATGAAATTCATCGTCACGCCCGCGACCAAAATAATCGCGCGCTGCCATGCCGGTTTGCTCACAAACGCATTCGGCGCGGTGGACGAATCGTCTTCATTCATCCGCACGAATCCGCCGAGCGGAATGGCGTTCAACGTAAATTCAGTGCCGCGGTCCAAGAGCTGCACTTGACTCGCGTGCATTAGCCCGCGACTTTCGTCGTCAACCGGCGCGAGGCCCGACAAGACCGCTTTGCCATTTTGTGTTTCCGTTTTGTACGTGACCCACGTCCCGGCTTTTAATCCTTCGGGCAAGACAAAATTTTTCGGAATGACAATTTTACGCCCTTGAATTTCAAGCCGCCCGTTCGTTTTCCAAAACGTCAAGAGGCGCGGCGGAAAACCCACCCCAAATTCCGGCGCTTCCACGCCAAACCGTCGCGCGGCGAGATAATGTCCCAATTCATGAACGATTACCAAAATGCCGATGATAATGAGAAACAAGGGAATCGTTTGCCACCAGGGTAATGCCTGCATAACCTATCCTTTCAATGGCTTGACCGTCTCGAAATTATAACATGCGTTCTACATGTGTGCATTAAAGCGGCGTGAGAAACAAAAGTGCCAAGAGTTGCGCTCGCTAGCGAGCGCAACTCTTGGCACAACCAGTTACCCGTCACCTCTTCAAAAGAGATGCTGCTCGCTTTCCTGCGCGCCGCCGCCGGGTCCGCTCACCAAAACTTGCTGCACCTCGCCCAGCTCACGCACGCGTTTTTCTACCTCTGCCGCGTCCTTGGCTTGAACGATGATGTGGACATTCGGTCCTGCGTCGAGCGTATAGTACGCTTCAAGCCCTTCGCTGCGCCATTGGCGCACGGCATCCATGACGCGTACGGTGCCGGGCGCCCAATAAAAAATCGGCGGGCGGCTCGTCATGGCAATCATGTGTAATTCAATCGCTTCCGCTTCCAGATCGGGACCCATGTCGTGCAGATTTTTTGCCAAGAGTTCGCGGCGCACGCGATGATAACGAATGGGCAGCCGCGAAATGCGTTCACTCAAAAAGGGACTCGTGTGCGCGAGGGCGTGTCCTTCCGTCGAGCCGATCTTTTTCGCGTCGGCGGAAACAAGCGCAATCACATCGCGCAAGTCCCACGCATCGGGCGGGAGCAGTTGGCGCGCGTAGGATTGTTCGCTCGTCGAGGTCACGTTCGTCGCGGCGAGCCATTCCGTAAAACCTGCGGGGATGGAACGCGCCGCGCTGCCCGACCCTTGCCGCGCGAGAATGGAAAGACTGCGCTCGCCCAAGTCCAAGCCCACCGCGCGTGTGCCCGCCAGCGTCAACGCGGCAAAGGCGGACGCACTAGACGCAAGCCCCGCCGCGCTTGGAAAATTGTTGCGCGAATGCACCCGCGCTTTAGCGGCAACTTTTGCCTCTTTGCGAATGCGGTCGAGTTGTTCGACCACCCGCGCCTTTGCTTTTTCATTCGCGGGTTCGCCGCCGATCACGATTTCGTCCTGTTCCAACGCATCGTCAAACTCGACCGTCGTCGTGGTCGTCAAGGCGTCAAGATTCATCGAGAGCGAATCGTTCAGCGGCATACGCAATTTCGCATCGTGATTCCCCCAATATTTAACAAACGCGACGTTGGCACAACTGACTGCCGTTGCTTTCCTTGTTTGCATCGTATGTATGCTACTTTCTCGTTGTTTTCGACTGCCAGTTTAGCACGCACGGCGAGGAGTTCAAAACAGCGGCGCTGGCATTAAAAACCTGTGAGGTCTTGAAGACCTCACAGGTTTAGCAGGACGTTTTACTTGGGAAAGCTGTCTTCAAAGGGGACAATCGCGTTGCCGCCAGCGCTCTTGAACTCGGCAACGCCTTCAGCAATCTTGAGCTTGAACTTGAAATCGCCGATCTCTTGCCACCACTTGGCGACGAGCGCCGCGCCGGTCAATTTATTCTCGGCGAGTTTTGCTCCCGACGTCACCGCCAGATTGCCGGGAACGATTAACGAATCGAGCACCATCGTCGAGCGCACTTTTTGCGCGCTGCGCGGGGGAATCAGCACCGGGTCTTTCAAGAGCACGGTGTTGACGGGAAAGAATACGTTCGGTGCGCCTTCAAACTGCACCGTGTATTTCATATTCTCCAGCGTGACCGTTTCGTTATTTGGATTGTTGACCGTGAACACAAAGTCAAGGACCATTGGAATACGTACTGCGGGAGGAGGGGCAGGCGTTGGGGTCCCCGCCCCCGCGGTGGGGACCGGCGCCGGCCATGGAAAATAGCTGTTCACCTCGACGCGTTCCAATTGAACCGTCGGCGGCTGGAATGGTTGTGGCGCGGGGGTTGGGGTTGTGCCCGCGCAGGCGCTGCCAATGAGTGCGACCAACATCAGCCCTCCGACCAGGATTAAGAACTTGTACATGCGATGTTCCTCCTTTGCATAGGTGACCGCTGTAGTAACGTGCGATGTATTCACATCGCCTTATTCGTTTTTCAGGTCAGCCAGCGTTTGCGGCGTTTGTAATGTTTGACCTCGCGAAAACTCTTGCGCGTGCCGACGTCGGTAAGCCCGAGATAAAACTCTTTGATGTCGGCGTTCTCTTTTAATTGCTCCGCCTGCCCATCCATCACGACGCGCCCGTTCTCGAGTACGTATGCGTACGAGGCAACGCGCAACGCCAGTTTCGCATTTTGTTCGACGAGCAGAATGGGCAGCCCCTCATCCTGATTGAGGCGCGTGATGATTTCAAAAATCTCTTTGATCATCAGCGGCGCCAAGCCGAGCGACGGCTCGTCCAGCAAGAGCAGCTTGGGCTGCGCCATCAAGGCGCGACCGATGACGAGCATCTGTTGTTCTCCACCGCTGCATAAACCGGCTTGGCGGGCGCGAATTTGCGCCAGGCGCGGAAAGTACGCATAGACGCGTTCTAGCCCGCGCTTGTTCGTGCCGCGAAGGTGCCCGCCGACGCGCAGATTTTCCTCCACGCTCAGATGCTCAAAGACGCGCCGCCCTTCGATGACTTGGACGATACCCATCCGCGCCGCGTCTTCGCCCGACCTTTTGTCAATGCGCTGCCCCAGAAATTCGATGCTGCCGTCGGTGACCGCGCCATCTTCATGGCGGAGCAAACCGCTAATCGCTTTAAGCGTTGTGGATTTGCCCGCGCCATTCGCGCCCAACAAGGCAACGACGCTGCCCTGCGGCACTTGCAGGGACACGCCTTTTAGCACCAAGATGACTCGGTGGTACATCACCTCGATGTTATTGAGTTTGAGGAGACTGCCGTTTTCCATGTTCGATGGCACATGCCTAACCCCTCGCCCTATGGGAGAGGGGTTAGGGGTGAGGGTCGCAGGAATCAATAGCCGACCCACTTACCCCATTCATTGGGGAAACGTTCTTTCATGTCAATCGTTTTGACCAGAACGGGCTTGCCGCCTTGGAATTTATAGACGCGGACGAGACTGCCAGGCCGATGATCCGACGCGGTGTAGCTCAGCGGTGTTACGCCGAGCCCAACATCAACATTTTGGAATGTTTCGAATGCGTCCTTGACGCCGGTGCCACTCAAACTACCGGCTTTGTCCGCGCGCTTGAGCGCTTCGGCTAGCGCGAGAACATTCGCCCATGCCTGCACGGTGCGAATGAGGCGCGCCTCTTGCGGGACACTGGGATTGTATTTCTTGGCGCACTCGATGACCTTGTCCATGCCGGGCACCGATTCGCCGTAGAATGCTGTGACGCCAATCCCATAGACATTGCCTTCAGCTGCCTCGCCGGCCAGACGCGGCAGGTTCTCGTCAAATCCCCAATTATTGACAATGTGATCGGCGCCCAAGCCCAGAGCTTTGGCATCCTTGAGCGCGGTGGCGACGGACCCGGTCGTATTGCCGTGCCACACGAGATCGGGCTTGAAATCTTTGGCGGCGAGGACCTGGCTCTTGGTGTCCAGCGCGGTGAGCGAAACGTCCTGCCCTTTCCCAACTTCAAAGCCGAGCAGTTCCGCTTGTTCCTTTAGGGCTTTGATCGGCGCGGTCGAGTAGGGCGTGGCAAAGGAATAGAACAATTCGAACCGTGGCTTGCGTCCCTGTTCGCTCGCAAAACGCGGGTCCTTTTTCCACACTTCGTCGTACCAGGTTGTCAGCGCGGCGCGGGCATTGGTGGAATAATCGGTCGCGGCATAAAAGTTATAGGGCGCTTTGGCGGGATTGCTCAACTCGCCCGAATACGACGCCGAGATGTCGGGAATCTTGTCATTGGCGACGGTGGGAGAGAGCGCCGCCGTGTCGCCTGTGCCCCAGCCGAGCAGCGCAATGATCTTGTCGAAATCGCGGTAGCGCTTGTAGGTGGTCAGCGCTTCGGGAACGCGATACCCATAATCGGCTTGCGCGAGCTTGATGAGTTTGCCGTTGACGCCGCCCGCTTCGTTGAGACACTTGATTGCCTCTTGAATGCCGAGCGCGTAATCTTTGCCTACGTCGGATGTAGGTCCCGTAAGGTCGTACAGCGCGCCGATTTTGATTTCGCCTGCACCAGGTGCCGGGGCGGCTGTAGTGGCTTGTCCCGGCGCAGGCGTCCCCGTACAAGTGATCACCCCGAGCAGCAGCATGAGAATTGCCATAGTCAATAACCAGTTGCGTTTGAAAAACATCGTCTGCCTCCTTTTCTTGATTTGTCGCGTAGTAATGGATGATAGCGAGCGTCTGTTCTGCAATGTCACCTCCTTCTCCACCTTCTCCGCCCTCTCCGCCTTCTCCGCCTTCTTCGCCTTCTCCGCCCTCTCCAGCCCTCTCCCTAATACGAAAACGGCCACAGATGAATATAGTTCTTGATTTGCCACCAGCGGTACGCTAGCCCCTTGGGCTCATAGAGCAAAAAGAGAATGATCGCCAGTCCAAACGCGACCAGCCGCAGCGGTGACAGTTTGCCAAACAGTTCCGGGAAAAAGGGATAGAGCCCGGCAACACCAAATTGAATCGCCTCTGGCACGAGCGCCCAAAACAGCGCGCCAAACACCACGCCGTACAAACTGCCCACCCCGCCGATGAGAATCATGCCTACAAGTTCCAGTGAAAGGGCAAATTCAAAGTGCTCGGGACTGACTGCCGACAGACTGGTGAGCCAGTACGCGCCCGCAATTCCTCCCAGCGCGCCCGCGACGAAATAAGCCAGCAACTTGTAGCGCACTACATTCACGCCCAACACTTCTGCCGCAATGTCATTGTCGCGAATCGCGACCCACGCGCGTCCGACGCGCGTGCGCAGCAGGTTCGCCACGACCACCAACGCGCCGATGACCAACACCAACATCAGATAATATTTGCTGAGTTCGCTTTCCACCGGAAACGGTCCAAATGTAATCGTGCCGGGAGGGAGCGAAAACGCCACGCCGCGTCCTCCGACTTGGGCAACATATTGCGTGATGATAAAACCAACCGTCACAAATTGCGCGGTCATGGTCGTCATGATGAGATAATAGCCCTTGACGCGCGCCGACGGCAGTCCGAACAACACGCTCCACAGCCCCGACGCAATGGCAGCGAGCGGCAGTGTAACGGGATAGGGCAAACCGAATTGCAGCATGCCGAGTGCGCTCACATACGCGCCCACCGCAATGAATGCCGCATGTCCGAGCGTGATTTGCCCGGTGTATCCAATCAACAGCTGCACGCCCAACGCGCCCAGAATGAAATAGCCAACCAGATTTGCCAGCCCGAGCACATAGCGCCCGATGCTCGCATCCAACATTGGCAAACCGAGCGGCAGCACGACAAACAGCAGCAGAAAGAGAAACAGCATCCGCGCCCAAACAAAACGCGTCTGCCACCATTGCTGGTCTTGCCGATAAGTTTCGTGATAAATGCCGGCAGGTAGTCTCATCATAAATACTCCAGAGGGCGGAGAGGGCTTTAGAGGGCAGAGAGGGCGCAGAGGGCGCGCCTTCTCGCCCCTCTCACGCCTTCTCACGCCCTTTCACGCCTTCTCGCCCCTCTTATGCCTTCTCACCCCTTCTCGCGCCCTTTCGCGCCTTCTTTCGCCCTCTTCGCCTTCTCTGCCTTCTCTTCCTCCCATTTCCTCACCAGCGCACTCAGCAACCTATCAAATAAATACATCGTCTTGATCGCAAGATCATCAAACTCGGTGACATCCGCTTGTGTGACATAGCCCTTGCGCAGAGTTCGATGTATGCGCTCTTGCAGTTCACCCAGCGATCGTTTGCCATAGCGTGTAAAGCGAATATATTCGCCGAGTGAGCCACTGTAATAGCCCTCCACAAAATTCGCGCCAATCGAGTCTGAAGCCGAGTCAATTTGAGACCGCAACTTGAACTCATGTTTCGGTATCTTTGCCAACATCTTTTGCACCATTACGTCCAATCTATCCGCATTCTGCCACACCCTCATCTGCCGATGATCCGACCACCCCCGCGCCTTGTCTTCTCCCTCCATCTTTCTCCTCCTTCGAAAATGGGTAAGGTGACGGGTGACGGGTGACGGGGGCAGATCACCCGAGTCACTTTTCATCCGTCGTGGTGAGCCAATGGCTCATGGGAGATTCCTCCGGAAATGTGACGGGTGATGGGGCAAACCCTACGCGTCACTCTTTATCCGTCGGGAGTGCGCTGTGGTGGCATCAAGGACTCCGAAAATAACCGACCCCTCTCGCCCTCTCCGCCCTCTTTGCCCTCTTGCGCCCTCTTCGCCCTCTCTCGCCCTCTCGCGCCTTCTCCGCCCTCTTCGCCCTCTTCGCCCTCTCGCGCCCTCTCTCGCCCTCTCGCGCCTTCTCCGCCCTCTCGCGCCCTCTCCGCCCTCTCTCGCCCTCTCGCGCCTTCTCCGCCCTCTCGCGCCTTCTCCGCCCTCTCGCGCCCTCTCGCGCCCTCTCGCGCCCTCTCCGCCCTCTCGCGCCCTCTCCGCCCTCTCGCGCCTTCTCCGCCCTCTCGCGCCTTCTCCGCCCTCTCGCGCCCTCTCGCGCCCTCTCCGCCCTCTCGCGCCTTCTCCGCCTTCTTGCGCCCTCTCCGCCCTCTCGCGCCTTCTCCGCCCTCTTCGCCTTCTTTGCCTTCTTTGCCTTCTACACCCTCTCTATCCTCTCCCATCCAAACAACCCATAAGGTTTCACCAACAGCACCAGTGTCATCACCACAAATGGGAAAATGTCCTTGACTCCGCCGGGAAAAATTTTTACGCCCGCGATGACCAGCGTATCGAGATAACCGCCCGCGAGATTTTGCAGCACGCCGATGATAATGCCCCCGATAATCGCGCCCGGCACCGAGTTCAACCCGCCAATCACCACCGCCGGTAATACGAGCAGCCCCAAGAACCCAATCGAGATGTTGATGCCGTTGATGTTGCCCAGTAAACTCCCGCCGACGCCTGCCGCCATGAACGCGATGGCCCAGGCAATTGCGTAAACCAATTTCGCGCTAATGCCCAGCGAACGCGACGCCATCTCATCATCGGAGGTTGCCTGCATCGCCAGCCCCCAGCGCGCGTAACGAAAAAAACTCACAAAGATTGCCAGCATAACCAGCGCGGCGACAAAACTCCAGATAAACACCTGCCCAATTACAAGGTCGCCGATGCGTATCGGCTCGCTGGGAAAGACTGGAGGATCGAACACTAATGTGTCGCTGCCCCAGATAAAGACAATCACGCCGCGCAGCAGGAATGAAATGCCGACCGTGACCATGATTACCGTCAAGGTTGATTCGCCGATGAGTGGCTGCAAAAACAGGCGCTCCACCAAAAAGCCGAGAACGATGCCAACTCCCAGCGTCAGAACCAGCGCGACGAGATAGGGCAAGCCCCATTCGTAAAACGTCCACGAAACATACGCGCCGATGAGCGTCAATTCGCCCATCGCAAGGTTCAGCACCCCGGACGATTTATAAATCAGCGTCCAGCCCAGCGCGACCAGCGCATAGATACTTCCGACCATGACGCCGGTGATTGCAAGTTGCAGAAAAACATCCATCTTGTGCCCTCTTCTCCCTCCCCGCCCTCTCGCGCCCTCTCGCGCCCTCTTCGCCCTCTCCGCCCTCTTCGCCCTCTTCGCCCTCTCGCGCCCTCTCGCGCCCTCTTCGCCCTCTCCGCCCTCTTCGCCCTCTCCGCCCTCTTCGCCCTCTCGCGCCCTCTTCGCCCTCTCGCGCCCTCTTCGCCCTCTAGTGCCCTCTCACCTCACCACATCTTGAATTCTCAACGCGGTCTGGATGTGCGCCGCTTGTCCACCCTCGTACGTAATCACCGTGTCAATCTGAACGCTGTTCGCGTCGGCGTACAGTGCAACCACAATCGCAGAATAACGGTCGTGGAGAAACGCGCGGCGTAATTTGCGCGTGCGCGTCAATTCCGCATCATCGGCGTCAAATTCTTTGAACAGATTGACAAAGCGGCGCACCCGCGCTGATTCGGGCAGCCTTTGATTTACGCGCCGAATGTCCTTTTCAATTAATTCGTAGACTGGCGCTTGCTGTGACAGTTCGGGATAGCTGGTATAAGCAATCCCGCGGCTTTCCGCCCAGCGTCCGACAACATTGTAATCAATGCACAACACGGCAGTCACGAATGGTTTTTGATCGCCAATGATCCACACATCTTTGATATAAGGCGAGAACTTGAGGCGGCTCTCGATATAGACGGGCGAAAACTTGCGCGCATCGGAGAGAAGCATGATGTCTTTGGAGCGGTCAAAAAAGACCAGGTGCCCGCGATCATCCAAAAAGCCCGTATCCCCCGAATGCAGCCAGCCCTCGTGCAAAGTTTTGCGAGTCGCTTCGGGGTCCTTGTAGTACCCTTCGAATACGGCAGGACTGCGCGCCAAAATTTCGCCTTCGGGACTAATTTGGAGCTCGGTTTCCGGCAGCGGCAGCCCGACCGTTTCCGGGTTGATGTCGTCGCTGCGATGCAAAACCGAAATGCCGGAAATTTCCGTCTGTCCGTAAATTTGTTTGAGATTCACCCCGATGGCATGAAAGAAACGAAAATGGTCGGGACTCATAAAAGAGCCGCCGGTGTACGCGTTGCGAATCCGCGTCAAGCCCAGTTGATCGCGCAGCGCGCGCAGTACCAGCTTGTCGGCGAGCCAGCCCTGCACGCGCAGCAAGGGCGGTGTTTTCGCGTGCGCGAATTTTTTGTCCGCGATTTCGCCGCCGAGACCGACCGCCCATTGATACAGTGCCCGTTTCAGCCGCGTGCTGTCTGCGTATTTCACTTGCAGCGAACGCGCCATTTGTTCGTACAGCCGCGCGGAGGAAAACATCGTGTGCGGCGCAATCGCGCGCAAGTCGTGCATGACCGTTTCAGGTTCTTCGGGGAAATTGATGGTGAATCCCGCTTGCAAACCGCAAGAGAGAGACATCATTTGTTCGCCGATCCAGGCAAAGGGGAGAAAAGACACAAAGTCGTCGCTGGAGTAGTATGGATCAACCCGCATCAAGTTTTGCCCCATCTTGAGCAAATTGCGATGCGAGAGGAGCGCGCCTTTGGGTTTCGAAGTCGTGCCCGAAGTATAGAACAAGAGCGCAATGTCGCTGCCCTGTCCTTGCCCGACCAATTCATTGAAAAGGTCCGGCTCGGCAATCTGCAATTCATTGCCCCTGCGCTCGACCTCGTTCACAGGCATCAAACTGGGCTGCGTATAATGACGCATCCCTTTCGGGTCATCCCAAATAATTTTTTCCAATTGGGGCGCATGCGGCAAAATTTGCAGCCCCTTGTCCACCTCTTCCTGCCCTTCGGCGATCAAAAAGCGCGCGTCCGCGTGATTCACGATGTATTCCACTTCGTCGAGCAGGGCTTCTTGATAAATCCAAACGACTACCGCGCCCACACACAGCGCCGCCATTTCGCAGAACAATCCTTCGGGGCGATTATCGCCGATCAACGCGACTTTATCACCGCGCCGCAGACCGAGCGCGTGGAAACCCAGCGCGAGCGCGCGCACGCGCTCGAAATATTCGCGCCAAGTTGTCGGGCGCCAGATTCCAAATTCCTTTTCGCGCAGCGCGACCTTGTCGGCGTACTCGTGCGCCTTGTGGATGAAAAGTTTCGGGATCGTTAGTTCGTCGGTTACGCTCACTTCATGCATGGGCGCGGTTTGTTTGCTGGCGGGTGACACAGCTCGATTTTTTCCATTCTGCTCTATGATCTTGTCCTGAGTTTGAATCGGTCTGCTGCTTGGTTCTGCCATAACGTCCTCTCTGCCCTCTCCGCCCTCTTGCGCCCTCTCGCGCCCTCTCCGCCCTCTCCGCCCTCTTGCGCCCTCTTCGCCCTCTCCGCCCTCTCCGCCCTCTCCGCCCTCTCCGCCCTCTCGCGCCCTCTCGCGCCCTCTCGCGCCCTCTCGCGCCCTCTCCCCCCTCATCTCCGCGTCACATACAGCTCCGTCTCCGCTTCGCCCAAATAAGCCCGCGTCACATGGGGGTCTTGCTGAACCTCTGCCGGTGTCCCTTGCGCGATCTTGTCGCCAAAGTTAAGCACCGCAACATAATTGGAAATATCCATTACCACGCCCATGTCATGTTCGACGAGGATACAGGTCACATCCCAGCGCGGGTCTTCCTTGATGTCAAGGATAAAGCGCGCCATATCTTCGACTTCTTCAAGGTTAAGTCCTGCCATCGGTTCATCCAGCAAAAGGAGTTTCGGTTGGAGCGCGAGAGCGCGCGCCAATTCGACGCGCTTTTGGAGACCGTAGGGGAGCGAATGAACAACCTTGTCGCGGATATGCTCGATCTCGAGGAGGTCAATGATCTCGCGTTCGATAAACGCGCGCGCTTCCAGTTCTTCGCGTTCCGCTGGACCCAGATAGACCATCCCGGCGAGCAATCCGGTTTTGAGCTGCAAATGCCGTCCCAGACGAATGTTGTCCAGAACCGTCATTCCGCCAAAGAGCTCGATCTTTTGGAACGTTCGCGAAATGCCTAGCGCCGCGCGTTGATACGGGCGTAAACGCGTAATGTCGCGCCCGTCGAACTCGATACGCCCGCGCGTCGGGCGATACAAGCCGCTGATAAGATTTAACGTTACGGTCTTGCCAGCGCCGTTGGGACCGATGATCGAAAAAATCTCACCGCGCCGGACGCTGAGCGAAACGTTCTTGACCGCCAACACACCGCCAAAAGCCATCTGTAGATCGTGCAGCTGCAAGAGTAAAGTATTGGTCATGTTGAATCACGCAGAAATGGCGCACCGACAAATGTCGTGGTCAGATTGCTTGGAATTATATATGGATTCATGTGTTGACGTCAAGGGTTCTGTGGCGTCATTCACGGCTTTTGCAAAGCGGATTACAAATCCGCGCGGAGCAGTTTATTTTTGACGCTTGAAATAAGATGCGATTGCCGTACTTGCCAGACGCCGATTCTTGACAGACCTTCATGACGCGGTATTATCCGAGTGCCGCGCAGCGGTGCGCGGCACAAAAGGCCAAGCTGAGGTTGTGTGATTTTCGCGTCCCCTTTTCGGAGGTCAAACAATGCTGCCGCGTAAACATTCCGCCGCCCGTGTCAATCGTCTAACGAAATTTGTTGCCCATGCCTACAGAAATGCGCCCGCGGTCCGCGCGCTCTTGGACACAGCTGGAATCAAGCCCTCTCAAATCAAATCTCCCTCCGACCTTGAAAAAATCCCGGTCACCCCAAAAGACCATCTGATAGAACTTCAACTGCAAGCGCCGCCCTTTGGCGGCTTTCTCGCAGTGCCCTTGCATCAGGTTCATCAGATTTTCCAATCCCCCGGGCCCCTTTACGAGCCCTGGGCAAACGAGACCAATCTCGCGCGCGTAGCAGGCAAGATTTTCAAAATCGCGGGTTTCAAGCGCGGTGACATTGTGATCAACACGTTGTCTTACCATCTTGTTCCAGCGGGGATGATTCTCCAGGCGGGGTTGCAGAAAGTGGGCGCGACCATCGTGCCGACCGGGGTGGGCAACAGCGAATTGCAAGTCAAGCTGGTTCGCGAGCTCGGCGTTACGGGCTACGCCGGCACGCCGAGTTTCCTCATGCTGCTGCTACAAAAGGCAGAAGAGCTGGGCGTGGATGTTCGCGCCCAATGGGCGCTCAAGCGCGCGCTTTTTACCGCCGAGCCGTACCCCCCTTCTCTGCGCCAGCAGTTTGAAGGTCACTATGGCTTCAAGACGACCAATGTCTATGCGACCGCGGAACTCGGCTTTCTCGCACACGACTGTGAGGCGCAACAGGGTTTGCATTTTGCCGACGACGTCATCATTCAGATTTGTGATCCGGTGACCGGTCTACATGTCGCTCCCAACGAGGCGGGGCAAGTGGTCGTAACGACGTTTAACGAGACCTACCCGTTGATTCGTTTTGGAACGGGTGACATGGCAGTGTATCTGGACGCGCCGTGTGCGTGTGGGCGCAAAACGCACCGGCTCGCGCTGGTGGGTCGCATTGGCGACGCCGTCAAGGTGCGGGGCATGTTCGTGCATCCCAATCAATTGCGCCAAGCCATTGCCAAGTTTCCCGCCATCCAACGCTTCCAAGCCATTGTGACCCGTCCTAACCAACGTGATGAGCTGACACTCAAGGCGGGTTCGGCAATGGAGCTTGACCGCGCCGCACTCGACCCAGCGTTGAATCAGGCAGTGCGCGAAATTTGCCGCGTCGGTCTGGACCGTCTTGAATTCGTCGCGCTGGATGAACTTGCCCCAGATGCCAGGCCCATTGTGGATGCAAGGCAGTGGGAATGAAAGGATAGACCCCGAGTCAAGATTGGATTTGAGGGTTGGATATGCCTGTCTCACTGCGCGCGAAATTGGGACTGTTGTTCCTCGCCTTTGTCGCCCTCGTGCTCGTATCCGTCGGCGCGACCTTGTGGGTAACGGAATTGCAAGCGACGGATGCGCTCGTCATCAATCTAGCAGGGCGTCAGCGCATGCTCACGCAAAAAATGACGTGGCTCGCGCTCGCGCGCGCGGACGATTCCGAACTTGCCAATTCCATCCAACTTTTTGAGCGCACCTTGCGCGCCCTGCGCGAGGGCGGCGACACCCTGGATGCCGCCGGACGCGTAATCGTGCTGCCCGCCGCACCCGACCCAGAGCTCCGTGCACAACTTGACATTGTGGAGAATACGTGGGTCGTGTTTCGCGCTGCGCTCTTGTCCGCCGATCTTGCCGCGATGGAAAAGACCGCGCCGCAGATTCTCTCGCAACTTGATGTTGTCGTCAGCGCGTTCGAGACGCGCGCCCAAACCAAAGTGACGCGCCTGCAATTTATTCAGCTCTTGTCGTTAGCAAGCGCGCTGCTCTTGTTGACCATCGGCTATCGTCTGACCAAAACACAAGTGGTCGAACGTCTCGCGCGTTTGGACACGGCGGCGCAAACCATCGCCGCAGGGCAGCTCGCTTCGCCCGTTCCCGCAACGGGACGTGACGAGATTGGTGTATTGGCACACGCGCTCGACGCCATGCGCGTACAAGTCGCGGCGGCGCACGACCAACTCGAAACGCGCGTCATCCAACGCACGCGTGAACTGGACGCCGCATTTGAATTGAGCCAAGCCATTGTCGCCGAGCTCGATTTGGATACGCTGCTCGATTCTGTTTCTGTGCACGCTCGTTCATTGACACGCGCGCGCGCCGCATCGGTCTGCCTGTTGGAAGGCGCTCCGAGCGTCCTCGTGCAAAAAGCGTCTAGC
Organism: Chloroflexota bacterium; assembly: GCA_016209205.1. Taxonomy (GTDB): domain Bacteria; phylum Chloroflexota; class Anaerolineae; order UBA4142; family SHND01; genus SHND01. The sequence goes on from JACQWQ010000042.1 coordinate 19,023, forward strand.
GACCATGGCAATCTTTCACGCGAACTACGTCAAACACCGACGCGTCCACTGGCGCGCCAAGTCCTGAATGGTGAAACGATTTTGCAGGATGCCGGGTGCGCGGCATGTGCGTTTTTGCAAACACATGCGCCGGGCAATTGCGCCGTTGCGCCGCTGCGTTCTGGCGGCAAAACGCTCGGCGCTTTGTGTGTGGTGCGCGATACCGCAGAACCGTTTTCCGTCGAAGAAGCGCGCGCCTTGACTTTGCTCGCCAACGCCGCGGCCGTTGCTATCGCCAACGCCCGGCTCGTCGAATCCGGTACGCTGCAAGCGGAGCAAAATGCGACGCTCGCCGAACGCGAACGGCTTGCCGCCGAACTGCACGACAACCTTGCCCAGACTCTGAGTTTTTTGAATTTGAAAACCGAAAATGCGCAAGCTCTACTTGTCGAAGGGCACGCCGCCGAAACTGTGACCGAGCTGGAACGGGTACGCGAGGCAATCACCGCCGCGTTTACACAAGTCCGCGCTGCGCTCGTCGGTTTGCGCGAACCCTCTGTGAACGGGCAAGATTTGGCGCAGCGCCTGACTGAATGCGTGAACGAGTTTCAACACGATGCCCAAGTTCCGGTCGAGTCACATCTGGAGGCAAGCGCGCTTGTTCTCACACCACTCGTGCAAACCCAGGTCGTACACGTTGTGCGCGAAGCGCTCGCCAATACGCGTCGCCACGCGCATGCGCAGCATGTCCGCGTGTGCGCCGCGCGTCTCAATCAAGTCGCCGCGTTTATTATCGAGGATGACGGTTGCGGATTTGATCCCAAAACTATTGCGAGCGAACATCACCTCGGTTTGGCGGTGATGCGCATGCGCGTCGAGCGCTGCGGCGGACAGTTGGAGATTACTTCCAAGCCGGGGGCAGGGACGCGCATCTGTGCGCGTTTCCCTTTGCCATCCTAACTCGGACAAGCCGAAACCAAACAGGAAACCGCGAATCCCTCAATCCTTCGGGACAGGTTCTTCGCCAATCTACGCGAATTTTTTCGCATCCCGATTCGCGTAGATTCGTCGCGCGGAGTTCGCGCAAAGATTCGCGGTTAGAAAATCTTTGCTTTTTGTGCAAAGATTTCATTGGATAGGCACTGATGACGTGCGGTTCTGCGTGACCGTGTGTCGGGAGCAGCGATGACACGAGCACGAATTTTGTTATGTGACGATCACGAACTTTTCCGCGTGGGCTTGGCGGCTCTGGTCGACGCGCAGCCCGATTTGCAAGTCGTTGGGCAAGCCGCCGACGGACTGGAAGCGCTCACGCGCGCGCGCGACCTCCGTCCCGATTTGATCATGATGGACATCAAGATGCCGGTCTGCGATGGCTTGGAAGCGACCCGCCTCATTCGCGCGGAAATTCCCGACGCGCGCATTTTGATTTTGACGGTGCATGACGAGGACGAAAAACTCTTTGAGGCGATCAAAGCGGGCGCGAGTGGTTACTTGGTCAAGAATGCCAACGCGGCGGATTTTTTGCAGGCGGTACGGATGGTGCTGGCGGGCGAAGCCGCCGTCCAACCCAAACTTGCGGCGCGCCTGCTCAACGAATTTGCGCGCCTGGCGCGGGCGCAGTCAACCGATGTGGCTCTGTCCGACGCTGCCGACCTCACGCCCCGCGAACGCGAGGTCTTGAACTTGATTGCGCAAGGCGCGACCGATAAGGAAATCGCCGCGCAGCTGGCGTTAAGCTTGCACACGGTCAAGAGTCACGTGCGCAGCATTTTGAGTAAACTGCACGCAGTCAATCGCAGACATGCCGCGCGCTTGGCGGCGCAAGGTAGAGTGCCGCGCGGCAAGGAGCAGCTTTAACCCCATACAGTTCGGTCAAGCCACCAAAGAATGCGCTAGTTCTTTGTGAGAAAAAGAGCGATCAACAATCGCTCTTTTTTCATTCTTTGTGCGCGGGATGACGGATAGACGCCCCGCGCGCTTTCTTTTATCCTCTCTGCGTGCACGCGCGGCGCATTTTTATTGTCGGGGATACTTTATTCGCGGATACGCTCGCGCGAATGCTTGCCGTCAGTCCGGAGGTCTGCGTGGTCGGGTGCGCGCCCACAATCCAAGCCGCGCTCGAGCCAATCGCCGAAACGTTGCCCGAAGCCATCATCGTGGCAGGCGTCTCGGATTCTGGCGATGAACTACATCGCATGAATCCGAATGAACCAGCCACTCATCACTGGGGACAACTGCTCGTGCTCTTTCCCAACATTCCACTCATCCGCGCCGATCTCGCCACCGACGCTTTGCTCTTGATTACGTGCAAACATATTGACGCGCGTCCCGACTCTTTGCTCGCCGCATTGCATCATCTGCCAACCGACCATCCCGATCAACCGACCAGCCGACTATCCGACCAACCGACCAACTGACGATTAAGGAGATTCTTATGCCGCCCACTATTTCACGCCGCACCTTTCTCAAACTTTCCGGCGCCGCCGCCATCGCGCTCCCCTTTACCGATCTCCGCATCCAATTGCTCTCGCCAATCTCGGTGGACAATCCGCTAGCGGGCTATCCCGACCGCGAATGGGAAAAAATCTATCGCGACCAATATCGCTACGATTCCAGCTTTGCTTTTGTCTGCTCGCCGAACGATACCCATGCTTGTCGAATGCGCTCGTTCGTGCGCAACGGCATCGTGCTGCGTTCCGAGCCAAATTACGACGTGGCGAAATATGCCGACCTGTATGGCAACACGGCGACGCAACACTGGCATCCGCGCGGCTGCAAAAAGGGGCAGACCTTTCACCGCCGCATGTACGGACCGCACCGCCTCAAAGGACCCTTGATGCGCAAGGGTTGGAAGGAATGGGCGGACGCGGGTTTTCCCGAACTCGACGCGGCGAACAAATCGAAATTCAAATTCGACGCGCGGGGCACGGATGAACTGCTGCCCGTGTCGTGGGACGTGGCGTACGCTTATATTGCGCGCGGCATGCTCGCGATTGCGAAACGCTATTCGGGCAAAGCGGGCGCGGAATTTTTGTTCAAGCAAGGGTATCCGCCCGAAATGGTCGAGGCGATGGGCGAAGCAGGGACGCGCACGTTCAAATGTCGCGGCGGCATGGGCTTGCTCGGCGTCATCGGCAAGTACGGCATGTATCGTTTTGCCAACACGCTCGCGCTGTTGGACGAACACGTGCGCGGCGTGAAAGAAGAAGAGGCAAAGGGTGGACGCAACTGGTCCAATTACACCTGGCACGGCGATCAAGCGCCGGGGCATCCGTTCACCACGGCCTTGCAAGCATCCGACGAAGATTTCAACGACCTGCGCGCCGACACGTTAAAGCGTCTCGCTGCGCGCGAGGTGTTTGCCGATTACAAGCCCGCGCTCGAGCCAGACAGTTACAGTTTCCAAACGCAAGGACTCACCCCGGAGCAGTACGCCAAGTTGGGCGATTACGTCGTGCGCGACGCGACGAGCGGCGAATTGAAAGCGCTCACGCGCGACGACGTGGGCGCTGCGCTCGCGAAAAAAGGAATTGACCCCGAACTGGATTGGTCGGGCCAAGTCAAGTTAGTGGATGGCACAGCGGTTGAGGTCTTGACGCTCTGGACAATGTACAAAGAGCATCTCAAGGATTACGACCTCGACAGCGTCGCCGAAATCACGCACGCGCCGAAAAATCTCATCGAGCGTTTGGCGAACGACATTGCAACGATTCAGCCCGCCGCGATTCACATCGGCGAAGGCATCAATCACTGGTTTCACGCGACGCTCGCCAACCGCGCGCAATTTCTGCCGTTGATGCTCACGGGCAACATCGGCAAACCGGGCGCGGGCTGCTACACCTGGGCAGGCAATTACAAAGCCGCGTTGTTTCAAGGTTCCAAAGAAACGGGTCCCGGTTTCAAGGGCTGGGTCGCCGAGGACCCGTTCCACGTGAACCTGGACGCGAACGCGCCGGGCAAAGATATCATCGCGCACGCGTACACCAAAGACGAAGAACCCGCGTACTGGAATCATTCCGAACGCCCGTTGATTGTCGAAACGCCCAAGTACGGGCGCAAAGTGTTCACGGGCAAGACACACATGCCCACGCCGACCAAAGTGCAGTACGTCACCAACGTCAACTTGCTGAACAATGCCAAACATCATTACGAGATGATCAAGAACGTCAACCCCAACATCGAGTTGATCATTACCACCGACATCGAAATGACCGCGACGGTCGAGTACGCCGATTTCGCGCTCGCGGCAAATTCATGGGCAGAATTCGAGACGCACGAAATCACTGCGTCGTGCTCGAATCCGTTCCTGCAAATTTGGAAAGGCGGCATCAAGCCGTTGTACGACACGCGCGACGATGCGCGAATCATGGCAGAGCTCGCGGCAGCAATCGGAAAGGAGATTGGAGACTCGAGATTTGCCGATTACTGGAAGTTCATCCTTGAAGGTAAACCCGAAGTGTACATTCAACGCTTGCTCGATTCATCGCTCACGACGAACGGTTACACGTTTGACGACATCATGGCGGGCAAGTACGGCGAACCCGGCGCGGCGTTGATGCTCTTTCGCACGTACCCGCGCATTCCGTTCTGGGAGCAGGTCCACGATTCCGTTCCGTTTTACACCGCGACGGGGCGGCTCGACGCGTACTGCGACATTCCCGAAGCCATCGAGTACGGTGAAAACATGATCACGCACCGCGAAGGACCCGAAGCGACGCCTTACTTGCCGAACGTGATTGTCACCACTTCGCGTTTTGTCAAACCTGACGATTACGGCATTCCACCCGACGCAATGGGATGGGAGGAACGCACGGTGCGTAATATCGCGATGAGTTGGGACAAGGCCAAGCGTTCCAAAAATCCGTTGTGGGAAAAGGGCTATGCGTTTTATTGCCTGACGCCCAAGACGCGGCATCGCGTCCATTCCTCGTGGAGCACGGTGGACTGGACGATCATTCTCGATTCCAATTTCGGCGATCCGTATCGCATGGACAAACGCTTACCCGGACCCGGCGATCATCAACTGCACATCAATCCACAAGCGGCAAAAGATTTGGGCATCGAGGACGGCGATTACGTCTACGTCGACGCGAATCCCGCCGACCGTCCGTACATCGGCTGGAAGCCCGACGATCCGTTTTACAAAGTGTCGCGTTTGATGCTGCGCGCGAAATACAACCCCGCGTATCCGTACCACATCGTCATGCTCAAACATGCGCCCTTTATGGCAACCGAAAAATCGGTGCACGCGCACGAAACGCGTCCCGATGGCTTGGCAAAATCGGAAGGCACGGGCTATCAAGCCAACTTGCGTTACGGCTCGCAGCAGTCGGTCACACGCGATTGGTCTATGCCAATGCACCAGACTGACACGCTGTTCCACAAACAGAAAACGGGGATGCAGTTCATCTTTGGCGGCGAAGCAGATAATCACGCGCTCAACACGGTACCAAAAGAAACGCTGGTGAAAATCACGAAAGCGGAAGACGGCGGGATGGACGGCAAGGGGAAATGGGACGCAGTGGAAACGGGATTCACACCGGGGCATGAGAGTGAGTTTATGCACAAGTACTTGGGTGGGGGGACGGTGGAGGTGAAACGTGAAACGTGAGACGTGAAACGTGAAACGTGAAACGTGAAACGTGAAACGTGAAACGTGAGGCGTGAAACGTGAAACGTGAGGCGTGAAACGTGAGACGTGAGACGTGAGACGTGAAACGTGAAACGTGAGACGTGAAACGTGAGACGTGAGACGTGAAACGTGAAACGTGAGACGTGAGACGTGAGACGTGAGGCGTGAAACGTGAGACGTGAAACGTGAGACGTGAAACGTGAAACGTGAAACGTCGGGTGATATGGGAGGAGAATTAGATGAACGAGAATCAGAAATTGCAATGCGTGAATTGTGAACGGACGGTGCAAGAGGTGCCGCTCGTTCCGCTCGTGCTCAAGAATGGGCAAGCATATATTTGCCCTCAGTGCATACCCGTGCTGATTCACAAACCGCAAGTATTGATCGGCAAGCTCGCGGGCGCGGAATCTTTGCAACCGCACGAACATTAGGTCAAACATGCCAAACGCGCCAAATGCGCCAAACAAGACAAAAAGACAAGAGATGCAAAAATTTTGGCGGTTTTGGCAGTTTTGGCAAATTTGGCAGATTTGAATCAGTGCAATGTTGAGCAAACAAGTTGAAAACGACGACCCGCTGGAATTGGTGGGGATGGTCTTGCCCGGCGAACCGGGCGAACTCGAAGCGATGGCGGAGTGCTTTATCGAAGAGTACGTCCGCCTCGGCTGGGATGAAATGCGGTTGATGACGATTTTCCGCAGCCCGATGTTCTTGGCGACGCACCGCATCTATCGCCAAAAGGGTGAAGCCTGGGTGCGCGAGTTGATTCGGGAGATGCTGAATAAATGGGGTATCACTCGTACTAACTCTACAGATACGCTCGAAGTTCTTGCTGCGTCATGCCCGCTTGTCGCAGAATGGAGCGAAGCACAGTCGGGTTGAGATCACGCGCGTGCATCGGCACAGTGACGAGTCGCTCGCCTTTTTGTAAGCGAACGTGACTGCCGCGCTGACGAGTCTGGACGAACCCTGCTCGTTCGAGGGCTTGGATCACTTGGCGCGGTTTGAGAACCGGCAATTTAGGCATGAGCGTGAATGGAAATGTCTACCTTCAGGGGGAACTGTGCGACGATTTGCCCGGGCATGGTCTGACGCGGATCATCTTCCGCAGGAGTGGAACGCAAATAGGGCAATCCTGATTCGAAGGCGCCTTCAAGATACAGCGCGACTGCCTCGAGCAACATGGCTTTGGCTTGTTCGATGGTATCGCCTTGTGAAGCCACATCGAGTTCGGGACAGAGCGCGCTGTAGCCATCGTCTTCTCGAAGGATGAGACCCGTGAAATTAAAGTCACTCATTCTGTTTCACTCCGCCGCAAGTTGCACCAATTATAACACACTGACTCGTGACAAGGAGTAACACATGGCTGATGTTTACAACTGGCAGTTGGGTCGCAAGATGACCTATCCCTATCCCGAAGCCCATCCGCAGAAACAATTCGCGGCGGTGTTCAACATCAATCGCTGCATCGGTTGTCAGACCTGTACCGGGGCGTGCAAAGCCACGTGGACTTTTTCCAAAGGGCAAGAGTACATGTGGTGGAACAATGTCGAATCGAAACCGTACGGCGGCTATCCGCAGCAGTGGGACATCAAGATTTTGGAAAAACTCGACGCCGCGCACCAAGCCGCCGGTAAACAGCCCGCGTGGGATTCGACTCAAAGCGATGCCAAAACGCCGTACGGGACCTACAACGGTCTGACGATCTTTGAAGCGGCGGATCAAATGCAGAACGTCTTGGGCTATTTGCCGCCCGATATGGAATGGCGCGCGCCGAATTTTTACGAAGACACCGCCACCGCGTACCAAGGCGACGACCTCGGTATCAGCAAACAAGGCGCGTCACTGCCCGAACATCAGACGTGGTTTTTTTACCTTCAGCGCCTGTGTAATCACTGCACCTACCCCGGCTGTCTCGCGGCGTGTCCGCGTCAAGCCATCTATAAACGTCCTGAAGACGGCATCGTGTTGATTGATCAGAGTCGCTGTCGCGGTTATCGCAAATGTGTCGAGGCATGTCCGTACAAAAAGAGCATGTTTCGCGGCACGACGCGCACGAGCGAAAAATGCGTCGGCTGTTACCCGCGCGTCGAAGGCAATGATCCGTTGAGCGAAGGCGCGCCGATGGAAACGCGCTGCATGGCGGTCTGCCCCGGCAAAATTCGCATGAACGGCTTGGTGGACATTGCGCAAGACGGCAGCTGGGTCGAGAACCCGCAGCATCCGCTCTATTACCTCGTCAAGGTCGAACAGGTCGCGCTGCCGCTCTATCCGCAGTTCGGCACGGAGCCGAACATCTATTACATTCCCCCGCGTTGGGCGCCGCGTTCCTATCTGCGCCAAATGTTTGGTCCCGGCGTGGACGCCGCGATTGCCAAATACACCGCGCCCTCGCGCCATTTGCTCGCCGTGCTCCAACTCTTTCGCGCCACACAGCGCATGATCTTTCGCTATGAAATCGAAGCGGGACCGTTGGTACACGAGACTGTTGTCAACGGCAAGGTCTGGCAAATGTACAACGATACCGTGATTGGCTTTGACGCCAAGGACCGCGAGGTCGCGCGTTTGAGCGTGGTCGACTGCGCGCTTGAATTCGATTTAAGTCAAACGTGCCAAACGTGCCAAAGATGCCAAAAATGCCAAACGCGCCAAACGCGCCAAACGTGCCAAACGCGCCAAACGTGCCAAAAATGCCAAACCTGCCGAATGCGCCGAAGAGGTCAAGGAGGTGCTTGTGTTGACGCTAGAGACCAATGTTCGCCGCGCGCAGGTGTATCGTTTTCTTGCGGATGCGTTTCTATATCCAACCGAAAATTGGTTGGACGATGCGGATGCGCTGGAACCGATTCTGCGCGCATTGGGAATGGAAACCCCATCGGTCGTGACCTGCGACCTGCCGCTTGCGACCTGCGACCTGCTACTTGCGGCTTGCAACTTGCGGCTTGCAACTTGCGACCTGCAATCCGAATATCGCCGCGCGCTCGGCGTCACAGGTTCGGTGTGTTACGAGACCGAATACGGCTTGCCGCACGAATTTCGCCAGAGTCAAGAGCTGGCAGACATTGCCGGTTTCTACAATGCCTTTGGTTTTCAAATGGGCGGCGCAGTGCGCGAACGCCCCGACCACCTCGCGGCGGAATTGGAATTTATGTGTGTGCTCGCGCTCCAAGAGGCGCGCGCGCGAGCACACGCCGAACCAGAGCACACCGAAATTTGTTCGGACGCGCAGCGAAAATTTTTGCGCGATCATCTCGGACGCTGGATACATTTGTTCGCTGCGCGCGTCGCACAAATCGCCTCGCCCGGGATCTATCAACAGCTCGCCGCGTTCACCGCCGCGTTCGTGCGCGCGGACGCGGAACGCTTGGGCGCAGAGCTAAACGCTTGCGCCCCGGCGCAAATTTTCCCGACGCCGCCGCCGCAAGACATTGACTGCGGCGGATGCCCGGTCCTGGAATATGCCGACACTACGTATTGAACCGCAGCTGCTCGAATCACTGACTGCCGTCGAACTTGGACACGCGGCACAAACGGGTGATCGCGCGCTCGTGCGCGATTATCACTCGTTCGCCGATCCGGTGTACGAGCGCTGCGCGCCGGCTGAGCGCGATAAAGCGTTCGCGCAGCTGCATCTTGTTTGGTTCGAACAGCGCGGTTGGCGCAAATGGTTCGGCGCGCGGTGGGCAGAATTTCCCGAACTCGCCGCGCGCGCCGCAGGACTGTTGCTGTTGGAGGCGCGGTGGAAACAAGAAGAAGGCGCGGTGCTGGGACGTGATAGCACTGGCGTTTGTTTGCGCGTGCTGCCAATTCGCTTTGCCAACCGCGCGCAGTTCGAAGTATTCGTGCGCCACGAATTTTTGCACGCCTGCGACATGCTCGACCCCGCGTTCGGCTACCGCATCGAACATTCAGAACCTTGCAGCGCAGCAAACGCGTCGGCAGAACGATACCGCGCGTTGTGGTGCGCCTACGTGGATGCGCGAATGACGCGCCGCGGGTTTGTATCGCTCGTCCAGCCGGATACACATCGCCGCGCTTTGGCGCACGCGTTCTCAGCGCTCACGGCGGCACAGCAAACCGCGCTGTTTGAGCAAGTTTGGAATGCAGCGACGCTGACGCACGCGGAGTTGTACGAACGGGCGCGACGCCTCGAGGACAAGCGAACTAACGCGCCGCGCCCCGGCACGCGCTGCCCGCTGTGCTTTTTCCCCACCTTTGATTGGGCGTCGAACATCGCGCCTGCGGTCGCACGATCCATCCGCGCCGATTTTCCGACGTGGGATGTTTCCAATGGCGCATGCGCCCGCTGTGTCGAACGTTACGAACTGACAATTCACGGTTGACGGTTCAGGTCTCAGGTCGCAGGTCGCAGGTTTCACGTTGCAGGTCGCAGGTCGCAAGTCGCAAGTCGCAGGTTTCACGTTGCAAGTCTCAAGTCTCACGTCACAGGTCGCAGGTTTCACGTTGCAGGTCGCAGGTCGCAGGTTTCACGTTTGACGTTTCACGCATTCGCGTATCGCGTGTCGCACCATCGCACTATCGTACTATTGCACTATCGCACCATCGTACTATCGCACCATCGCACTATCGCACCATCGCACTATCGCACTATCGCACTCACTTTCACGGAGTCTTTATGCGCAGAAAAAATCTCATTGTCATTGGTTTGATTCTCGGAGTGACGCTCGCGCTGAGAATCTTTAACATTCCAATAGCCAGTTCACAAGGACCCACACTGGTTGCTACACACGTGAGCGATGCGCTGCCCGCAACCGACCCCGCCGCGGCGTTGTGGCAAAAGGCAACTCCGCTCGAGGCGCCCTTGAGCGCGCAGCAAGTGACCGCACCCGCGCTGCCCCAGACGAACGTCAAGGCAGTCACCGCGCGCGCGTTGTATAACGATTCCCAGCTCGCCATTCTGGTCGAGTGGAGCGACCCGACCAAGAACGACGAAATGGTGCGCATTCAGGATTTCCGCGACGCGGTGGCAGTGCAGTTTCCCATCGGCGATCAGCCGCTCTTTGTCTGCATGGGACAGGTGGACGGCAATGTCAACATTTGGCATTGGAAAGCGGATTGGCAAAAGGATCTGACGGGCTGGCAGGACATACAGACCATCTATCCGAACATGAACGTGGACCAATATCCCTTTGCGCGGGTCGCGATGCCCGCGCCTTCGGATTACGCGGATCCGAATTATGTGCCCGCGTTCGCCGCCAAAAATCTTTTTGCGCTGCCGCGCAAATCGCCGGTTGAAAATCTCGTCGCAGGCGGCTTTGGCACCTTGACCTCGCAGCCGCCCGACGCGCAAATTGTCGCGGGTTTTGGCGAATGGAGCGGTTCCAAGTGGCGCGTAATTTTCACGCGTGACCTCAAAGCAGCGGGCGCGGATATGAAAAGTTTCGATCCCACGAAAGTGACGCCAATCGCCTTTGCGGCGTGGGATGGCGCGAACGGCGAACGCAACGGGCAAAAGTCCGCGTCGCAGTGGGCGAATCTCCAATTTGAAAGCGCGCCAGCACAAACGCAGACGACAGGACAGCCCGGCGCTTCCGAGCCGCCCGTCAAGCGCGTCGTCATTCCTTCTCCCACGCCACCGAATACCGCCGTGCTCATTGGGGTCTTTGTCATTCTGGGCGTCGTCACCGCGCTCACCGGATTGATCTTGAAAGCACGTGGCGATTGGGAATGAACATCAATGCACCATGGTGAATGCTCAATGCTGAATGCTCAATGCACAATGCGCAATGCGCAAAGAGGTTGATTTTGTGCGAGGCGATTGGGAATGAACACCAATGCACAATGCTGAATGCAGAATGCTTGATGCACAACGGGGAGCGCAAGCCGAGACAAACGCCGCGTTCGCGCTCCCGCAGCTCGTCCGCTGGCTCGCCATCGCCGCAGTGATCGAGTGGCTCGTCGGGCGAACGCTCACGCGCGGCGCGTACTTTATCCCCAAAACATCTCCGGTGCTCGGGTTGTATCAAGGGCTAACGCTCGTTGGGCAATTCGCGTTTACGCTGACCGGCGTCTTGGCTTTGGTTGCCGCAGGATGGCTCGCCTGGCGAATGCGCGCGGAATTGCGCGGGATATTTTCGCTGATGTTGCTCGCGCTGCTCGCCGCGAGCGTGGGGTTTGTGTTCGTCGCGCCATCCGCCTGGGCAAGGGTGGGCTATCATCTGCTAGTGCTGAGCGCGTTAGTACCCATACTCCGAAATCTTTACGCAAAAAGCAAAGATTTTCCACCGCGAATCCCCGCGAATCTGCGCGAATCGGGATGCGAAAAAATTCGCGTAGATTCGTCGCGCGGAGTTCGCGCAAAGATTCGTGGTTTCTTGATTGGTTTCAGCTTGTCCGAGTTAGGAATGGTTGCTCTGCGCGCACATCCGATCTTTCGCTTGTCCGTTTGGACATTGCCTGCGGCGGCGATGATCGTTGGAGAATTGTATTTGTTGGATGGCGCGCTCGCCAACGCGCTGCACGCGCAAACCGTGACGCCGTTGAGTTCCGCGTTATACAACACGGGAGAGCTGCTCGTCGTCGCCACTCCCTTTGCTATGTGGTGGATGTATGCGCGCCGCACCTCCGGTTGGATGTACGCCACCGCCGCAATTCCCGCCCTCGCGTTCGCGTTGGCATACTGGCGCAGTCCCGCTTTGACAGGCATCGTAGCAATGTGGTCGCTTGGGTTGTCGCTGTATCTGCCGTGGGTTTTGTACGCCGTGAGCGCGTGGCTGATGGGTGTTGCGCTTTTGACGTTCTGGCGGCGCGACGTTAACGCGTCGCCACATCTCGAGTGGGCAGTGCTCTTGATGATCGCGACTGGTTATGCTCCGCCGGTTTCAACGCACGCGCTGCTTGGACTGATCGCGCTGTGGCTCTTGACGCGCGCGGATAGAGAAAACGGGTTTGGGTTCAATGCTCGCGCCAATCCGGCGGAAACGACGGCGGCGGCGGATAGGGCGCGGGATTCCTTTGTCGCGCGCGCGACAGCCACGCGGCAGTGATAAAGGTTGTGATGGGCACGGCGAGAATCAATCCGATGCTGGCAACCAGCGTGCGCACGATTTCTTCCGCGATCATTTCAAAATTGATGGCGACGTCAAATGACACGGCACTGCTGCCAAAGAGCAGCAGCAGCGGGAGCGCCGCGCCCGCGTACACCAAAACCAACGTGTTCACCAGCGACGCAATGTGGTCTTTGCCCACGTCCATCGTCCGCGTATACAATTCTGAAAAACGGATTTGCGGTGACGCCGCTTTGAGTTGAAACGCAATCGCCGCTTGCGACACGGTAATGTCGTCAAGAATCCCCAGCAGCCCAATCAGAATCCCCGCCAAATACAACCCTTGTATATTCAACGCGCCTTCACTCGCGCGGGTGAGAAACACGGTCTCTTCTGCGCCAAAACCACTCAGGCGCGCGGCTTGGATAAAAATTACCGCAAGGATCCCCGTACAAACCAACGCGATCAACGTCCCCACAATCGCCGCCGTCGTTTTGCGATTTAGCCCGTGCGACAAGTAAAACGTGACGGCGATAATGACCGCCGCGCCCGCCATGACGACGATCAACGGATCGCCTCCCGCCAAAATTTGCGGAATGATGAATTGAAAGATGATCAGAAATGACAACGCCATGCCGCCCAATGAAGCCATGCCGCGTTTGCGCGCGACGACGATGGTAACGACGCCAAAGAGGGCAAAGAGCCAGTAGAGCGGCGCACGGCGAATATATTCGGTGATGTACGCGAATTCACTCCCGTCGGGGTTTTGCCCCACTTCGATCATGACCCCATCTCCCGGTTGAAGCGTTTGCGCATTCGGCACGTTGATCATTTCTTGTTCGAGCGTCAAGCGCTCGCCGCGCCGTTCACCGTTGGTTATTTCCAGCTCGATTGTCGTGTGCGTCTCGATGCCTTCGGTGGTTTGCACCGCATTCTCGCGCAGCACCTTGGTCACCACCGCGTCATACGTACGCGGGCTGCCTTGCTCTGAAACATTTCCGGCAACCTCCGCGCCAGAGCTACATGCGGACAAGCTTGCCAAACCCAAGAGTAAAAGAACGATGCCCCAATGCGCCCACCGGGCGGCAAGGGACATGTACGGTTGTCTTGACATTTGATCTACTCGCAGGAGCGGAGTTTAACTCCGGGTTCGTTGCGGCACAGCAGTCCAACTGCTGTGCCGTCAAACGCGAGTTATACCTCACCTTACGCACCGTCATTTCGAGATGCCCATCACGCGCGGGCGTGATGTTTGATGCTTGTCCCGAAGAATTGAGGGAACAGAAACTTTGTCAACGCGAATCTACGCGAATTGGCGCGAACGCCGCGCCACGAATCTAAAAAAGATTTTCGCGTAGAACCGAAGCACTGAGGGATTAGTTTGGATTCGCGTAGATTCGTGTTTCCCGTCCGACGACTCAATCGGTGCGTCGGAAGTTTCTGAGCAGGAGAGCGAGAAATCTCAATTGGTGAACGCCGAGATTTCGCACGCGAACTGCGCGTGAGCAAAACTTGTGGCGATGCAGTTCATCGCATGAAGAATTGAGGGAACGGCTGCACAGGACTTGTCATATCGAGCGGGTTTCGAGCGCAGTCGAGAAAGATATCTCACTCCGTTCGATATGACAGTCCTGAGCCCATACAGCCCCTGCGGGCTGACCATCTCGAAATGACATTCACTGCGTAAGGTGAGTTATAATACACAGGTCAGTTGACAATGTCGCATTGGTCGCAAGGCACAAAACGTTTCACATCCGAAAAATGATAAAACTCGCTGCTTCCGTTCTCTCTGCCAATTTCGCGCGGCTCGAAGCGCACGCCCGCGAGGCGCTCGCCGCGGGCGCGGATTGGCTACACCTGGACGTGATGGATGGACATTTTGTCCCAAACATCACATTCGGTCCCGCTATCGTTCAGGCATTAAAGCCCCTGCGCGATGAAACCGGCGCATGGCTTGACGTGCATTTGATGATCGAACAGCCCGATCTGTATCTGGCGGATTTCGCCAAGGCGGGCGCGGATATACTGACGGTGCAGGTGGAGGCATGTCCGCATTTGCACCGCACAGTTCAGCACATCAAAGAACTGGGCGTGCGCGCGGGCGTCACCCTCAACCCCGGAACTGCCCTGTCGGCGGTGGAAGAGATTTTACCGTACGTTGACCTCTTGCTCATCATGTCGGTCAATCCCGGTTTTGGTGGACAGAGTTACATTCCCACCAGTACGGCAAAAATCGCGCGCGCGCGCAAGCTGTTGGACGCAATCGGCTCGTCCGCGTGGCTGGAAGTGGACGGCGGCGTGAAACCGGGCAACGCGGCAGAAATCGTCGCGGCGGGGGCAAATGTTTTGGTCGCGGGCACCGCGATTTTTCACGGCGATGTCGCGGCGAACGTGCGCGCCTTTCGCCAAGCCAGCATTGGGAATGTGTCATTTCGAACGGAGTGAGAAATCTCGGTTTCGGACCGAGATTTCTCACTCCACTACGTTCCGTTCGAAAACCTGTCCGTCCCGAAGGATTGAGGGATGACCATTGTGACGCACTGTGACAATGTGCTGGTGTTTTCGCGCGCGCAAATGCGCTGCAAATCGCGAGCGACTTGCAGCGCGCGGACAACCCCGTGGCGTGTTATGCCAAGCGCGTTAGATCGGGTAAAAGGGCAAAACCAAAAGCACGATCAACGAGCCAAAACACAGAAACGGCGCATAAGGCAATTCTGTTTTCGCGGTCCCGCGTTTTGTGAGCAGCATCGTTACGGCGACTGCGCCGCCGCCCAATACCGCGATTAACAAAACCCACACGATATTGGGAAAACCAAACAAGAGCCCCAGTAATGTGACCAACTTGATGTCACCGCCGCCAAGTTGATGCGGATGTACGATGGACGTAAGCGCAAAGGGCACAAACGCAAAAAGCGCCCCGGCTAACCGCATCCATGCCGTTCCGGGCTGGAGCAAAACCAACAACAGCGTGAGCGCGCCAAGCGGCAGCAAGAGCACATTCGGAATTTTCTGTGTCTGCCAATCCACGTACGAAATCACGAGAAATGCCAACACCAACGCGGCTTGCATGAAAAACTGCCAGGTCAACTCAAAGCGTCCCAACAGCAAGAGCAGCAGCAAGACGCCAATCAGTCCGAGATTCCGAAACATTTCGGTTTTGTGCGTAGACATGTTCATAGGATTCACCTCTGTGGGCGCGCGGACGGACGCGTCGTAAAGAAATTCTTGAGCTGTTTCACCATCTCGTGCGCACGTGTGAGCAGCTCGTCAATCGGAAGGTCAGGCAAATTTTTGACCAGCGCTTCGAGCGCCGACAACGAAACATCCTCTTCTTCAAACAAATTCGCCAAATCTTTTAACAGATTTTTATCTTCGGCTGCTTTTTCATCTCCCTCTTCTTCTGTGTCAATGACCGGTGCAGCGGGCTGGAGCGGCGGTAATGTCGCGCCCTCACTCGGCTCTCCGGCATCGGGCGCACCGATGACCGTATCGGGAGAAATTTGGTTCGCATCGTCCACAGCACCCGGCACAACATCCTCACCCAACCCCTCTGGCGTTCCGTCCGCGTCGTCGCTCCGCGCCCCTGCCGTGCCCAACTCGAGCGTGTCCGGGATGCCCAAGGCAGCCGCTTCGGCGCGACGTGCCTGTTCCAATTGTCGTTCGCGCCACGCGGGCAAGACGACCAGCCAAACTCCAATGATCAGCGGCAGCAACGATGTCACCACCGCAAGAATCAACAGCGGTTGCGTCAGCCCGACGACGAACGGCGAATCGGGCGGCGCCAGATCCAAAGCTTGCGCCAACGCGGCGACGTGTGTCCGCGTCTCACTGCTTTTGCTTTCCTGCAGAATGGCAGCCATCAACGTCGTCAATTCAGCCGGATCATAACGGCTCAATTGCGCCCGGGCTTGCAGCGCATCGAGCGTGTACCAATACTTGTCGGCAACGGCAATGATGTACTGGCGCGTTGCCGAGCTATTCTGCGAAACCGGCAGCAGCGCGCCGAGGTCAAACCGAAACAAATACGAACCAATGAGCCCACCGACCATCAAGCCCAACGCCAAAAAAATCATGAACTGTGCGAGCGCGTTGAGACGCGACGGCGCAGGACGCCCCGGCGCGCGCGGCGACGGCACAGACGCTTGCCATGCCGTCACAAAACGAGAAAGCGGATGAAGCGCGGACATTTTCACATCACCATGAGGACCAGATTTGGAATGAACATATAACACAGCCCCGCAGCGAACAACAGAATTGCCAAATAATAAGTTATCTTGATGAGATGCGCGCCTTCGCTGGCGACGATGGCAAACGCGCTAATGACGGCGAGAATCAAAATCATGCCAATGACCAGCATCCCCAAAAATTCCACTTGCGGCGCATTGAAATTGAACATATTGCCCAAGCCGAGCGCCGCCGCGGACGCGCCGCCTTCTTCCAATTCTTTAGCCGCTTCCGTCAGCTTGAGCGCGAATTGCCCCAAGATGCCGAGCAAGAAAATCATTAATCCCGACATGACCGTGTGCATGACAATGACGAGCCACGAAAACGTTGCCGCCACACCGCGCCGCTGCTGCCGCAGCATTGCCGTGCGCATCGAATACTCGCTGGTGAGCTTGCCGATGCGCTCCGGGTCGCCGCCCAGATTGATTGCTTCGTAAAAAATACCAATCACTTGCTGCACGAGTTTGCTGCCGGTTTCAGCCCCAAAACGTTCCCAACACAGTCGCGGTTTACCGAATGCCTTGAGGCGCAAATCCAATTTGTGAATGTCGGGCTCGAGCGCGGGAAACGAATCTATCTTGATGCTTGCCAACGCTTCTGTCAACGTCGTGCCGCGCGAAGTTGCCGTACCGCCAAGTGAGCGCAGGAACGAACTAATCTCGTCATCTTTGCGCACCGTCTCTTTGTCCGCGCGTCGCGCCGTCCAACCGACGGGGAGAAGCAGCGCAGCGGAAGCCAGCAGCACGTACGTTTTGTCCATCTTGAGCGCCAACAACAGCAGCGCGGTCATGATCGCGAGGGGCACGAGGACGAAAAACAATTTACGCGCGCGTCGCTGGGCTGCCGACCCGAGGAGGAGCGGCACGCTGATTTGATCGGGCGGCGACGCGCGCAAAAGGACCCACGCGACGCCGAAACTCGCCGCCACCGCAATCATCACCATTAACAGCATGGTCGAAAGCTCGATGTTGTAAATCATCGTCGCGACCATGTTGATGATTACAATGAGCGCGGAGGAAACGGTCACCGCCGCGTACGCGTCGTTCCATTTTTTCAGACTCTCCAAACTGCGCGTGTAATCATTCGTGTACGCTTCACCCATCACACTGGCTTCGCGTTGCAAAAAACCGGGCAGCGGTTCGCCGGAGCGCAGCGCGTCGGACAAACGCAAGAGAAAGGTTTTGACCAAATCGGGCTTGGCGGTTTCGCCGATGAGGCGCACCGCGTCGGGATAGTTGTAGCGCAAATTTTCGGCGACCTGATGGATATTGTGGAAAAAACGCGCCGGGGGACACGCCAGCTCGCGCGCGAGTTGAAACGTGCGCGCCCGCGAGATTCCGGCAGCCGCCGTCGCAGACATGTACGTCAACTGCTGAAAGAGGTCATAGCTCGTAATCTCTTCAAAATAATTTCTAATTCGATTGTTGGATGTTGCGGCTACCGTTGCCATCGCCATCACCTCACTGCTATATTTTCAGTGTAACACTCGACCCACGCGCGCCTCAATACCCCGAATTGGCTAGCCGAAGCGTACTATACCGCTCACAATAACTTTTGTCGCTGGGCTTGGGCAATCACGGCAAAGATTTCGTAAAAGTTCTTGAGTTTCTTTTCGAGGTGCAGGCGTTGGAAAATTTTCGCGCGGCGCTTGAGCTCGGTGTAAATCATTTTGCGCTTGAACGGCGGGATGCCGCGTTTGAGCGCGATCTTTTCTTCCAACACGAAACTGTTCATAAAGCCCGGGAACTCGAACGTGTCCGTGGCGGGATTCCAGCGAAACGCTTCGACGACCGAAAAACTTTCGGTCGTCGGATCGTAACCGACAATTTCGTTGATGCTCAAAACCCGGCGCGTCATGCCCTTGCCGGGGACTTTGACGGCGGCTTGAATCAAAACCACGTCAAGATTGTCTACGTACGAGCGCGGAATGTTGATCGGATCGCCCGTGAGACGTTGAATCAATTTTTCCACCGACGCGGCGTGAAAGGTGGATATGACGCCGTGCCCCGTCTGCATCGCTTGAAAGGCAATCGCGCCTTCGACCCCGCGAATTTCGCCGACGATAATGCGGTCGGGGCGCTGCCGCAGCGCCGCGCGCAAGAGATCGAACATCCCTACTTCACTGCCCGTATTTTCTTTGCCCGAACCGCGCGTGGTCTCGCGAATCCAATTTTTGTGCGGCACTTGAAGTTCGGGAGTATCCTCGATGCTCACGATTTTCCGGTCGGGTGGAATGAACGTCGTAATCGCATTCATCGTGGTCGTTTTACCGGAAGCCGTCGCGCCGGCGACAAACATGTTCAAACCTTCTTCGAGCGCAAAGGAGAGATATGCCGCCATCATATAGTCCATTGTGCCGAAATCCACGAGCTCGAAAACGCTCGTCGGAATGCCCATGAATTTGCGGATGGTAAAATTACTGCCGCGTTTGCTGACGTCGGTGCCATAGACGATGTTGATGCGTGAGCCATCGGGCAGCGTCGCGTCCACGATGGGGTTGCGCACCGTGACCGGATGCTTGATCATTTCGCCGAGCCATATTACAAACTCGTCTAAATCGTCTTCGGCGGCGAAATTGGTGGTAGATTCGACGCTCTTGAAAATTTTATGCTCGACAAAGACCGGGCCCACGCCGCTGCAACTAATATCTTCAATCGCTTCGTCATACAGCAGCGGCGATAAAATCCCGTAACCGATTTTGTCGCGGTTGAGCAGGTACTTGAGCGCCTCCAATTCGCGCGCGGAAACCACGATTTTGCCGCTCTCGCCCGTCAGCGTCGTGATCGCATCAATCGCTTTGTTCAACGCGCTGCGTTTTTCGTCGTTGTTGGCCGCCGCGCCAATTTGATCCACATAATCCAATAAACGCGCTTCGACTTCCAGTAGAACGTGATCCAGTTGTACATTCAAATGCGGTTCGATGGGCACGTACGTATCGCGTTCACTTTTTTCATTCGGATAAATGTGAACGTACAAACCATTTTTAATCGGATAAATCAAATTGCGGCGTTCGAGATACTGCAAATCGCGTGACAGCTTCGGATAGTATTCCGGCACGCCGATCATATTCATCGGAACGAGGTGCAAGTATTCTGACAAGAACGCGCTAGAGTCTGCGGCTTGTTGCAATGGTTTCGGCAAAACGCCGCGCAAGCTGCACCGCGCGCCATTGTCGCACGCGGGCTTGGGTTTTTCGGGCAGCTCGAACGGTAAATGTGTGGTGGTCATAGGTCGAGTAAGTGTAAATAGGCAGTTGAACTGCCGTGGGTCAACGCGCAGTCCAACTGCGCGTTGACAAGCCGAACCAGCGGTCTAACCCTTGACTTTGTTGATTGGAATCACGCGAATGCCCCACCCCGGCTCTACTTCAAAACTCACGATGTTGCCGGTCGTTTGTTCTGCGCCGCGCACTTTGGTCACTTCAAGCGTTTTCACCAATTTGTTGCCGACTTCTTCGGTGCGCAGCTGCAAATGCGCGTCACACAAGGAACGGATGCGCGTGAGCAATTCGCGCGTCAGCCCGTGCGAATGCACGATTGCAATCACCGTCGTGCCATCGCCGCACAAACGTTTGCCCTCTTCAAAAAAACCGAGCACTTCTTTGTCCGACGATTGCGGAATGGAAGAGGTCAGCGAATCAATGAAAATCATATTGCGCCCTTTTTCGCGTTTCATCGCGTTGATGAGCACCGTCGGCGCATGTTTGCCTAGCCGCGATGTTTCAATCGGATAAATGTGCAAATGGTCGAGCAGCAAATAATCCAAAATGTCGAGATTGAGAGAGCGCATTTGTTTGACCAAACTCTTGACCGAGTTTTCACTTGTAAAGAGGGAGAGTTTGTACCCATCCATCAAACAGCCGTGCATCATTTGCTGCGCGAGCACTGATTTTCCCGCGCCCGAATCGCCTTCGATAAGCGTGAGCGACCCCATGGGCACACCGCCGCCCATCTTGTTGTCGAGATCGGGATTGCCGGTCGAAATCAGTTTCGCATTGTCGTCTTCCGGGCTGATGAGCAGCGGCTTGACTTTGCTGATGAGTTCGACGGGGTTGAACGGCTTGATGAGATAATCATCCACCGCCGATTTTGGTCCAATCTCGAGATTTTCAAGTTGATTCTCGTCGGCAATCATCAAAATGCGCTCATGGCTCGTCGCGGGATCTTTGTGCAGTGTTTTGGCAATGTCGTTACCCTTGGCGGTGGGCAGTTTGAAATCGAGAATCACCAGATTGGGTTGTTCACGACGCGCCAGCATCAGACCTTCTTTGCCATCAGCCGCCGCGAGAACGGTATAGCCGTCCTCTTCCAACGGATATTTGAGGAGCTGTACGAGTTGTGCGTCGCCTTCGATCAACAAAATCTTTTTAGTTTTGCCAGCCATACGCGTTCTATCCTCTAGCGCAAATTCCTACTCCCCTTGCGGACGCGGCGGTGTATTGACCCACTGCGCGATTTTTTTCAAAATCAATTCTTGCAACTCTTCGACCTCATTTCCCGAACGCAGCAAAAACGCATTCGCCCCGGCAGGCAAAAATTCGCGGTCGGTATTCGGCATGTTGCTGACGCCAATGATCAAAGCATCCGGCTTTTTCTCGCGAATCAGCTTGACGCCTTGCACCCCGTTCAAATGGTGCCCCAAATCTTTGTACACCACGAACACGTCATAATGGAGCTCGGTCAACATCAAATCTTCGATGCAGCTGTAATCCGTCACCATCGAGTGCAAACGCCGGTGCAGGGCGCGCGCCAAGATTTCACGCGCCGCATGATCTTTGTGTATTAACGCAATTTGAAACATCTCACTGACTCCCTCATCCAATCCCCGATGCCCACAGCACCGCTTTGACGCGCTGCACCAAATCTCTGGCTTTGACGGGCTTGGTTAAAAATTCCAGCGCGCCCGAATCAAAACCACGCAGCCGGTCCTTGACGCGCCCCGCAAATTTCCATGCCTCGTCGGTTTGCTTGTTCACATCGCCTTTTGCCGTCAACATCAACACGCCGATATTTTCCGTCGCGGGATTCGCTTTCAGGTGCCGACACACTTCGTACCCGTCAATATCCGGCATCATGATGTCGAGAATGATGAGGTCGGGGCGCATTTCTGCCGCGCGTTTCAAACCATCCTGCCCGTCATACGCCACCTCGACCTCATATCCTTCCTTTTTCAACACCGCCGCAATGATCGTCACGGTCGGGCGATCATCATCCACACACAAAATCCTGGCTTTTGCCATTCGCCGCCTCCTGCGCGCGTACCTCCCAGCCCGGCGTTGCATAAAACGTGAGCACACGCTGAATTTCCTTAACCAACTGCTGCGCCAGCGCGGGCGCGTCCTGGGTTTGTCCCTTCTCCGCCAAACTTTCTAATGCTTGCCCACACTCGCGCGCGGTCGTGCCCCCCAAATTGCTCATGATCCCTTTCAGTCGGTGCGCTTGCGCTTCAATTCGTTTCGCGTCCTTTGCCGCCAACGCATCCTGCAAGCTGTCAATTTGTGTTGGAACTTCTTGGAGCGTCAAATCCACCGCCGCGCGCAAAATATCCACATCGCCGCCGACGACCTCGAGCGCCTCGTGCAAATCCACCGGGCAGGTGTCCGCCTTGGTCCCGCAGGAGTTGTTGTGGACATCGTTGGCGCAGGAGTTGTACTCTGGCGTCCGCGCCATCAATTCGTCCAGCGCGCGATTCAACTCGTCAATGCGCACCGGCTTGGTCACGTAACCATCCATGCCCGCGCGCGCGCATTTTTCGCGATATTCTTGTGTCGCAAACGCCGTCATTGCAATCACCAACAAATGTCCGCCCAAAGTTTTTTCGCGTTCACGAATCGCGCGGGTCGCATCCAGCCCGTCCATTTCGGGCATCGAAATATCCATCAAGACCAAATCGAATGGTTGGCTTTGCGCGCGTGACGCTTCAAAAGCTTTGACGGCTTCTGCGCCGTTCACCGCGAGCGTAACCGTGTGTCCCGCTTTCGAGAGCGACGAGCGCGCAATCAGTTGGTTCGTCGGGCTGTCCTCGGCGACCAAAATCCTGAGCGCACTAGCAAGTGTGCGCGCAGCAGGTTGCGGCTGCGCCTGCGCGCTGGTTTGGCGGTTGAACGGCAGCGTAATGAGGAACGCGCTGCCCTGCCCCGACGCGCTGGTCACGGTAATTTGCCCTTGCATAAATGTGACGAGCTGCTTTGCGAGCGCAAGCCCCATACCGCCTCCGCCGAAACGTCGCGTCGAAGAAGTATCTGCCTGCTGAAACGGCTCAAAGATGGTCTCGATTTTTTCTGCGGGAATGCCGATGCTTGTATCACGCACACGAATCTGTAGTTCTACTGCATCGTCGCTTATTTTCGCTGCACTCACGTCAATCGTAATTTCGCCGCGTTCCGTAAATTTGTACGCATTATCCGTGAGGTTCGTCAATACCTGCCGCAGCCGCTTCGCGTCGCCGATCAACGCGGTCGGTGTGCCGACCGCGATTTGGGCGCTAAAGCCGAGACCCTTTTCCTGCGCGCGCGGTTTGACGATGTCGCTGCAGCGCTGCAAGGGTTCCTCCAAGTCAAAGGGTTTGTGCTCGAGGGTCAGCTGCCCGGCTTGAATTTCCGAAAATTCAATAACGTCGCCAATCAAGCTCCGCAAAGTGTTGGACGATGCTTTGATCGTATTGAGGAAACTCAGCTGTTCCTGCGCCAACAGCGTGCCCGCTAACAGTTCGGACATGCCCACGATTTCGTGCAGCGGCGTGCGCAGCTCGTGGCTCATGTTTGCCAACAGCTCGCTCCGCGCGCGTTTCGCGTCCGCGAGTTCGCGCTGTGAATCGTCGAGCGCAGGCGTATCGGTTGGCTCGGGGTGACCGCGCCCGTTCGACCACTCTTGCACCTTCGCCATCAACGCTTGCGGGGCAATCGGAGCAGACAGAAAACAATCCACGCGTTCGCCCGAAGGCAACTGCGCCAATTCGTCCGCGCTGCCGAGCATGACAACCGGAATGCGGTTCGTTTTTGGATCGAGTTTTAGTTTGCCGTACGTTTCATAACCGTTCACGCCGTGCAGGATCGTGTCGAGCAAAATCAAATCGGGCGGATCGCTTGCCGCCTGCTGCAAGCCCGCCGCGCCGTCGGTCGTCACGCGCACGCGGAAACCCGCTTGCTCCAAAATCAGGCGCGTGCGTAGTGCTTCCGTGCGGCTATCGCGAATGACAAGAATCTTGGTGCTCATGACCGCGCCCTTTCGACAACTTTATTGAGACGACGCACGCACGCGCACTTGCGCCACGGCGCGCACTTTGGTCACCAATTCGCTGCGAATCACTTGCATGCCTGAACCATTCAGTCCGCTCGGCTTTTGCACGATTTCTAACGCGCCCGCGAGCAAGATATCGAGCCCGCGATGAACCAATTCTTGCTGCGACACGCTAGTGACAACGACGATCGGTGTCGGATTCATCCGCATAATTTGTCGCGTCGCATCGTAGCCGTCCATATTCGGCATGTGAATGTCCATCGTGATCACGTCGGGCTTGAGCCCGGCCGCCAACGCCACCGCTTCAAGCCCGTCACATGCTTGACCGATTACTTGTATTTCCGGATCCGTCTCCAACATCGCGACAATGGCTTGACGCGTCGTCGGCGAGTCATCTACGACCAATACCCGAATCATTGTGCCAACTCCTTGACCATTCCGCAGATCATTGGGGCGATGCGTTCGAGGCGGGCGACGTGCAGCGCCGCGCCCAGTTTGATAGCTTCGTTCGGCATCCCGAAAACGACGCAACTCGATTCGTCTTGGGCAATCGTGAGCGCGCCCGCGCGTCGCATCGCCAACAAGCCCGCTGCGCCATCCGCGCCCATCCCGGTCAACAGCGCGCCCAACGCCGCTGCGCCGTACGAATCGGCGACAGATTGAAACATGACATTCACGGCAGGGCGGTGTCCGCAGAACGGTGCTTGGTTCGTCAAACGCAAACGTCCAAAATGCTCCACGCGCAAATGCACGTCGTCGGGCGCGAGATAAATGTGTCCCGCTTCTATGCGCTCCCCGTGCTTGGCAATGCACACCCGCAATCCACACGCGTCGTCCAGCCAACTGGCAAGCCCATCAATAAACCCAAATGAAATATGCTGTGTGATGACAATCGGCAGCGGAAAGGTGGAAGGCAGCGCGCCCAACAAAACGCGGAGCGCCGCAGGTCCGCCAGTAGATGCGCCAATCGCGAGCACTTGGGGACTGACCCGCGTCGTGTTGCGCGCGACAGCGGGCGGTGCGAGGTTGACACTCACCGCGTTCGCGCTTTTGGTTCGATGGATCACTTTGATTGCACTCATCGCTTTTACTTGGCGCACCAGTTGTGCGGCAAAACTTTTGTATGCGGGATCGGTAAATCCAGCAGGACGCTGCAAGACTGCCACTGCGCCCAATTGCTTGGCTTGCGTCGAGAGCTCCGTTTCGCGTTCCAAATCCAAGCCGGTCACGATCACAACAGGCACCGGGTGCGCCGCCATAATTTCACGCAGCGCTGCCAGACCGTCCATGCGCGGCATTTGCACATCCATCGTGATTACATCGGGCTTGCAGCGTTCCGCCAGCGCCAACGCCTCGATGCCGTTCCCCGCCTCACCGACCACTTGCAGTTCCGGGTCGCTTTCCAAGATGAATTTTGTGCTTTGCCGCACCACGGCGGAATCGTCAACCACCAAAATGCGAATCATAAAACAAAGGATGAAGGCGGAAGGATGAAGGCAGAAGGATTGCAATGTTTCTTGTTGCTTCATCCTTCATCCTTCAAATGAGTTGTTCAATCGTTTGTAACAAGTTCGATTGGTCGAAATTGCTCTTGACCAGATACGCATCCGCGCCCACTTCCATCCCGCGCTCTTTGTCGGCGCGCGAATCGAGCGACGTAACCAACACGACCGGAATCTTTTTCAGCTTCACATCTTTTTTCACCATTTGCGTCAGTTGCAAACCGTCCATGCCCGGCATCAATACGTCCGAAACAATAATGTCGAAATTGCCGTTGGCGTTCAACACGTTCAACGCCTCGCGCCCATCGGTGGCGAGGGAGACTTTATAGCCCGCAGTTTCGAGGATGTTTTTCTCGAGCGTACGCGTGCTCAGCGAATCGTCCACGACCAACACGCGGCGCTCTTTTTTCGCCTTGGGTTTGCTCGACGCGGCGGTCTTGACTTCGCCGGAACGCGTTTCAGCGCCACGCGCCGTTTTCATCAAGTCAGACGGATTCAACGTCATAATGACCTGTCCCGAACCGAGAATCGTCGCACCCGCGATGTTGCGCACGCGCGCCAGCTGCTTGCCCAAACTCTTGACGACCGTTTCTTGCTGACCGATTACGTCGTCCACCATAAAGGCAATGCGTTTGCGCACCGAACCGAGAAGAACGACCGGCAGCTTGCCATCCGCGTCAACATGCTGTTCCGATTCTTTCATTTCCAGGATCTGGGCGAGCCGCACGACGGACACCGGCTCGCCATTCACCAAAATCGCGCGTCGCCCCGAGACCATCGCCACGTCTTTTTGCAAGACGCGCTCGATGCGCTCGACCGCAGAGATCGGAATGCCAAAGGTTTGATCGCCGACCTGAACCAACAACTGATGCGTCGTCGCGAGCGTGAGCGGCAGCGTGAGCGTGAATGTCGTGCCGCTTCCCACGGTGGATTCGACATTGACTTGGCCGTGCAGCGCTTCGACGTTTTGCCGCACCACGTCCATGCCCACGCCGCGTCCGGAAATTCCTGTCACTATCGCTTTGGTGGAAAGACCCGATGCAAAAATCAAACGCAGCGTTTCTTCTTCACTCAGCCGTTCGGCGTCCTCTGCCGAAAGCAGCTGACGGTCTACCGCGGCGCGTTTGACTTGACGGCAGTTGATGCCCCCGCCGTCGTCCGCGACTTGAATGATGATGTTGTTGCCTTTTTGAAACGCTTTGACGGAAATCGCGCCGGTGCGCGGTTTGCTTGCGGCGACGCGTTCTTCCGGCGTTTCCATGCCGTGATCTACCGCATTGCGCAACAGCTGAATCAATGGGTCTTTGATTTCTTCCAGAACTTGACGGTCGAGTTCCGTCTCGCCGCCTTCCAAAACCAATTCCACTTCTTTGCCTTGCCCGCGCGCCAGATCGCGCACCAGCCGCGGGAAGGCGTCGAACAGCGAACTGACCGGCAGCATCCGCACCTTCATCACACCTTCGCCTACCTCGCTCGCCACGCGCGCGAGGTGCAGCGCATCGCTGGAAAAACCGCGTTTGAGGTCGCCCATGTTCGCCGAGAGCGTGCGTAAACTCTCTTGGTTCTCTTCGAGCAACTTTAACAGGGTTTGCACGGCGCCGTCGTCGCTCGAGGGCGCGAGATTCGATTTTGCCGCGCGGATCTTGAGCCACTTGCGATTGATTTCTTCGAGCGCGGCGCTCATCGCTTCGACCTGTTTCAGACGCTGGTCAATTTTCAAACCGGCCACCAGCAGTTCGCCCGCTTGCGTCATCAACGCGTCCACTTTGGTCGTAGACACGCGAATCGTGTCGCGTGCGCCACCGTCGAGCGTTGACATTTTAACGCGCGGCGCTTGCGGTGCGGGCGCGGCAGCGGGCGCGGTGACCTGCCGCAAGGGTTCTGTCGGAGCGGGCGGAGGCGTCGGAGCGACGGGCGCTGGCGCCAGCCCGAGTTCCGGATCGACGCGCTCTAATGCGGTGACGTTACCGTGTTCCGCCGCTTCGAGGCGCGCGTGCAGCGCGTCGAGGTCAATGCCGTGCGGCTGTTCTTGAAACGTCGCTTCGACGATTACTGTAATCGCATCCACGGTGGCGTACAACAAATCAAAGAGTTCGCGTGTCAGCGCGAGCTTGGCCGCCTTGGCGACGCCGAACACGGTTTCCAATTTGTGTGCCACGCGTTCCACATCGCCAAAATCGCTCGCGCCCGCCGCGCCTTTCAAGCTGTGCGCTTCACGAAACACTTCTTTGATGAGTTTGGCTTGATCCTGCGCCGACGGATTTTGCTCCAACGCCAACAACAGGCGATTTAACGCCTGGATATGTTCGGCTGCTTCGATCTTGAAAGTCTCGCGCAGCTGCCGCATGAGGTTGTCATCCAAATCAAACATAGACGCTCTTCCATTAACGAATGAATTCGTTACTACATCCGATATTGTGCGACAGCACTCTTGAGATTCCCGGCGAGTTCGCTCAAATCTTGCGCCGCTCTCTGCGATTGGGTCGCCCCCGCTGCCGTCTGCTGCGCCGCACTGTTGATGTCGTTCATCCCGATCACAATCTGATCCAACCCAATCGTCTGCTGCTCCACCCCCGCCACAATTTGCTGCGCCGCCGTCGCCGATTGCTCCACCACCTCCGCCAACTGTCCAATCGTCTCCGCCGTCCGCTGCACCTGCTCCCGCCCCGCACTCACACCCTTCGTCCCTTGCTCCGTCGCCATCACCGCCAGATTCGTCGCCTTTTGGATGTCCCCCAAGATCACTTTCACCTGCGCCGCCGCTTGCCGCGATTGCTCCGCCAGCGAGCGCACTTCGTCCGCCACCACCCGAAAACCCTTGCCCGCTTCGCCCGCTTGCGCCGCCTCGATGGCGGCATTCAGCGCCAGAATGTTCGACTGTCCCGCAATGTCCGTGACGGTATCAATGATTTCGCCGATCTGCTGCGTCTGTTCCGACAACGCCAGAATGTTTTCCGCAATCGCCTCCACTTTGGCGCGAATGTCTTCCATAGATTCAAGCGAAGTATTCGCCGCCGCGCTGCCTTGCTGCGCCACCTGCACCGCACGGTTCGCGCTTTCGGCGACGCCCTGGGCGCGCTGCGCCACTTGTTCCGCCGACGATTTGATTTCGCGGACGGTGGTGGTGACTTGATTGACGGCGCTGGCTTGTTCGCGGGTGCTCGCCGCCATCTGCGTGGACGAGGCAAGAATTTGCGAACTCGCCGAGATGATGTTATTCGCGGACGATTGCGACGCCCCGGCGATGTTGCGCAAGCCGCCCAGCATCGTTTCGATGCTCTGCCGCAAGTTCTGGTAATCGCCCTTGTAGTGTCCGTTCAGTTTGACCGCAAGTTCGCCGCGTGCGATTTCGCCGAGCGCCTGCTGCGTTTCGTTGACAGGCGCAATCACCGCGTCGAGGGTGTCGTTCATGTCTTGCACGATGTCGCGATAGCCGCCCTGAAATTTGGACGCGTCGCTGCGGGTGGCGAGTTTGCCGTCTACGGCGGCGCGGGTGAGCACCTTGGATTCAGCAACGAGACCGCGCAGCGCTTCAGTCGTCGCTTTGAGCGCGGGCGAGATTTCGTCTTGCGCGTCTTTTACCGTCACGTCACTGCTCAAATCTCCCACGGCGATTTTCTTGATCGTCGCGACGACGATGTTCTGCAAATCATCGGCGAAATGATCCATCGCGCGCGCCAGCGCGCCGATTTCATCCCGGCGTTCCATCTTCAAACGCATTCCCAAATGACCTTTTTCCATTTCCTGCATCATCTTGACGCCTTGCGCGAGTGGAGTGGTGATAAGGCGCGTGAGGAGGAAACCCGAACCCAATGCGAGGAATAACGCAACGAGCACCGCCGCGACAAAAATGATGCGTGACTGGGTGCTTGTAGTGTCGAATTCCTTGTCTACTTGTTCGGCTTGTGCGACGTTCAGCTCGATCATATTCCCCAGCGCCGTGTCCATCGCTTTGCGCGCATTGGAAGCCGCGCCGCCATCCAACAGCGTCACAATCGCCTCTTGGTCTTTGCCAGCTTGAGTCTGCGCCAGAATCTCCGCGACCTCTCTTTGGTACGCCGCCCATGCCGCATCGAACTTGGCAAGTTCTGCCTTTTCTTCTTCCGATGTGTCCGTTACGCGATACTTTTGCACGAGTGCGTCAACGGAGCCGAGCGCGGTCGTGATCTTGTCTTTGAGCTTGCTCCGCTCAGCAGGAAGCAAAAGAAACTTGTACACGTCACCGCGCAGCTCGTACGCCTTCGATTCTGCCATGCCCAAATGTTGGATGGGCAGCAGGTTTCCGTTGTACAGATCATCTTGCGCCTGATGCATCGTATCCATCGTCGTAAATCCCAGGACTGCGACGACGACGATGACGCCCGCCACGAGCAAAAACCCGCCGATCAGTTTCACACTTAGTTTCACATTATTCAACGTGTGCATTTTTACGCTCCCTGGTTTATCCAATGTTGGTAAATGAGTTGCACTCATTTACCCGCAAAGGGCGGAGTTGAACTCCGAAACCGTGCGGGCACAGCGGTCCAACTGCTGTGCCAACAATGCCAACCAAGCCCAACTGCCGTGCCAACCACATCTCTATATTTTTCAGAGGTGCGCGTCGTCGTCGTCGTGACCGGACGCTTTGAGAAATTGCTGTTGAAATTGGTTAAAAGTCAGATTGTGTCCCAACCGCTGCGGCAGATGCCGCGCCTTCCACCGCGCGCGCGGTGTCAAACTTTCCAGATAACGTGCTTGCGCTTCGGTGCAAACCACATTCAGTCGAGCGAGAATGACGCGATAGGCGTCATCGTATAAATCCACACTCAGGTTTGGCATATTGCCCTCCTCCGTGCAAGTCCCTTCGTTCCAAAACCCGTTTTCTTTTTTGCTTCAACCGTACGCGATGCCTTTTCGGGAAAACGGGTTTTTGGACGCTACACGACCTCTTCGCGCACGATAATCCTTTCATCATGCAGCAGCGCATCGAGATTCAAGATCGTCATCATGTCTTGCGTAACGCCTCGAATGAATTCTTCTTTTGCTGCGGCGTGAGACGCCAGCACCGGCTTGATGTCGCTCCACAAGACACTCGCCGCGCCTTTTACATCGTCGGCGAGAATGCCGAGTTCCATGCCCGCGCCTTTGACGAGAATGACTTTGGCGGCAGCGGTGCGCTCCGTCGGCGGCACGCCGAACAAACTGCGAACGTCAATCACGGAATAAATCGAACCGCGAATGTTGATGACGCCGACGACAAAACTAGGCGTGCA
This sequence comes from Chloroflexota bacterium, assembly GCA_016209205.1. Lineage (GTDB taxonomy): Bacteria > Chloroflexota > Anaerolineae > UBA4142 > SHND01 > SHND01. Next base: position 49,860 of record JACQWQ010000042.1, read on the forward strand.
GGGGACCGGCGTCACATCGCGCAGTGGTTGGACCTCGGCGATAAATTCAATCGGGATACCGTATTTTTCATTTGCCAGAACAAAAACGACGAGCTGCGTGCACGCGCCGGTTTGTTGTTCCCGGACGCGCGCCAATAGCTTGGCGCGTTCCGCGAGAATCGCTTTGAGTTTGTCATCCGTCATGTGCCCGGTCGCCGCCGCGCTTGACGCATTCTGCCGGGGCGGTGTGAGCTTGCGCTCTGTTCTCGTGTGCTGGTCGCTGCCGTTCCCCGGCGCGTGCCCGTTGGCTCTGAGAATTTTGCCGTGCGTGTTCATGGGTTCTAGTCCTGTGTCAAATGAATGGCAACCAATTCACGCAGCCGCCCTACGTTCAACCCGTCGCCTTCGGGAATCAAGTCAGTGCGCGGCTTGCTTTGCACCAGACGATCCACGTTTTGCAAGGTCTTGACCGCAAGCTCACGTTCGTGTTGCTGCACGTACAACAAGGCGAGGTTGTAATGCGCCATCACGAAATCGCGGTCGAGATAAATCGCGTGCTTGAGCGCATCAATCGCGGAATCGGCCATGCCATTTTCTTGGTAAACTAACGACAAGGTGAAATAGGGCCCGGGATGGAGCTTGTCCACTTGCAGCGCGCGTTCGCACCAATGCTGGGCATCTTCGAGTTTGCCTTGATTGGCATAAATGCGTCCGATGAGCGCGTACGCCGGAGCGCAAGCGGCATCCTGATCGAGTTTGCGATACAGCTGCGTCAGCGCCTCTTCCACGCGTCCCGCCTCGAGCTGGGCAACGGCGGCAGCGTACGCATCCGGCGGAGGCGTCGCAGGCGTCGCGTCGGCAACGGGGAGCGGTTTCGCGAGCGGCGGCGTTTTGGTCACCCCCCCTCTCTTTGTAGTGCCTGTCCTGAACTCGGTGAAGGAAGAGGGGCAGGGGGTGAGGTCGGGCGCGTTACCGGACTTGCCGGGCGGCGGCGCGATGATGGCAGGTGAAGTGAGCGCAGGAGATTGGGCTGGACTCTTGCGATAAATCACCGCGCCGGGGAAATTGCGCGCTTCGAACGCGCCATAAAACAAAAGATTCGGTTCGGACGGTCCCGGAATGAGCCAACCGCCTTCGAGCAGGCACTGGTAAAAGCGCTGCAACACGGCGCGCGTAACTGTTTCACTAAAATAGATCGTGACATTGCGGCAAAGAATCAAATCCAGCGCGTTGGTGTTGTTGATGAGCGATGGGTACGCATCACTCACGAGATTCAAATAGTCAAACGTCACCATACCTTTGACCGCCTCGTCTAGCGCAAACTGCTTGTCACCTACTGCGTGAAAGTATTTCTCTTGAATGGCGGGCGCGACGCCGCGAAACGACCACGCACTATACACGGCGCGCCGCGCGCGCGTCAGCAATTCGCGATTGATATCCGTTGCCAAAATCGAAATGTTCCAACTTTCGGGCTGCGGCACGAGTTCGCGGATGAGAATGGCAAGCGAATAGGGTTCCTCGCCGGTCGCGCAACCGGCGCTCCATAGGCGCAAGCGCCGGTTCGAATGTTCCCGCGCTGCCAAAAGTTCAGGCAAAATACTTTTTTCCAGCGCGTCAAAGTGATTCGTATTGCGAAAGAAATAAGTCTCGCCGATCGTCAGCGCGCCGACCAATTCATCCCACAGCGCACTGGTCGAAGCGGCGCGCTGCAACACGGCATACAATTCCTCCAGGGTGGAACATTCTGCCGCAGGCATAATTTGCGCCAACGCGCGCGCCAGCTGCTCCCGTTTGTCTTTTGGATAGTCCAACCCCGTGTGTTCCGAAACGATGGCGCGGAATTTTTCATGCTCGGCAGACGTCAATTCCAGCGCGGGCGCCGACGCATCCCCGCGCCAAACTTGGCGGTGGATCGCGTCGTAACTGCCGTCATACAAATGCTCGGCTGGATCGGGGGAATATGCGGCATTCATGCAAACACCTCTTGGCGCTGGTGCAATTCCCCGTCCGCGAACACGATATCGTTAAATAACGCGTCGAGGTCGAGAATCAAAAGCAAGCGTTCGCCCACCATTCCAACCCCACACAGATAGGCGAGCGCGTGCACAATGTCCTCGTGGCGTTCCACTTGCTCCGGCGTGAGCACGAGCACTTGCGAAACAACATCCACAATGAACGCCGCCGTGCGCCCCTTGTGCATTGCAATCAATAGCTGCGTATCTAAATCAATCGTTTGCTCGGGCAAACCAAACAAACGCGTCAGGTTGATGACGGGAATCACCTGCCCGTGTAAATTCATCAGCCCTTGTACATAAGCGGGCGCTTTCGGCGCGCGCGTCACAGCGACCATGCGGGCGACCTGTACAACGTTCGCCACGGCGAGCGCGTATTCTTGCTCTTGCAAACAAAAGGTGAGCAGTTGAAGCGACGCGTGCGATTTCGCGTTGCTATCCAGCGCCAGTGGTGAGCTTGTCGTATCCATCCAATCCCTCTCGTGCATTCCATCAATGCGTAAAGGTCACAGCCGCCGCCACGCCGTTCGGCGTAACCAACGTAAAACGATTCGTCGAACCAGCCGCAATCGCCGGGGAAAGATTGACCGTCACCAGCAGGTCTTCGCCGGGATTGAGCAAATTCGGATCAAAGACTTCGGGAACGCTCGCGCCGGCGTCTTGATAAATCTCTGCCGTCCATTCATTCACTTGTGTGCCGTACGGGAACCAACGCACCTGAGTCGTTACCCCATCGGCATATTCCACAATCACGTCCCAACGCGCAAAATCGGCGAGACGCGTCGCGCCGGAATTTCTCACCGTCACCTGCAAAATCTCGCCTGTCGGATCAACCGCAACGTTGGTCGGCGTGAGGATGGTGCGAACACGTTCGCCTTCCCGTTCTTGCAGCGCGAGCGACGCGTCTGTCAAAGCGGCTTGCGCCGAGAGCGCACGGTCCGAGAGTCCCAAAATCGCAAGCATCATGACGCCGATGATAATGAGCGCCGTAATTGCCGTTTCCATACTGTTCGACAGGATTTACAGGATTAACAGGACAAGAAACTAATCCTGTTAATCCTGTAAATCCTGTTCGAAATCTTTGTTGGCGCAAGATGGTTCGCCTATGCTCACCACATGGTTGGACTCTTGCGCCGCCAGCCGTGCGAGTTCAACTCGCAACCCTCGCCGCGCCACGAGTCCAACTCATGGCGCAACGAGAGCTCTCCTACCAACTAAGGATTCGTCCAACAATAACTTGAGCAGTTTGCCATTAAAGTGCCCCAAGAATCGCCATTGTAAACGATTTCATGCCGGCTTTTTGTGGAAAAGTGCTCAACTTATTTATGGACGAGTCCTAAAGATGAAATTGCCTTCTGGACCAAAAAACAAATCGGAACTTGCCACTGGTTTGATCGGGAGTGCGCCGATATTCTTTGCCCAAATCACGACCTCTGCGCCTGAATTGGTCGCATGAATGATTTCGACCTGGGTCTTGATGCGTTCGTCATAGCGCCCCTGCATGTTGGCAATCGCCTCGCCGCTTTGCGTGATGGCGGGAAAAATAGAATTAAAGACAAACACCGCCGAAATCACCCCGGCCATGACGAGTAACGCCGTCACAATCGTCTTATCCAATTTTCGCCTCCTCAATCAATGCCAATGCCTCTTGGATGTCCGTCGGGCGGCCGAGAATCACGTCGAGCTGCGTGATGACCTGGATCACTTCGCGCATCCCGACCGTGTCTGGCGCAGTCCGGCGATTGAGCGGCGCAATGCGGATGAGTACGTCCTGCAAATCGGGCGACAGAATTTTTTGTTTTGCCGCTTGCTGAATCAACGGCTTGAGGCGTTCCAAGCCAATTTGCGCCGCGCCGTTCAATGCCCATTCGAGCAGCCGGCTCATTTGGCTCGTAGTTTCCGGCGACAGTGTTTCGACTTGGGTGGAACGAACCTCGTCGAGCGTGACTTGGCGCACTTTGGGTGCGGGCGTTTCGGTTCGGGCCGGTTCCGGTTGCGGCGCGCTGTTGCCCGGCTCACTCACACGCACGGCGAGAGGTTGATTCTGTTCCGCCGCGCCCCGCGCCGCATCAAGCCCATCGGGCTTGGCCGCGCGGCTTGCGCCCGAATCGCCATCGGGTCCCGACGGACGCGCGCGTAACGCTTCGACGGTTTGGACAGCGGACTCGGGCACCCCGGTTTCCTCGGTGCGCAGCGCAGGATAGTAATGCACCAAAATTTGCTCTTGGATATCCAAGAGCGTGCGTTGAATTTCGCTTTTGAGCACTTTCATCTCGTATTCAAGGGCTTTGACGCGTTGTTCGAGTTCCACTGGACCGCCTCCTCAAAAACGTGAATTACAATGTCAGTGCAGGCCTGACTGCGCGCGCAACAGCGCTACCAGTTTTTGGATGGACGGAACCTCTTCGCTGGGCGCGGTGCGCATGGCAATCTGTGCGGCGCTGAGCGCCTTTGGGAAATCCCCGGTTTGTTGATAGAGCAATGCCAGGTTCGTGTGCGCCTCCCACTGATACGACGAGTTGGGCGCCAGTTCGATATAGTTCCTGTACTCTTGAATAGCTTGAGCAAACATCCCTTGTCGATAGTACACAAACGCCAATTTGCTGTGCGCCTCTGCGAATTGGGGCTGCAAAGCAACCGCTTGCTGGTACGCTTCACTCGCTTTGGCGAAATCCTTTTTCGTCGCGTATGCCTTGCCTAAATACAAATAGGTTTCAGCAAGTTTGTTGTCGCGCGCGCGCGACTCGCCCAATTTCTGCAGCGCGGCATCGGAATCGTTGCCATAGACCAAATCAAAGTCAGCTACTTCGTTCCACAAGCGCGCGTCGTTCGGGTTGAGGCGAATGGCTTGGCTATAGAGTTGCCCGGCGCGCTCGACAAGTTGGGTTTTAGCCGGCGTGTTGACTGGTAATTCGGGAAGGTATAACCGCGCCAGATTAAGGGTGTGATCCACGTACAAGGGGTTGAGCTCGCGCGCGCGCAAAAGCATCGCCTGCGCCGCATAAAGCAAATCTGTGCGACCTAACGCGGTGATCGCGCGCGGGTCCAACAAGAGGACTTGTTCGACAGAAATCTGCGCGTCGTATGCGGCATTAGCGGCGTGGCGCGGTGTCGCATTCGCGCTCGCCGTGTTGGCTTTTTCCACAAGTGCTCTGCCCAGCACCCGATAGTATTGATCCGCCGCGGGTGACAGGTGCAGCGCGCGCTGTCCAATCACAATTGCCGCGTCCTGCCGCCCTTGATCCGCGAACGTTTTACCCAGCCGATAAGCCATGTCGCTGCGGGTCGGGTTCAGGTCAAAGAGCGTGACCCACATTCCGGTCACAACGATCAGCGGGACAAGGGCTGCCAAGGACCACTTGTTGGCAATCCGGGGCATCGTCGCCGCCCCGGACTCGATGGCGATACCAATAGCCGTGCACAGGATTAGCGCCGAGGCGCTCACCATAAAGTAATCCACCACGCCGACTGTTCGATCAAAAAAAATGAGCGCGTCGGGCGTGCTGATGCCCGATCTTGGAATGGAGGCGAGCGTAGAGAGCTGAAGCGCCAAGCCCAACCCAAAACAAATCGCCAACCCCGCTGAGAGCGCGGCAACCCACATCAAGCCACGGCGTCCATCTCCCTGAAAGCTGAGTATTCGGGCGCGGAGCATTTCGGACCAGACAACCAAAGTAGACAGCAGCCACACCACCGCGAGCAGAGCCAGCACGACGTACGAAGTTATTCCGAGCACTGGGTTAAAAGAGAGGGCTTGCCACAAAATTCCTGGCGCGTCGGTTGTGCCCTCTCGAATCGTCACGAACTCAAAAATCAAGATCGCCAGAATGAGGGCAACGATCAGGGCATAACTCGAAACGGAACCGATCCATGTTGGAACGCGGGACAGGGATCGCGCGGCTTGTAGATGCGGGATAGAGATCCGATCAAATTGCAGCCGCTTGGCGACGACGACCAGCATTCCGGCAAATATCCAAAACAGCGTTTGCGTCGCGATCATATTGGGACCAAATTGACTTTCGATATAGTGCGCAACCAAGCCAGCCAGTAACGCAGCGAGCAAAATTTGCTGGGGGCGATGCGTCATCGCGGGTGGCGCGTCCTGCCGCAACGCAAACCACGCGAGGTAAAGCGATACCGCCGCAAGATTGCTCGCGGGCAAAATCAGACCAAGATATTTGGCTTGATTCAAGAGCAGCGCGCCCAGCCCACCGCTCAACATCAGAGCGACCCACAGTCCGACGAACAAATTGCGCGTGCGGTTTGTCGGCGCCAACCCCAAGCCGCGCAGCGCCAACCCGAAAAGGCACAGCCATAGAAATTGATGCGCGCCAAAACCCCCCAAACCGGTCGTCACCAGAATGTCCCACGTCTCGTTGTGACTTCGATCGGTTTGCAACAGCGGACTGTACGGATCAGGCAAAGCGAGTTGGCGATAGATGAGCACTAACGTATCCGCGCCATACCCGACGAGGGGTCGGACTACGTTCAGCGAATCTGGCGCGCCCATAGGAAATTGAATCGGTGCGTGCGGCAGGACAAGGCGCGCCACATTCTCCCAAGTGTATAAACGAAATCCGGCAGTGCTGTCTGCCAACTGTCCCAATCTGCCGAATCCGGGCAGCGTGCGCAATCCTTGGAGTGGTGTATTTGGCAAGTTGAAAATGAGCAAAAATGCGAGTCCGGCAAAACCCAAGCCGATGGCGCCCAACACCATCCGCCGCCGCCCCAAGACGAGCGCCAAGCACAAAAGAAAGAACACCATTCCACCGAACATTCCCAACCAGGGGCCGCGGCTGCCTGACAGAAAAATCGCAACGAACTGCGCGATGGCGATCACACTGTAACTCGCCGCGCGCGAAATGTCGGCAGCGCGCGTGTCCGCCTCTTTTTCGATCAAACAAGAGCGCAGCGCGATGACAATCTGTCCGAGTGTGAGCGCAAAGACCATGATCAGATAGCCAGCCAGGAAAATCGGATTGCCCAGCTGTGCGCCCACGCGTCCGTCGAATTCTACGGTCCACGCCAACGGATCGAGACCACTGCGCTGGAGGATGCTGTAGAGCGCAATCGGGAAACTGGGGAGAATGATCGCGGCGATCAGCCGGTCGAGTTGTTGGCGCGTGCGTAGCCCTTGCGCCAGCATCACAAACATGACCACGTAAGTAAGGAATCCGTGCAAGCCCAGCGGGCGCAGGTACGAACCAAAGAGCGCGGTGTGCAGATCAATCGCGGTGAGGGTGGTGAGCAAATACATGCCGACAAGGAGCAAGACCGCGAGCGCCAGCGGCGAGTGCAGCGGTAGCGGCGCTTGGGTACGCCGTACGCGGCGCTCCTCAAGCCACTTGACAAGCCACATTGCCACCATAGTGACGGCAAGCATGCGCAAAATCGCGAGTTTGCCTTCGTGCATCACCGCGCTCGTATAGCCGTTAAAGAACAAGGGCGCGAGTACAACCGCAGCGAGCCATTCCGCTTCAATGATTTTGTCGCAGACCACGCTCAATTTACTTGTCACTGGACCCACTCCTGGGCAACTACTGGTATCCGCCGCTGTAATCGTTTCGTAATGATTGCTCCAACTACAGCCCTGCGGTTCGATCGAAGGGTTTCGACCGAACCGCAGGGGTTCATAGCGGAATGTGGTTGTGATGGTTGCGTGAGCTATTGGAGATCCATTACATCTTCGAGCGTGGGCGGGGTCAGGCGTTGCAGAATCAGGACTGCCCCTGACGGCGGTTTGACTTCCACGTTGAACGACGTGTTCTCGGCAAGTGGGTTTTCCAAGGCGGCAGTGCTGTCCAGCGGGACCCAGACTTTGAACAATTCGCGGTCTTCGAGCATGTTATTGCCGTCCGAGTAGCCGATCGAGCAGACGTTCCAGGTCGTGATCAAAACGTTTTGTGTCGAGTCACGGGCCGAAATATTAATCACGTTGCCGGGCGGAACAGCCGGCACGGTCACCACGTTATCCGCCGCAGTGGTTGTGCAAGCTGCAATCGTTGCACCACTGGGAGGGGTAAAGTCAATCGGCTGACCACCGGCGACATTGGCCAGCGTGAAAGAAACACCATCCACTTCTGCGCCCGCCGATGAAAAGGCAATGACGCTGCCCTTGAGTTCCACCGAACCGCGCACTTGCGCCAAACCGGAGAACGCGGCTTCTTTGCTGCGCTCGGTCATGAACGTGCCAGTGCTCAAAATCGTAAAGGCAAACACGGCTGCGACCACGACGAATGCAATCAAAATGATTGCGGTTTCCAATGCGGTGACGCCGCGTTCGTCCTTGTACCATTGTGCAAACATGTTTTTCATTCTGTCGTCTCCTTACGCGCTGTAATTTGCGCCTGAATTTGTCCGGGGTACGGACGTTTGTAGATTTGTTGAAAAGAAATTTCGGCTCTGAAATTTTTCTGGAATTGTCTTTTGAATCAAACTCTGTTTTTGAATCTGCCTGCTCATCGTTTTCATGCAACACTATAGCGAATGTTTGTACGCCTGCCGTTTCAGATTTATTGCAAAAAAATTCGTCACGATCAAGTTCCGCATGCTGTTAGTGACCTTTAACCAGGACTTTCGCTTGACTGTCATTTCGAGATACTCATCACGCACGGGCGTGATGTTTGATGCTTGTCCCGAAGTATTGAGGGAATTGAGGGATTCGCGTTTTTCATCCGCTAACTCAATCGGTACGCCGGAAGTTTCTGTGCAGCCGTTCCCTCAATGCTTCGTGCGATGAACTGCATCGCCACAAGTTTTGCGAGAAATCTCAGTGGAAAAACCGAGATTTCTCACGGAGTTTACCCCGAACGATTGAGGGGTTCGAAATGACAAGCGAAAGTCCTGAACTAAACAATCTTGGTTCTAGAATGATTTGGTTCGCAGATCCAACACCGCGCGGAGCGCCAAACCGGCAACGGCGACCAGCAGTGCCAGCGTCACCAGCAGCCACGCGGCGGGCATTACGGTATTGATCAAGGCGCTGAGCAAAACCAAACAAGTCAAAACCAGTAACAGTCCGGGACGGGCGCGCACGACTTTGAGCGCATTCTGCCACGACACCTTGCGCCATTCGCGTTCTTCTTGCATCAAAAGCAACGCGAGCGGATACAATTGCAGCAGGAGCCACACGAATGCGATCACGAGCCACAAGGCGCGCAGCCACGTCAAAACAACGGGGCTGAGTGCGAGGGCTTGCTGCACCGGCGCGACGAGCGACGCGTTGCCCAAGAGCACGACCGCCATCAACAGATTCACCAAAGCGAGGAACCACGCGGCGCGATTCCAATTACGCGGCGGCGCGGGTTTTTCGGGCAGCGTCGCGGCGATTTCGACGAGCGTTTGCCGAATTTCGGTCTTGAGTTCCTTGACCTCTTTTTCCAGTTCTGCCACACGTGCTTCCAGTTCCATACGCGCCTCCCTTAAATAACCTACCCCCCTACCCCCTCCCTACAAGGGAAGGGGAGATTTTCATCCCACTGCGGGTGCGCCGCAAGGTAGTAACGAATTCATTCGTCCGCGCAACCCGTAGTAACGTGCGATGTATTCCCATCGCCTCATTCGTCAGTCAGTATAAGATTTCCCGCGCGCCGCTCTCTTTTAGTTTCATTGCAAAAGCATTCGCGGTCGGTGTAGACCCAGACCTGACAGGTTTTAACCGCGAATGTTGTGGGCGACGCATTCGCGATGTATGGCAGCAGCTGCGGTTCGTGAAGCGGGTGGCGTAAAAACCTGTCAGGTCTCGCGGTCAAGTCGCCGCAAAGTAATAGCCGCGCCCCCGCACCGTATGAATCAATTTCGGCGCGTCGGGCGACGGTTCCAATTTTTGGCGCAGTCGGAAAATGCTCGAACGAATGACGCTCTCGACCGTCCACTTGTCCATTCCGTTGTAACCCAACGCGACATGCGCCAATTGCGCGCACGTCAGCACATGATTTGGTTTTTCCATCAACGCGCTCAGCAGCGCCACTTCGCCTTCGGTCAATTCCACGGCGAGCGGCGGCTTGGTCTGGAGCGTCGCCACGCGCTTTTCACGGTCCAACTCAAGCCAACCCAATTGCCTCTCGTCCACCGGTTCGGCGGCAGGCGGTTCGGGCTCGCTCTCCAATTCGGACATGACGTTGCGCACCATCGCCAACAAATGTTCCTGCCGCGCTTGCCGGGCGCGCATTTCGAGCGCGCGGCCCACCGAACGAACCAAGTCCGCGTCGGGACACGGCTTGAGCAAATAATCGAAAACGTTCGCGTGAATTGCCGCAATCGTGCTGTCAATCGTCGGATGCGCGGTGAGCACGATAATGAGCAGCGCCGGATCGAGCGCGCGCGCGCGCTGCAACAGCTCGCGTTCGTTCATGCCGAGATGAAACGGGTCAAGGAGCAAGAGTGCATACTTGCGCGAGTGTAAACATTGCAGCAGCTCGGCGCCGGAAGAGGCCTGGTCAATTTCATGGCCGTGCTCGCGCAGCGCGTGCACACAAACACCGCGCACCGGATTATCTGCATCGGCGATCAAAAATCGGGATTCAAGGAAAGCAGTAGATGGCATAGTCGCGCTGTAGGTTGATTGCCAAACTTGCACCAGTCTAGCCCATGCCAGAGGCGCAAACAATTGGGGCACATACGTATTTCAAATTCGTACACGTACTGATTTTTCCGGCGCTGCACAACCCGATTTTTCACAGTTTTGGCGGCTGTACGCGCATAAACCCTTAAAGGTCTGGGCCGACTGCATCGGGTCTGGATGAAATCCGTACGGGTATGCTTTGATTTCCGTACTTGACCTGATTGTTTCACCAGGGCTTGTTCGCTACACTGCTCTCATCAGCGTTCCGTAATTTGATGCGCCGGGCGAACTCGTGCTGCGCGCATCAGGATAGATGAGGCACAGCGATGAATAATTTGGTCAAACCGGTCCCCCCAACGTTGGAGGCGCGACGCGTCGAAATGGATTCCACATGGAGTGTCCCTCCGACACTGCAATCGTACGACCCGACTTGGGCGAATCAACAATCCCTTCGCCCGTCGCAGTATATTGTGGTAGACACGCCGCCGCTTCCCCAAACAATGTCGGGCCCGTTCGAACTGATGGCGCGTTCGATGCAAAACATTTTTCAAATGCAAATGGCGATGCTGCGCCAACTCGACGTGCGCCTGAATCGTCTGGAGCAGACACGCCCGCCGCAATTCAATACGGGAGAGTTTTACGCGCAAACGTGGTGGGCGCTGTGGGGTATCTTGATGTTGATTCTCGGCGCGGCGTTGGTGATGGTTTTGACTTTGATTCTTCGGGGATGAGCGGGAGCCATGCGCGCCAATTCTGCCAAGTCAAGTCACACCCCGCGCCACGCGTTCAATTTGCGAACGCTCCGCGAGGCGGTCCAACATATTCCGCGTCGCACTTTGGTCTTGTGGCTGTTGGCAACGACATTGGGTTTGTTCATGCTGCCGTTGACCCTTGTCGCTGCATCGCTGACCGCCCAAGTCAGCACACTCAACGACGATGTGCAAGCCGTCATCGCAGCCGAAACAACGCTGCCCACGCTTTTGCCGCGCGTGCAGTCGCTCAACAAACAACTGGCGCAAGTACAAGCGCAGGCGAAACAACTTCAGGCGGTGAAACCTACTCTGGCCGCGGGTGCGCTCGACTGGACCACCATCATGTCCGCCATCGGCAACTATGATCCGAATCAAATCGCGGTAGATGGTTTGAGCACAAGCGACGAGATGTTGATTGTAACCGGACGCGCTGCAAATGACGCGGCGATTCTCGCGTACGTAAATTCATTGCAGCAATCAAACACCTTTAAAAATGTTGTGCTGCAATCCGTTCAAATCGCCGACTCGCAAGCCGTGACCATGACCGTCGTGCCCGGGCAGGTGTTTCCAACCGCCACCCTGACGCCGACGGCGACGATTACGCCAACGCCGAACCTGCGCGACGCGTACGAGCCGGACGAAATCACGCCGCCTTATTATTATCTGGGGCAGACCCAAATCCACACGTTCCATCCTGACAACGATATTGACCAAGTTGTCTTTCTTGCCAAAGCGGGGCGTTATTATCGCATCGCCACACAGAATCTCGCCGCAGGCGTGGATACGGTCTTGAGTGTCAATGCCGGCGGGCACATTCTCACGAATGACGATGCGAAACCCACATCCCTGTATTCCGAAGTCATTCTCGTCGCGCCAACGACCGATACGACTGTGACCATCACGATCACCAATCGTGGACCGTATGGCATAACGACCACATACACATTGGTGGTAGAAGAAATTTTGCCGACGCCCGTGCCGACCGGTTCGGCGACACTGTTGAGTTCGCAGCCCACCGCCGCCGCGCCAATCCGAACTACACAGCCAACGTCCACATCCGCTCCAACACACACAGCGGCGCCGCCGACCAGCACACAAATTCCGCCGACCAATACGCTCGCGCCGACGAATACTCCAATTCCAAGCGTCCCACCGTCGCCGACGCCGCTCCCACCGACGAGTACTGCAACGTTCGCCCCAACGTTCACCTCCATCCCACCGACGAGCACGCCGATTCCGCCTACCGAAACGCCAGTGCCGCCCACGATTCCGCCAACGCCCAGCTTTGCCGTCGTAAGCGCAAACTTTCAAGTCACGCCGTCGTCGAGTTCCGTGTGTCCCAGTACGTTTTCGTTCAACGGCGCAATCACCGTCATGGGCACGGGCACGGTCACGTATTTTTTTGAACGCAGCGACGGGTCAATGGGTCCGCAGCAGTCCATCCCGTTTGCGGGCGGCGGCACGGCGAACATCGCCGACGCGTGGACGATTCAAGGGACGCCGGGTTTCAATTTTTCGGGATGGGAACGCATTCATGTCCTTGCGCCGAACGAGCTTGCATCGAATCCTGCAACGTTTCTTTTGATCTGTCAGCCCGAACCTGCGCCGACAACCTCGGCGCTGTCCTTTCCACTCAGTCACTCTGTCATTTCGAGATACCCATCAAGCCCGGGCGTGATGTTTAATGTCAGAAACTTTATCAACGCGAATCCCGCGAATCCATGCGAATCTACGCGAAATGTTTTGAATTCTGACAGATTCGCCAAGATTCGCGCAGATTCGTGTTCCCTTCCGATAATTCAATCGGCGCGCTGGAAGTTTCTGTGCAGCTCTTCATGCTTCAGGGTAAACTCCGCGAGAAATCACGATGCCATTCAGAGTAGTTACACGTTTTCTTTTGGAAACGCGCGCGGGGTGTGGTTTGAACGCGCCCTGGATTCTTTTGACATCTTGGGCGGCGCCGTAAATGTTTTGTGGCTGCGACGCGCATTGTTCGCGCCGCAGACAACGCGCCAGCTCTTCGACGCTTGGCGCGGCAACGCGCCCGTGTCTGCGCCGAACACCGCACAAGCGATGCCGCTGCGCTTTGTGATCGTGCTCGAGCCCAAGACAGGCACGCCATGAACACTGTCATGCGTACGCTGCGAGATCTATGGCAGAGATTGCGCTTGCCGCAATTACGGACGCGCCTGCCGCATTTCCCCTTTCAACGCGGGTCAGCCATCGCATTCCTCTTGCTCGCAGTATCCACGTTCGGCAACGCGTGGCTCATCACCGCGCTCGTCTTGCCCACGTTCGAAACGCGCAGTAAGTTGGCGGAGCAATTACAAACCGAGCAGCGCAATCTCATCGCCGCGCGCGATTTGCGCGAAGACTCGCCCGAGACTATCGAAAAACGCATCGCCTCCAATCAAGCCATCGTGCAGCAGGCGCAAAAGCAGCTGCTCGCGAATGACCAGCTCACGGCGCTTGCCAACGCGGTGTATCAACACGCGAACACGAGCGGTATTGCCCTGACCGAATTGGCGGTGAGCGGCGGACCCGCAGAAGCGAGCGTTTTGAAATTCAATTCAACGCCTACGCGCACGCCGACGCTTGCGGGCAGTGGCGTCAAGCCCACGACCAAACCGATTGCTACCTCGCGCGCATTGACCACGACACGCGCAGTGACAGCAACAGTGAGCGCCACCGCGACCGCGCTGCCTTTGCTGTATCAGATTCGCCGCCTGCATCTACAGGCACAAGGCGCCACGCAGCGTTTGATCAATTTCATGGCGCGTTTGCGCGAGTTCCAGACATCGGGCGTCGTCGTCGAAACGCTGACCATGACCGGGAAAGCAGAGTGGGCAACTTTGACGCTCAAACTCGCGCTCTATGTGGATCCCGCCGCGCCTGCAAAATTACCTCCGGTACAAACTATTAAAAACATCACAACGCCGCTGCCGCCGCAAACTGCAAGCCCCGCATTTGCCGCGCCCCTGCAAACGCCCACCCCGTACGTCATTATCGTCCCGTACGGCAACGCGGGTGTTATGCCGACGCTCACGCCTACTCCCGAACGGCTGTACGTGTATTATGTGCAAAGCGGAGACACGCTCAGCACACTCGCGCAAAAATTTCATGTGCCCGCGCAAGAGATCGTCAACCGCAATGCGCTTACCATTCTCGAACTCACGCCGGGACAAAAATTACTCATCCCCGTTCGCTAGTGCGCCCATCCCCCTCCAGTACGGTATCAAAATCCACGAAGGACACGGCAATCGCTTGTGATTGCCGCAATCGCAAGCGATTGCGGCACTAAGAAACCCTTCGTGTTCTTCGTGTCCTTCGTGGATAACGCGGTTCCCCGCGCGCCGCGCGCACACAAATTGTTTCTAATTTGTAATCGTCGCGCGCACCATTTTGAATCTATGATGTCAAGTGGTTGCTGCCTTCACATCGGAAAGTGGCAATATCTGGTGTGTTCGCATCCCGGCAGGCGAACATCGGATTCCGGAAATTTCAGTAATGAAGCCAACCTTTTCGATTCGCTTGCTATTGTTTCTTTTCGCCATTTCGGTGACCGTACCGTTGGTCATCTTGCTAGTCTATACCCTGTACTCGGCCGTCATTACCAAAACCCAAAATGCGCGTGTGAGCGCCGTCGGGCTGGCGCAAGCTGCCGCCAACGATGTCACAATTTTCCTCAACGGCGTTGAACTCCACTTGACCAGTATTGCGGAACGGTCTGAAATCCGCGTCGCGCTCCAAGACCCCCTGACCTGTTCCCGCACCCTGCAAATCCTGCAATACTCGCTCCCCGAAGCATCTTTTTTTGTCGTTCTGGATGAACAAGGGAAACCGATTTGCACGATCCTCGCGAATGATTTAACACAATTTCCCTTCTCGGCTCAGCCGTGGTTTTCGGCGGCGCGCGATGGTAATCAAGTGATCGTTACCGCGCCGCAAAGCGGACTCGTGCCGGATAGAAACATTTTGCTGTTGGCATATCCGCTCCAAGCCCCGGGCGAAACAAAACAGGGCATCGTGTTAGCAGGCGTTGACCCCGCGCAGCTGCAAACGGTTCTCACTCACCAGCAACTGAATCCAGAAGAAATTCTCGTGCTCTTGGACGGCGAAGGCACGCTCCTGGCGTTGACCCCGGATCCGAGCCAGCTCTCGGGCACAAATTTGCGGACGGCAGAATTTGTGCAGACCGCGCTATCCCAAATTCAAGGGAATGTGCAAACGCGCGGCTTGGATGGGACCGAACGGATTTTTGGCTTTACGACCGTACCGCAAACGGGCTGGCGCGTGATTGCGGGCGTACCCACCGGTTCCGCTTTTGCCTCGGCGTGGCAATACGCGATGATTAACGGGACTTTGCTGTTGATTGCCATTCTCTTGGTGGCTGCTGCGGCGCGTTGGTACACCAAGCGCATCGAGCGTCCCCTCAATGCGTTGGTCGAAGCGACCACTGCGGTGACGCAAGGCGATCTCACCACGCGCGTTTCGGTTCAGGGTCCACCGGAATTGGCGCAGCTCGCCGTTCAATTTAATGCGATGGTAGACGCGCGCGAGGCATTCGACAAGGCGTTGCGTTTGGCAAATGACAAATACCGCACGCTTATCGAGCAACTCCCGGCGGTGGTCTATCGCACCTTGCCCGACAAGGGGAACCGCGCGTTGTTTGTCAATGCCGTGATTCAGGATTTGTTGGGCTATGCGCCGGAAGAATGGATGGCAAACCCGGGGCTTTGGTCGGAGCACATTCATCCCGAAGACCGTGCGCGCGTGGCTGCCGCGCTCGCCCAATCCTCCACCCTGAATCAGCCCCTGACGGTCGAGTACCGGTTGTTTACGCGCGATGGTCGTCTCGTTTGGGTGCGTGACCAAGCCCGCGCCCTGCCGCATCACAACGGGCAGCCGCGCATGTTGCAGGGAATCGTCTTTGATATTACCTCACACAAACTCGCCGACGAACGCATGGCGTATCTCGCGCAGCTGCTGGATCAAGTACACGATGCGATCATTGCGACCGATGCCGAACATAAAATCACGGCGTGGAATCGCGCGGCGCAAGAAATGTATGGTTGGCAGGCGACGGAAGCCCTCGGACAACCGCTTGACAAAATTGTAGCGACCGAAATCACGGCGCAAACCAAAACCGCGTTGGAGGAAACCTTACAGGCAGAGGGGGCGTGCCGCTTTGAAGTAGAACAATATCGCAAGACCGGCGAACCTTTGTTCGTGGAAAGCACGACGATGATGCTGCGCAATCACGCGCAAGAAATCACGGGTTACGTCAGTGTGAATCGCGACATGACCGCGCACCAACACGCCGAACAGAAATTGGAGCGACGCACCGCGCACGCCGAAGCATTGGCGCACACGGCGGCGGCATTGAACGCGCGTTTGGAATTTGATGCGGTGGTGCGT
This sequence comes from Chloroflexota bacterium, assembly GCA_016209205.1. Classification (GTDB taxonomy): domain Bacteria; phylum Chloroflexota; class Anaerolineae; order UBA4142; family SHND01; genus SHND01. The sequence goes on from JACQWQ010000042.1 coordinate 66,584, forward strand.
GCGATTGCGTCCGAGACGGCGCGCGCTTTAAAGGTCCCGCTCGCGTTTGTGTTTCTATACAAAGAGAACTCGAATTCGTTCCGGCTCGCCGCTGCCTTTGGCTTGAGTGAATCCTGCACCGCAGCCCTCATGGAAATTCCGTACGTCTATCCCATTGCCCTCGACAGCCCACCGACGCTGTATAGCCGCAATTGGGCCTCGCTGGCCATGTGGTCGAATGCGGGGCGCGGTGAGATGCCGCGCTTGACCGGCGCATTGACGGTACCGTTGCGCCACAAAGACGAATGGGTCGGACTCGTCAGCGCGGCGACGACAGACCAGACGCGTCCGTTTACGACCGAAGATTCGGAGCTGCTCGCGGGATTGGCAGACCAAGCCGCATTGGCCGTGGCGAACGCGCGCTTGTTCGACCAAGTGCGCGCCGGGCGGCAGCGTTTACAGACCCTGTCGCGTCGGCTGGTCGAGGTTCAGGAAACAGAACGGCACGCGATTGCACGCGAGCTGCACGACGAAATCGGTCAGTCGCTCACGGGGTTGAGTCTGGTGCTGGAGATGGCAGCGCGCGCTTTGCCGCATGGCGTCAACGTGAATCTCGCCGAGGCGCAATCTATCGTGAATCAAATCATGAAACAGGTGCGCAATCTTTCGCTCGAATTGCGCCCGGCGATGCTGGACGATTTGGGATTGGTGCCTGCGCTGACCTGGCAAGTCCAGCGTTACTCGACGCAAACGGGTATCCATGTAGATTTGAAATTGATGGGGCTGGAAGGCAAACGCTTTCCGACCGCCGTGGAAACGGCCGCGTATCGCATTGTGCAGGAAGCATTGACGAATATCGCGCGCTATGCGCGTGTGCAGCACGCCAAGGTACGCGTGTGGACCGAGGACCATACCTTGGGCTTGATGATTGAAGACGCGGGCATTGGTTTCGAGGCGGACGCGGCATTGAGCAGCAATCAATCGAGTGGTTTGATCGGCATGCGCGAACGCGCCATGCTGCTCGGCGGGCACTTTGTGCTCGAATCGGCGCCCGGGCAAGGCACGCGCGTCAACGCCAAATTGCCCTTGCGCGATTTCGTCGAGCGCCGCGTCAGGGAGCGAGCATTATGATTCGGATTGTATTGGTAGACGACCATCACGTGGTCCGCCAAGGTTTCAAAGCATTGCTTGAATCGGAAGGCGATTTGCAGGTCGTCGGCGAAGCCGGGGATGGCTTGCACGCGTTAGAGCTCGTGCAGCGTTTGTCACCGAATATCGTGATTGCGGATGTGATGATGCCGGGGATGAATGGCTTGGAATTGACGCGCCAGCTCCAGACGCTTGCACCGCAGACGCGTGTGATTCTGCTTTCGATGCATTCCAATGAAGCGTACGTGTTGGAGGCGCTGCGCAACGGCGCGGCGGGTTACGTGTTGAAAGATTCGAATGCGTCCGATTTGATTCAAGCGGTGCGCAAAGTCGCCGCCGGGGGCAGGCACTTGAGCGAGCCGCTGTCGGAACGAGCGATTCAAGCGTACGCGCAAATGGCGCAAGACGCCCACTTTGACGCGTACGAGACTTTGACGAATCGCGAACGCATGATTTTGCAGCTCGCCGCCGAGGGTTATTCCGGGTCTGAAATCGCACAGCGGCTCACGATCAGCGCGCGGACAGTGGAGACGCATCGGAGCAATTTAATGCACAAACTAGGGCTGCATTCGCAAACGGAATTGGTGCGTTACGCCATGCGGCGCGGCATTTTGGCGATGGAATGACTCGCCTGCTGCAACCACGCCCCGTATTCAAAAATACGGGGCGTGGTTTTTTCTAAATCCGTACGCGTACGCATAGCCCAGTGACGCCAGAACGGCTATGCTATACACCAATGTAGGGACTTGCGGAGGGAGTATGGGACCCATCGGGATTGTGTTGGTGGATAATCATGCGGGTTTGGCGCGCATTGCGCGGCGTTTTATTCAGCAAGATCAAGAACTTGCCGTACTCGGCACCACACCAAATACGGACGTGCTTGACTTTGTCGTCCAGCGACAACCTGAAGTCGTCGTCATGGATCTGGACATATCGGATCCGTCAGTGCTCGATACGATTGCCTTGCTGCGCCTGCACCTACCGCAGCTGCATATTATTGCGCTGACCTTGTTTGATCTAGAAAGTTATCGTCAAGCCGCGCTCGATGCGGGCGCGGATGCGTTCGTGACCAAAGAAACGCTCTATGCGGACCTCGTGCCGTGCATTCGTCGCATCGCGCGCGCGGTCGAGTGCTGATCCGACCCCACCGCGCTTGCTCCCTTTCGGACCATCCACAGACCTTCGAGGTTTTTGAACAATTTGCGTAGATTTCGACGTTCGCGGTGGAATTGTAGGCAATTCCATAAACCATCGAAGGTCTCTGCCACGTCCTCTCGACAGATAGTCCCTCCTCCTTGGCGTGATATAATGCGCGCAGTTTTTACGATTTCATCTGTCACCCGTCACATTTTCAAAGGAGTTGTTCATTCGCCTTGCGGCGCACCCGCAGTGGGATGAAAATGGACGCGGGGAGGAGCTGCCAGCGGATGGTAAAGCGGATGAGCGGATGAAACCCCCGTCATCCGTCACCCGTCACATTTTCAAAGGAGTTCGTCGCGGCGCACCCACAGTGGAATGAAAATCGGCGCAGGGTGGAGCTGCCAGTGGATGGTACGCTAGAATACAGCGCGAGCGAATAAGCGGATGAAACCCCGTCACCCGTCACCCGCCACATTTTCAGAGGAGACCTCAGGAATGCCAGTCAATTTACGCCATCGCAATTTTCTCAAAGAACTCGATTTCAGCCAGCAAGAATTTTTGTTTCTGCTCAAGCTCGCCGCCGACCTCAAAGCCGCGAAATATGGCGGATACGAACAGCCGCGCCTCAAGGGCAAAAACATCGCGTTGATTTTTGAGAAAACGTCTACGCGCACGCGCTGCGCCTTTGAAGTCGCCGCCTACGATCAGGGCGCGCACGTCACGTATCTTGGCCCCGAAGGCACGCAGATCGGGCACAAGGAATCTATGAAAGATACCGCGCGCGTGTTGGGGCGCATGTACGACGGCATCGAGTATCGCGGCTTTGCACAGGCAACCGTCGAAATTCTTGCCCAGTACGCCGGTGTACCCGTGTGGAACGGTTTGACCAATGAATTTCATCCGACGCAATTGCTCGCCGATGTGTTGACGATGATGGAACATTCGACCAAGCCGCTGCACGAAATTTCATATTGCTACGTCGGCGACTGCCGCAGCAATATGGGCAACTCGATGATGATTACGGGCTGCTTGTTGGGCATGGATGTACGCCTTTGCGGACCGGCGAACTTGCATCCGACACCCGAATTGGTGGCGCAAGCCCGCGCGTTGGCTGCGCAATCCGGTGCGCGTTTTACTTTGACGGACGATATGCGGGCAGCCATACGAGGCGTTGACTTTGTACACACCGACGTGTGGGTCTCGATGGGCGAACCGAAAGAGGTGTGGGACGAACGCGTACGCTTGCTCAAGCCGTACCAAGTCAATGCGCAGTTGATTGAAATGACGGGCAACCCTAACGTGAAATTCATGCACTGCCTCCCCGCGTTTCACAATCGCGAAACCAAAGTGGGCGAGGAGATTTTTCAAAAAACCGGACTCGACGGGTTAGAAGTCACCGAAGAGGTTTTCGAATCCGCACGCTCCATCGTGTTTGACCAAGCCGAAAACCGTGTGCACACCATCAAAGCGGTGATGGTCGCGACATTGGGCGATTGAGGATTACACGCATCATGCCGAGACAGCAAAGCAGCGCCTTGAGAAAAAACAAAATCGTTCCCGTCCTCAAACGTGCGCCCGAACAGGTGATGCACATCTTTGAGGACTTTGCGCATTCCGAAGCCACAGGCAGCGTATTGCTCTTGATTGCCACCGTCACCGCCTTGATTTGGGCAAATTCGCCGTGGGCAGCAGATTATTTCAATCTTTCGCGCGCACAACTCGGGCTTGCGATCGGCGAAGCCACATTTACGCTCTCGCTGCATCAAGTCATCAACGACGGTTTGATGGCGTTGTTTTTTTTGGTCGTCGGTCTGGAAATCAAACGCGAAGTCGTCGTCGGCGAGCTGTCCTCGTTGAGCAAAGCCCTTGTGCCAGTCGCCGCTGCCTTCGGCGGCATGATCTTGCCTGCCGCAATTTTTTTGCTTCTCAATGCCGGCAAATCAGCCGAGCGGGGCTGGGGCATACCGATGGCAACCGACATTGCCTTTGCCTTGGGCGTCCTCGCGCTGTTGGGCAGTCGCGTGCCTCCGGCGCTCAAGATATTTCTCACGGCGCTCGCGATTGCGGATGATCTCGGCGCAGTGGTGGTGATCGCGCGGTTTTACACCAGCGCGCTGAATTTCTTGCCGCTGTTGTTCACCGCAGTGCTGCTGGCGTTGATTGTCGTCGCCGGGCGCGCACAGATCAAGCGCACCGAAGTCTATGTTCTATTGGCAATCGGCGTCTGGGCGGCGGTGTTACTTTCGGGAATTCACGCGACGATTGCAGGGGTGCTGATTGCGTTGACCATTCCCGTGCGCACACGCGTTGCGCCAGAGAAATTGATCAAGACCGGACGCGCCAAACTAGCGGAACTGGAACAGCAAGAGTTGGCGCGGGACAGCATGATTCACGACCGCGCGCAAATGGAAACCATCAACGAATTGTATGACGCGACGCTCGCGCTGCGCCCCGTCGGATTGGCGGTCGAAGAGTATTTCCATCCCGTGTTGGTCTGGTTTATTCTGCCGCTCTTTGCCTTGTTCAACGCGGGCGTGCAATTCGACGAGCATTTTGTCGCTTCCTTTACACAACCCGTGACGCTCGGCATTCTATTTGGCTTGGTCGTGGGAAAACAAATCGGCGTGACCCTTTTCACCTGGCTAGCGGTGCGTAGTGGTCGCGCCGGACTGCCGACGGACGTGGATTGGAAACAGATTTACGCGGTGAGCTGGCTGTGCGGGATGGGTTTTACCATGTCGTTGTTTGTGACCGAACTCGCGTTCGAACAAGAAGTCCTCATCAATGACGCCAAAGTGGGCATTCTATTCGCGTCGCTGATTGCCGGCGTTGTCGGATATGTGTTGTTGTATGTGTGGCTGCCGAAAATGGTTGACCATAAAGCGCGCTGAATTAAACTGAGCATGGGCGTATTCTGCGTTTTTGTCATTCTGAGATGTCCAGCCCACGTGGGCTGCGTGACCCGCAGAAACTGTCTGTTGAACCCCTCATGCTTCGTGCGATGAACTCCATCGCGAGTAAACTCTGTGAAACATCTGGGACGAAGCATCCTTCGGCTGCGCTCAGAGCCTGCCCCTTCGATTCCTCAGGGCAGGCTCTGAGGAATCGAAGGGACAGGTTCTCTGGTTTGGCGTAGAGATTCTGGCGATGTGCGATGTAGGCGATGGGTGCGATGTATTCTCATCGCCTACATCGCACATCGCCTACATCGCATGTCCCTTCAGAATGACAGTTGGCAGTTTCTGTGCAGCGGAGCGAGATATCTCACTCCGTTCGATATGACAGTCCTGAGCCCATACAGCCCCTGCGGGCTGACCATCTCAGAATGACAACTTGGACAGCTCTGCCCATTCTTCGGGCGTGTTTACGTTCCACACGGAACGCCCCAGCGGATCAAAACGCGCGCTTTCGTCAGGCGTGACGACGCGCACGCGTACCTCTGAATGAAAACCAATCGTGCGTCGCTCGCCGCGTTCCAGCGCCGCGCGCATCGAGGCGAGACAATGTTTGGTGTAGACGGCGTGAAGCGGGTGCAAATCCAAATCTTTGGCGCGTAGGAATGCGCCGCTAGCCGTGTCCGTCGCGCGCTTTGCGCCGGGCAGATTGGGCAGCACCACATCATAATCCTCCGCAAACGACAACATATATTCCAACAAGCCGACATTCAAAAAAGGCATATCGCACGCGACGACGATTGCGGCGGCGTGCTTTGCCGCGTCCAAGCTCGCGTAAATTCCGGCAAGGGGACCCGCGCCGGGAAACGTATCGGGGATCACGCGCGCGTCCAGCGCCGCAAAACGCGCGGCGTCATTTGCCGAAATCAAAATCTCGTCCGCGAGTTTTGCCACGCGCTGCATCACGCGCACGATTAAGGGCTCGCCATTCCATTCCAACCACGCCTTGTCTGTTCCCATGCGACTGCTCTTGCCGCCCGCCAAAATGATCGCACTCGCTTGTTGCATAGCCAACATGATAACATGAATCGCGGGGCGAACGAGTCCAACCTAATAGACGAATCAAATAAACGTCATGGTATGTCATTCTGAACGAAGTGAAGAATCTCTACGTGGCAACCAGAGAACCTGTCCTGAGTAGTCGAAGGATGCTTCGTCCCTCAGCATAACATCGTCCAACTTTAATTCGAGTCCTCTATAAGGGGAGCATTAGCGTCGTATTCGACGCAACGAACCATCATTCGCCATCGGTTGCGGCGACCAGCATTCATATTCCCTTAAGGTTCAGCGCGTATGCTCTCTGGGGTAGTTTGTCGAGACCCGAAGGGTTTTGGCACAACCTCGCGCATCAAGTCGCGCGGCGCGGCAAAAACCCTTCGGGTCTGGATGACTTGCAGACTGCCCATTTGGGGGATGTAAAATACTCGAGCAATCGGTTAGGATGAACAAAATGCGTTGGCGAAATATCGGTCTGGGCGCGGTCGCTCTCGGCGCGGCGGCAGGGATTTGGGCGGCGCTGCATTACGGCAATCGCTTTCTGGATCAGTTTGAAGATACCCCGCACGACGAAAATGCATCTGGAAAATTTTTCACCACGTCGGCGGGCTGGCGAATCCACTACACCGTTCAGGGAGAAGGTTCGCCGGTAGTTTTGATTCACGGTTTCATGGACTCGCTGCAAACGTGGCGGCGCAACGCGCACGTGTTGGCGCAAACCCACCGCGTATATGCGATTGACGTTTTGGGTTTTGGCTCCTCCGACCGCGTGCGCGCGCCAATTTATACCTTGAAACAGCAGGCGCGCTTGTTGCACGAGTTTTTTACGGCGCAAAAGATCGAACATGCCGCCGTGATCGGGCATTCGATGGGCGGCGCATTGGCATTGCAGTTTGCGTATGATTTTCCCGAATTGGTTCACAAACTGGTGTTGATTGCGCCAGCAACCTATCTCTATGCCGCGTTCCCGCGAAATGGCTTGCGCCGCATTCCGCGACGCGTATCGCGCGGCGTTTTCGGCTTGTATCACAAATTGTACGGCGACCGGACGAATCCGCTGCGTTTGGCGTACGGCGATGCGGCGCGCATTACCCCGGACGCCGTTCAGATTCGTAATCAAATGATGCACGTGCGCGGCACGCATGACGCGTTGATCTCGATGTCCAAATCGAAACGTGAGAGCGACGTGCCGCACCGTTTGCAGCAAGTCAATGCGCCGACGCTGCTGGTATGGGGCAAACGCGACCGCGTGGTGCCCGGCTGGCACGCCGAGCGCCATTACCACGAATTGCCCAACGCGCGTTTGGCGTGGATCGAAACCGCAGGCCACTTGCCGCACGAAGAAGAGCCGGATTCGGTGAACGAATTGTTGAAAGAGTTCCTGGATAGTGATCAGTGACCAGTGACCAGTGATCAGTGATCAGTGACCAGTGATCAGTGATCAGTGACCAGTGATCAGTAAACTGATTACTGGTAATTGATAGAACATGACGAGAACGCGCGAATTTGAAGCATTAGACGCCTACTCGACGCTGGTGAATTACGCGGCCGAACGCGTGGGACCCGCGGTGGTAAAAATCGAGACGCAGCTCGCGCGCGGCGGACGACGCAACGCGCAAGATGGACAAGGCAGCGGCGTCATTTTTCGACGCGATGGGCAGATTCTCACCAACGCGCACGTCGTGGAAGGCGCGCGCGTAATTCGCGTAATTCTCGCGGATGGACGACAATTTGAAGCGGGACTCGTCGGCGCGGACCGCGCCCAAGATATTGCCGAATTGCGCATTGGGGCGCGCGATTTGCCGGTGGCGGAATTGAGTGAACGTCCGCTCAAGGTGGGACAATTGGTGATCGCGGTCGGCAATCCGTACGGGTTGGGTTGGACCGTGACTTCGGGCGTCGTCAGCGCGCTGCACCGCGAATTGCCCAACCCACGCGGCGGCAAGCTGACGAATTTGATTCAGACCGACGCGCCCATCAATCCGGGTTCGAGCGGCGGACCGCTCGTAGATTCGCAGGGCCGCGTCATTGGCATCACCACCGCGATTGTGCCCTACGCACAGGGATTGGGGTTCGCGGCGCCGACCGTCACCGCGTTGAATGTCTTGGGCAGATTTATTCCGTCGGAACGCGTGCCGCCCAATCCCGCGTTGGGATTGGGCGGCACGCAAACGCGCATTGCGGATTGGATTGTGGAACGCAATCAGCTCGCGCAAAAAGAGGGGATTTTGATTTTGGAAATCAAGCCGTCCAGCCCCGCCGCGCGCGCCAGTTTGAAATTGAATGACATCATTCTCGACGTGAATGGACAATCGGTAAAAACGCCCGCCGAGATGGCAAAAAAAATCAGCCAGTTCACGTCGCGGGAATCCGTTTCGCTGGGCTTTTTGCGGCAAGGCACGCGCCGACGTGTGACCGTCACCCTGAATGGAAAGCATGAGGGCTAAACGTATTCTTAAGGGACACCTTTGCAAATTTGTTCGACAAGAGGGGAATTTCTGATATAATTCTTGCGCCGCCAGAACAGGGGCGGTGTTAGGGAACGGTGGATAAGCATGAATCCGAACAACCAATGGTATCGCAACGGGCTGGTCTATTTGCTAATTATTGTCACACTCGCCGCCCTTGCGTTCAATATCTTTCAGCAACCGCGCCAGACCAAACAGATCAGCATCGCGGATGTGGCGTCGGCGATCAAGAACGGCGAAGTTTCCAAAGCCGCGATCAACGGTTCCAGCGTTACGATCACGTACAAAAGTGGTGGTCAAACCGCCACAGCACAGTTCTCGCGCTCGCCCAACGTAACTTTTGGCAGTGAAATGGAAAGTCTGGGCGTAACAAAGGAACAATATCTTGCCGCCAATCCGGTCTATGATAATCCTCCGCAGTGGGACAGTATCGTTCAATTGTTGATCAGCATTCTGCCCTTTTTGTTAATTGGTGGTCTGTTCTTTTTCCTGATGCGTCAGGCGCAGTCGGGCAACAATCAAGCCATGTCGTTCGGCAAATCGCGTGCGCGTATGTTCAGCGGCGACAAACCGACGGTGACGTTCGCGGATGTCGCGGGCGTGGAAGAAGCCAAAGCCGAATTACAAGAAGTGGTCGAATTCCTCAAAGAGCCGGACAAATTTACCGCGCTCGGCGCGCGCATTCCGAAAGGTGTGCTCCTCGTCGGACCTCCGGGCACAGGCAAAACACTGCTTGCCCGCGCGGTTGCCGGCGAAGCCAACGTTCCGTTCTTTAGCATCAGCGGTTCCGAATTTGTCGAAATGTTCGTCGGCGTCGGCGCGAGCCGCGTGCGCGATCTGTTTGACACGGCAAAGCGCAATTCGCCGTGTATCGTGTTCGTGGACGAAATCGACGCGGTCGGCCGCCATCGCGGCGCCGGTCTCGGCGGTTCGCACGACGAACGCGAGCAGACGTTGAATCAAATTTTGGTCGAGATGGACGGTTTCGATACCGACACGAACGTCATCATTATCGCGTCAACCAACCGTCCCGACATTCTCGATCCGGCACTTTTACGCCCCGGTCGTTTTGACCGTCGCGTTGTTTTGGATCGTCCCGACATGGTGGGACGCAAAGCGATTTTGGAAGTACATACGCGCGGCAAACCGCTGGGCGATGATGTGAATTTGGTCGCAGTAGCGAAAAGCACGCCGGGCTTTTCCGGTGCGGACATTGAAAATCTGGTGAACGAAGCAGCAATTCTCGCGGCGCGACGCAACAAAAAAGCAATCTCGATGAGTGAGTTGCAAGAAGCCGTGGAAAAAGTGATTGCGGGTCCCGAACGCAAGAGCCGCATCATCAGCGAAGACGAGAAAAAAGTTATTGCATTCCACGAAGCAGGACACGCGGTTGTGATGCGCATGTTACCGAACTGCGATCCGGTGTACAAAGTTTCGATTGTTTCGCGCGGCATGGCGCTCGGCATTACGATGCACTTGCCCGAAGACGATCGTTACTTGATGCGCCGCAGCAAATTCTTGGACGATATGGCAGCACTGCTTGGCGGACGCGCGGCGGAACAACTTGTCTTTGGCGACATCACAACGGGTGCATCAAACGACCTCGAACGCGTGACCGACCTGTCGCGCTCGATGGTCACGCGGTATGGCATGAGTGATTCGTTGGGTCCGCGCACGTTCGGCGACCGCGAAGAACTCGTGTTCCTCGGGCGCGAGATTTCTGAACAGCGCAACTATTCGGAAGAGGTCGCGCAGCAAATTGATAATGAAGTCAAGAACTTGGTGATGCAATCGTACGACCGCGCCATCGCGATCCTCACGCAATATCGTAACAAACTCGACGAATTGGCAGACCGATTGATCAAAGTCGAAACGGTGGATGCAGCGGAGTTTGAAGCGATTTTCGCCGATGCGCCGAAATTCGAGCGCCCGCGCTATACGCCGATTCCCGCAACGACGAGCGCGCCGAACGCGCCAAAAGCGGAAACCCCGCCCTCGTCCGAACGCGGCGCATTACCACCGCTTGCGCCGTCGCCTGCATAGTGCGCGCATACATGCTTGCATACTTGCTCGCAGGTATGCACGAAATCGAAATGTGAATACAATAGCCGAGTGGCAAAATGCTGCTCGGCTATTTTTTTGAGGCAAAGCTGCGAGTGGACCGCAAGGAGGACGCGAAATGAGAAAGCAGAAATCGTTTTCCGACACGTTGCGAACAAAAATGTACGCGGCTTTCCACGGAGGTAGAGAAGCTGCCCTTGAAACGTATCTGGCATGGATTGAAGAAGCTCGTCGCGAAGGCGATTTTGACGAAGCGGATAAGAATTGGCGTAAGGCGCGTTTTTACTATGCCTCATCAAAAAAGAGTTCGATCAATGATGTGCTGTATGACGAGCGGCTAAAAACAGCGCGACGCGCTCTTGAGTTGAATCAACCCGAGACAGCGCAAGAGTGGCTTTCCGGTCAATACGAGTGGGGGCGCGTTCTTTGCGAAAATAGATTTGACTCCACCGACTTGGCAGACGTTTGGGCGGACTTGGCAATCGTGTACGGCAACAAGGGAAATGCGGAGAAAAGTAAGGTTTGTATCGTTAATGCTATAACTCTCGGTGGATTTGACGCTGAAAGAGATTCTTCACGATTACGTTCGATTGAAGTTGGGTTACAAGCACAGCCTGAACTTGTCACACTGGCAAAAAAATCGGAAGATGGCCGGTTGCGACAATTGAGAGAAATTCGCGACAGGCAAGCTCCAAGTCAGAGTATTCGTCAAGAAGAAAAATGAAACAGAATCAATTTCCAAAAGGATGGAATGAATTGCGCGTGCAGCGTGCGCTCGCCCATTACGAAAATCAAAGTGAAGAAGAGCAAATCGCAGAGGACGAAAGTCTATGGGTGCGGATGTCGTTGGAATTGGCGATGCGCGGAATGGAGGATGAAGACGCGCCTGAACACAGGCGAGAGGCCCCCAAAGAAGCACTTCGCGCCGCGCCAACAGAAGGAGAATAATCATGCCCGTGATTCAACTTGAAGCCCAAGTGCCCACAGATAAATTGTTGAGCGTCGTCGAACAGCTGAGCGAGCCAGAGCTGGAACAATTCGCGCGCGACGTCAGTACAATCGTCGCGCGGCGTAAAGCCCCATCCCTCTCGCAGCGTGAATCCGAATTGCTGCTAAAAATAAATCAAGGTGTGCCAAGCGACGTTCATCAACGGTACACTGAATTGATTGCCAAACGCCAGGATGAAACACTGACAGAGGATGAATACGCGGAGCTTTTGCAACTTACCAATCAAGTCGAGGAAATAGATGCCGAACGAATCAGATATCTAGCAGAACTCGCGAGTTTGCGCGGCGTCACCTTGATCGCCTTGATGGAGAGTCTGGGCATTACTACGCCACCCTATGTCTGATCGTGCTACCGCCGAGCGGAAAAGAATCGTTCAAGAGCGCGCCAATGGTTGTTGTGAGTATTGCAAGAGCCAAGCGCGTTTTGAAACGTATTCTTTTGCAATTGAACACATTGTCCCCAAGTCTCGCGGTGGAACGACGAGCTTGGAGAATTTGGCATTCTCTTGTCAGGGATGCAACAATGCCAAATTCACCAAAGTACAAGCATTTGACCCACTTACAAAAACGCTTGTCCCATTGTTTCACCCGCGCCAAAACAAATGGCGTGAACATTTTGAATGGAACGCTGACTTTACCCTGATTGTTGGATTGACACCTATTGGACGTGCAACTGTATTGGCGCTGCAATTGAATCGCATTGGACTGATAAACTTGCGGCGCATCCTTCACCTAACAGGGAACCATCCTCCCGTAGAAAGGGATTGAAACTTTTGATGCCTGAAATTGCTATTGGTCTCACCGGCGAGACGACTCAAGTCGTTACTACAGAGAAAACCGCCGCGTATTGGGGCAGCGGCTTGGTCGCGGCGTTCGCCACACCCGCACTTGTGGCGTTGATGGAAAATGCCGCGTTCAACGCGGTGAAACCCTTGTTGTCCGAAACACAAACGACCGTCGGCGCGGAAGTGAATATCAAACACCTCGCCGCGACGCCGGTCGGAATGACGGTGCGCGCCCGCGCGGAACTCTCACAAATGGACGGACGCAAATTGGTGTTCAAGGTCGAAGCATGGGACGATGTGGAGAAAATTGGGGAAGGGACGCACACGCGGTTTGTTGTGGATTTGGTGCGTTTCAATCAGCGTTTTGAACAGAAACGCGCGGCAAAACGGACAACGGATGGAAAAAGCGGATAAACGGATAGCGCGCACTTTATCCGCTTATCCGCTTTACCATCCGCTTGCCGCGCACACGGATTACATGGACGAACGTCAGCGTTTTGAACATCTGGCAACCGCATATTTTGAAGCTTCGTATCGCGCCTCGCCTACCTCTGCCACAGACCTCGGCATTCACGCATACGACCATCTGCTCGACGATATGTCACAGACGGCGATTCAAGCGCGCATCGTCGAACTCAAAGCATTTCGCCGCAAGTTTCGCGCGTTGGACGCCAAAAAATTGCAGAACGGCGCGGGCACCGATTGCGAATTGATTCTGAGCGACATTGAAAACGAGTTGTGGTTCTTGGAGGACACGCGCGATTGGGAAACCGATCCGTCGTATTACGTCGCCGACCCGTTTTTTGCGATTTTTCTCGTCGCGTCGCGCGACTTTGCGCCGCTGCCCGAACGCGTCGAAAATCTTGCCGCGCGCCTCGCGCGGGTGCCCGACTTGCTCGCCGCCGCGCGCGCGAATTTGAAAAATCCGCCGCACATCCTCACCGAAATCGCGATTGACGAAACCGAAGGCGCGATCGAGTTTTGCGAAACGCTCTTGCCCCAAGTCGCGGCGCAAATGAAACCTCCGCGTAAACTGCGCCTTGCATTGAAACAAGTCCTGACCGCCCTGCGCGCGTTTCTCGTCTATCTTCAGGACGATTTGATGCTGACTTCGACGGGCAAGCTCGGCGTCGGCGCGAAAAATTATGCGAAAATTTTGAAATACGACCATATTCTGCCGTATACCATCGCACAGGTGGTCGCGATGGGCGAGCGCGTATTCAACGAAACCGAACGCGAATTGGTCGCATGGGCAAAGCGCATTGACCGCACGAAAACGTGGCGCGAAATCGCCGACGAAGCGCGCACACAATTCCCGCCGCGTCAGCGGCTGCTCGGCGCGTATCGCCACGAAATTGCGCGCTTGCGCGAATTTGTGCGCGAACATGATTTGGTCACCCTGCCCGACCAAGATTGCCAAGTCGTCGAAACGCCGCCGTTCGACCGCGCGCTGAATAGTTTCGCGGCGTACATCGCGCCCGGTCCGTTCGAGCAAAATCAGGTCGGGCAATTTTGGGTGACGCCGGTGGACACGACCGCGCCGCGCGCGCAGCAGATCGAACAGCTCGAAGAACACTGCAACTTTTTGTATCCCGTGACGGCGGCGCACGAAGCGTATCCGGGGCATCACGTCCAACTCGTGCGCGCGAATCAGGTTGGCTCGCGGTGGCGCAAACATTTTTCGTCGTCCATCTTTGCCGAAGGTTGGGCATTGTACTGCGAACAACTGATGAATGAGGCAGGGTATTACCAAGACCCGCGCGTGCGCTTGTTTCAACTCAAAGACCGTTTGTGGCGCGCCGCGCGCGTCGTGAACGAAATCGGCATTCACTGTTACGATTTGCCGATGGACGACGCCGCGCGTTTTTTGGTGGACAAAGTCGGTTTGACGCACGGCGCGGCGCGCGCGGAAACGCGGCGTTACATCGCAGAACCCGGGCAGCCGATGAGTTATTTGATCGGCGAGCTCGAAGTCGAACGCCTGCGCAAAAAATTCCACCGCCTGCCGCTGAAAAAATTCCACGACCTCTTGCTCGATTCGGGGACGATTCCGTTTTGTTTGGTGGAGAAAGAAATGGAGCGAAAGATAGGACCGAGTTACGAGGAAAGGCAGGACTGAGTTACGAGGACTGAGGACTGAGTAAAGAACGAATTTCTCAACTCAGTCCTCAGTCCTCAGCACTCATCACTGTATGAAAGACTTGTCAGCCCGCGTGCTCAACATGGCGCAAATGCGCGGCGCGTCGTATGCCGATGTGCGCGTCGTGAATCGCACGATCCAAATGCTGGGCGTCAAAGACGGACGCGTGCAGGAAATGATCCAGAACGAATCGCAAGGGTTCGGCATTCGCGTCATTGCCGACGGCGCGTGGGGGTTTGCCGCGTGCTCGCGCGATGATTATCCGGACGTGGACGCGACGGTAAACCACGCGCTGCAAATTGCGCGGGCAAGCGCCCTCACGAAAACGCGCGACGTGCGGCTCGGCGCACCCGAAGCGAACAAAGGCACTTTTCGTTCCGCATACAAAATGGACCCGTTCATGGTTTCCATGTCCGACAAGATCAATTTACTCTTGAAAGCCGATTCAGAAATGCGGCGCATGAAAACCAACCACGCGCATCTCGTCACAACCGCCGAACTGGTTTTCGTGCGCGAAGAAAAAACATTCGGCTCGACCGAAGGCGCGTACATTCAACAAGAAATTCTCGAGAGCGGCTGCGAGCTTCAGGTGTTGGCGACGGATGAAGCGGGCGGCGTGCAGGTGCGTACGTATCCGTGGGGCCGACACCAGCAGACGCGCGGTTTTGAATTCGTGCTCGAACAACAGCTGGTCGAGAACGCGCCGCGCATTGCGGAAGAAGCCATCATGCTGCTCACCGCCGACCCCTGTCCCGCCTACGATGCGACGACGGTCATCTTGAGCGGCAATCAAACCGCGCTTCAGGTACATGAATCGTGCGGGCATCCGATTGAATTGGACCGCGTGCTCAAGCAAGAAGCGTCGCTCGCGGGCACCTCGTTTCTCACGCTCGAAAAATTGAACAATTTTCAATACGGCTCCGAAATCGTCAACCTCACCGCCGACGGCACGGTCCCCGGCGGTCTCGGCACGTTTGGTTACGACGACGAAGGCGTGCCCGCGCAGCGCGCGGACGTGGTCAAGGACGGACGCTTTGTCGGTTACATGACGAACCGCGAACTCGCGACCGAATTGAATCTCGGACGTTCGAACGGCACGATGCGCGCGGAAAGTTGGAATCGTATCCCATTGATTCGCATGACGAATATCAATTTACTGCCCGGCGCGTGGAAGCTGGACGATTTGATTGCCGATACGGACGACGGAATTTATTTCGACACGAATCGTTCGTGGAGTATTGACGACAAACGCTTGAACTTTCAATCCGGCGCCGAGCTCGCGTGGGAAATCAAAGGCGGCAAGAAAACGCGTTTGCTCAAAAATCCGATTTACACCGGCGTTACGCCCACGTTTTGGCGCAACTGCGACGCGATTTGCGGCGAAAGCGATTGGGTCGTCTGGGGCACGCCGCGCTGCGGCAAGGGACAACCGCCGCAAACCATTCGCACGGGTCACGGCGCATCGCCCGCGCGCTTTCGCAATGTCAAAGTTTTCTCGAAAAGCTAGAGGTTGGACGTTGGAGGTTAGAAGTTGGAAGTTAGAAGTTAGACGTTAGACGTTGACGGTTGGACGCTCCAATTTCCAATCTCCAATCTCCAATCTCCAATTTCCAATTTCCAATTTTTATGTTAGGCACCGACAAACTCAAACAACTCGCCGAGACGGCGTTGAGCTATTCCAAAGCCGACCAGACCGAAGTGGTGATGCAGGTCACGGATGCGGCGCTCTCGCGTTTTGCCAACAATGCGATTCATCAAAATGTTTTCGAATCGAATGTCACTTTGCGCGTGCGTATCATTCTCGGCAAACGCACCGGCGTCGCGGAATCGAATGATATTTCGCCTGAAGGCGTCAAGCGCACGGTGGACACGGCACGCGCCATCGCGCAATTGCAGCCGGAGAATGCGCAAAATGCGCCGCTGCCCAAACCGCTGGCGCCTCTACCGGTAGACGCGTTTGTCGCGCGCACGGCGGATTGCACACCCGAAACGCGCGCCAAAACCATCGTACAATTGACGCGCCAAGCCGCCGCGCAAAAGCTGGTCGCCGCCGGCGCGTATCGCACCGACGCCTACGAAATCGCGGTCGCCAATTCCCTCGGCGCGTTCGTTTATCACAGCGGCACGGTCGCGGATTTGCACGCGGTAGTGATGAACGAGCAAGCCAACGCGTCGGGTTACGCGTCGTCTTCGTCGCCGGACATGCGCGATATAGATGGCGAATACGTCGCGCGGACGGCGATGGACAAGGCGCTGCGTTCGCAAAATCCCATCGCGCTCGCGCCCGGCGAATACACGGTGGTGCTCGAACCCGACGCGGTCGCGTCGCTGCTGCAATACACCGCGTGGAATACTTTTAACGCGCTGGCAGTGCAAGAAGAACGCTCGTACGTGCGCGGGCGGCGCGGCGAATTGACTTTCAGTCCATTGGTGAATTTGTATGACGACGGCTGCGCGCAAGATGGATATGCACTGCCGTTCGACCACGAAGGCGTGCCGCGGCAGCGCGTCTCGTTTATCGAGCAAGGCGTGGCGCGTGATGTGGTGTACGACACTTTTACGGCGCGCCGCGACAATGTGGTTTCGACGGGACATTCCTTGCCCGCGCCGAATTTGCAGGGACCCATGCCGCGTCATCTCTTTCTCGCGCCCGGTGACAAGAGCCGCGAAGAATTGATCGGCTCCGTCGCGCGTGGAATTTTGGTGACGCGCTTTTGGTACACGCGGCTCGTCCATCCGCTGCATGTCATGATGACCGGGCTGACACGCGACGGCACATTTCTGATCGAGAACGGGCAACTGACGTTGCCGGTAAAAAACTTGCGCTTTACGTCGTCGTACGTGGAGGCGTTGAAAAATACGCGGGCGGTCGGACGCGAAACGAAATTGATGCGCGATGAAATGTACGGCATGAATTTTCGCGCGCCCGCGTTGGTCGTGGAGGGGTTTAGTTTTACAGGTGTGACGCAGTAGTCGGGTAGTCGGATGGTCGGATGGTCGGATGGTCAATCCACATCCATTGGACGAGAGGAGCGTAGTAACGAATTTATTCGTTGCCCCTCAGAACGATTGAGGCGATAAAGTGCATCGCACGTTACTACGGTGCACGCGCGAAAATTAAGAGGAGCGTAGTAACGAATTTATTCGTTGCCCCTCGGAACGATTGAGGCGATAAAGGCGATGGGTGCGATGTATTCTCATCGCCTACATCGCACATCGCACGTTACTACGATTCACGTTTGACACAACAATGGTCGAATTGGTCAAGGAACCTACGGAAACATCGCAAGCGATTTTGAATCAGCACGCGCACGGCACTGTGATCAGTTTGCAGTTGTGCGTGAAACATCAAGCGCCGATGCAGCAAGTATCCAGCGTGCGCGCCGTTGAAAATCACGGACTGGAAGGCGACAGACATGCCATGCCCGACAGTTCGCGTCAAGTTTTGCTGCTCGCACAAGAAACGTGCGTGGAATATGATTTCCCCATCGGCGCAATTCGTGAAAACATTACGACGCGCGGAATTGATTTGATGGCACTGCCACAAGGAACTGTCCTGGAGATCGGAGATTCGAGATTGCAGATTACAAAGGAATGTGAGCCGTGTGCGTTCGTGGACGGTGTGCGCCCGGGCTTGCGCGAGGAGTTGCAGCACAAACGCGGGATGCTGGCGCGGGTCGTGCGCGGCGGAGTGATGCGCGTCGGCAGTGAAATCCGTTTGATGGAGCAGGATTCGCAACCTTAAAATTTGCGCGCAACGGATGTGCGGGGGATTGACATTTACACGGAATCGTGTATAATGGTGCCATACACGACAACGTGTAAATCCAAGCGAGGACGGCACACGATGGCGGCACATTCACTCGAAACGCTCCTGCGTCTCTGGGCGCTCAATAAACTCACGACCGAACAGGCAATCGGTCAAATCCTCCAAATCCTGAACGAACTTGAACCGCGCGTGAAACGGCTCGAACAGTCCGTTGCCGCTGTGCCGGCATCGTTACCTGCACCGACGCCACCGCCGAATCCAACCCCGGCGCCTCCGGTTACAAAGCCACCCAAGCGCGCGCGGCGAGCATAGCGACCGTTGTTTGGAAAACGACGGCAAAAGAATGTCCAAGACTGGACAAAGAATGAGCGTGCAGTCTGTTCATTCTTTGTGTTCGTTCTTTCATTCTTTTGCTCGCGAACTGCGTTCGCACTGAATTCTATTCTTCGGCAGCCCTTCGGCAGCCCTTGACACCCCACACGCGCGCGTGTAAGATCGGGGCATGGCAGCCAAACGAGCAAAAAAGGAAACCACCACGCCCAAAATTACGCGCCGTCGCCCCGGACCGCGCGCCAAGTGGTTGATCAATCCACCGAATGACATGATCGAATGGAATGACGAGACGATCAGAGCCCTGCGCGAACATCTCCAATTGACCCAGACGCAAATGGCGGAAACACTGGGCACGCGCCAACAAACCATCAGCGAATGGGAAGTGGGGATGTACAAACCGCGCGGGGGGATGGCGCGGCTGCTCACGATGGTGGCGGAACGCGCGAATTTTGTGTACGAAGCCAAGGCGGACGAGAAAGAAAAAGAATAATCGGCATCCGAAAAGCGGCGGCGCGAGTTGCCGCTTTTTTTTGTACGCGGGCGCGGCACAAGACCCCAAGTGTTTTGTGACGCGACTGTTCATCGCGTCGCGCGCGGCGACAAAAACACTTGGGGTCTTGAGGTTTTGACAGCGCCTAACAATCTCCAAAAGGTGCTTGACTTGCGCAAAGGCAACCCTATAATTGGCAGAGAAGCGCAATCACACAAGGAGGCGCCATGGATAGCAACGTTTTGATCGTCGGCATCGTCGTTTTGGGTCTCATCGTCATCGTAATCCTATTGCGAGATCGAATTAGGACCCTGTTGGTGCGCGGGTCGGTTGAGAAACGGGAAGGTGAATTACGAGTCGAAGCAGACGCGTCTCAAACGCCCATGCCGAATGATACTCGCGCGTCCGTCACCATTCGCGGCAACAAGTCTATCGGTACGAGTCAAATGGAGGTCAAGCGCGAGGACGTAGAAATCAGCGATAATGTCTCAGTGGGTAAAGCGGAAATCAAAGTTGATGACCGAGCAAAGAAAAAACCATAATGCGCAACCTACCTCTGGCAAATCGCAAACCGGAAGTGGAACTTTTTTCCAAGATGCTCGCGCGTCATACGGCGGCGCGCATTTTGTTGGTGGAAGCGCAATCCGGCGTAGGCAAATCAGACCTTTTGGCGCAATTCAAACGCGAATGTTCTGGCAAAGCGCACGTCGCAATGGTTGACTTGAAAGCAGCCGAGCGCGGCGTCGCGTATTTCTTTTGGCGCGCGCGCGAAGAGTTGGGGCATGCGCATTTTCAAAATCTTGCGGCTGCGACGCATCGCATCTTGTTTGGTCCAAACGTTACCATTGAAAAGAACTGGATTTTGGGCAAACAGGAAATTGAAATCGCGCTGCACGGGGACGACAAGACCCGTGCGTTTTTGTTGGATGCTTTGCACGAAGCATTTTTCCAAGATTTACGGGCGATTGACGAAAAATTGGTGTTGATTATTGACACCTACAATGCGGCGGGAGCCGAGTTGGGAAAATGGATTGGCGGTGAATTTTTAGCCGCGGTGGTTCATTCTCCAAATCTCCTCGTCGTTATCGCAGGACAAAATGTGCCAACGCCAAGTGTTGAATGGATGGATGAATTCGAGCATCGCAAATTGGAGGGCATTCGTGATGCCGAAGCGTGGCACGAGTGCGCGCAGCGCGCGGGCATCGCCTTTGAACGGCGTGACATAGAGACCTTGTGTTGGTTATTTGACGGACATCCTGCCGGCATGACGACCGCGCTAAAAAAGCGCGCAGCGGAGCTTGGCTTATGAGCATGGATTATCTAGCGCGCCTTGCCGCCGCGCAATCGGCAGAAGAACGCACCTGGATTATCACCGAGAGTTTAGTGAACTCGTTGCCGGATGATGTGCGTTCTGCAGTCTGGGCGGCTGCGATTCCCCACTGGTTTGACGAAAAAATTCTGGCGGCGCTGCGCCCCGAATTGGCGCAAGACGCCGCGCGGCTCTATGTAGAGTTGCAGGCATTTCCTTTTGTCGAAATCTTTCAGGGGCGTGGACACAACACCCACGAGTTGACGCGCAAGCTGATGCTTGTGCATCTATGGAACGAAAATCAAGAGGAATTTCGCGCGCTGTCACAACGCGCGGCAGAATATTTCTTGCACGCGGAAGATATTATTTGTCGAATTGAAGGTGCCTACAACTTGCTTGTGGCTGACGAGACCAAGAGCCCAAGCATCATGTCAAGTTTCGGCTGGGAGTTGAACAACAACTTTCAGTTCTCTGAACTTGATGCTCTGGTCAACGATGCTTTGGAACATATCAATGCAGGGCGGCTTGCCGGAAACGCGCGCGGATGGGCATTTTTCTTCAAAGCCAGATTAGAGCGCCAGGCATACCGAATGGACACAGCGCTTGCATTGCTGGAACGCGCGCGAGCTGACGCGAGCGACGACAATCTCAAAGGGTACGTGGTTGAGGAAACGGGCGACGTGTTGCAGTTTCTCGACAAGCGGGACGAAGCGTTGGCGCGGTATGCCGAAGCGTTGGGCTTATTCCGTGCGGTGGGTTCTCGCTTGGGCGAAGCGAACACGCTTCAAGCGATTGGCGACGTGCAACGTTTCCGCGCTGACAATGACGCCGCGCTGAAAAGTTATGAGCAAGCGTTGGGCTTATTCCGCGACGTGGGGGATCGCGGCTTATTCCGCGACGTGGGGGCTCGCTTGGGCGAAGCGAACACGCTTGTCGCGCAAGGACAGCTTTTGCTTGTAGATGATCCGAAACGCGCGGATGCGTTGCTGGAGCAGGCGATTGAACTGTTCCATCAAATCGGTGATCGCTACAGTGTACCCGCGCAGATTGGGAATTATGGTTGGGCTTTGCTGCGTTTGAATCAAGCCGAACGCGCGCAATCTTATTTCTCACGCGCCGCAGAGCTGTTTGAGCAAGTCGGCATGGCGAATTTTGCTGAACAATGCCGCACTATGGTCTCACGTATCGAAACAGGCAAAATTCTCACCACTGCCGACGCAATGTATAAAGAAAAGAACTTTGAACAAGCGGCGGCAGAGTTTCGACGGGCGATTGAATCAGAACCGAGCGCGCGTGCATGGAACGGTCTTGGGAGTACGCTCGAATCGCTCGAACGCTACGACGAAGCGATTGATGCTTATACGCACGCTATCACGTTAGAACCTGACTCGGCGTATCTCTATCGTAACCGCGCAGGGATTGAATATCAGCGAAAGAATTATGAAAGAGCGGTTATGGATTTTCGACGTGCGACAGAATTGGCTTCGGATGATTCGTACGCATGGAATGGTCTCGGCAATACCCTCGAATCGCTTGAACGCTACGATGAAGCGATTGACGCCTACTCCCATGCCATCGCGTTGGATTCCGACTCGGCGTATCTGTATCGCAATCGCGCGAATGATTTGCTCGAATTGAATCGGTTGGAAGAGGCAGAGCAAGATATTGCCCGCGCGATGGAGTTGGAGCCCGAACATCCTTATACCCACGCGCGGCAGGGGTATTTGGCGCTCGCACGCGGTGAATTTGCAGATGCCGTCCTTCATTTCGAGTTTGCCGCCTCGAAGGAAGATAAAGCCGAATGGAAACTGGGAGTGGGGTTAGCCAAGTTTGGCGCGGGAGATGTTGACTCCGCAAAAGCAATCATCGCAGACGCCTCGACGAAAGCGGACGCTGACGACAAGAAATCATTTCAAAAATGGTTAGAACGTCTCGTGAAAAGTAGACCCGAATTGGCGGACGCGGCACGCGGGTTGTTGTTATAGCTTCCAGCGCAAGCCACTCATTCTTTGTGTCCATTCTTCCCTTCTTTTGCCGTCGCTCAGACCCAACGATTGAAATCGTTACTACAGCGGTTCCTCTTTCCTTCTTTGCCGTCGTTTTCCAAACCGAGATTTCTCGCTCCGCTGCACAGAAACTTCCATCTGTCATTCTGAAGGGACATGCGATGTAGGCGATTGGAATACATCGCACATCGCCAGAATCTCTACGCCAAACCAGAGATGCTTCGTCCCAGATGTTTCACTCCGTTCAACAGACAGTTTCTGCGGGTCACGCAGCCCGCGTGGGCTGACCATCTCGAAATGACGGTGTCCTGTCCTTGAACATCGCGCCGCGCGTGAGGTTGGCGTCAAAAGCGGAAATCACAAATCGCCACTATCTCCCTATCACACTATCGCACAATCGCACTCACAACCCCATCCCCCTCCCAATCAACTCTTTCATAATCTCGTTCGTCCCCGCGTAAATCGGCTGCACGCGCGCGTCGAGAAACCATTTGCTGATCGGATATTCCGTCATGTAGCCGTAGCCGCCGTGCAGCTGCAAACATTGGTCGGCGACGCGGTTCTGCAATTCCGTCGCCCACCATTTCGCCATCGCCGCTTCTTCGGGCGTCAGTTCACCCGCGTTCAAGGCGACGATGCACTTGTCAATGAACGCGTAGGCGATTTCGATTTCCGTTTTCATTTCCGCCATCTTGAAACGCGAATTTTGGAACGAGCCGATGGGCTGCCCGAACGCGCGCCGCTCGGTCACATACTTGAGCGTCATTGCCAATGCCGCATCCGCTGCCGCCACCGCGCCAATCGCCACGTGCAAACGTTCTTGCGGCAATTGCGACATCAAATAATAAAACCCCTTGCCTTCGTCGCCCAACAGATTTTCGCAGGGCACGTGCACATTGTCGAAAAACATTTCGGCGGTGTCCTGCGCTTTTAATCCGATCTTGTCGAGTTTGCGCCCGCGCTCGAACCCTTTCATCCCGCGTTCCAGCACCAACAGCGAAATCCCTTTGTGTTTCAATTCAGGATTCGTCTTGACGACAGTGATGACCAAATCGGACAGGATGCCGTTGGTGATAAACGTTTTCGAGCCGTTGACGACATAATGATCGCCCTCTCTGACCGCCGTAGTGCGAATGCCTGCGAGGTCGCTGCCCGCCGCGGGTTCGCTCATCGCAATCGCCATGATCCATTCGCCCGAAACCAATTTTGGCAGCCAACGCTTTTTCTGTTCCGCGTTCGCGTACGCCGTGAGATACGGCAGCGCGATGTCGCTGTGTAAACCCCAGCCGATGCCGGTCGCGCCCGCGCGCCACAATTCTTCGGCGATGATGGCGTTGTAGCGAAAATCCTTGATGCCCGCGCCGCCGTATTCTTCCGGCACGTCAAAGCACAAAAAGCCCATCTCGCCCGCTTTGCGCCATACCTCGCGCGAGACCATCCCGTCCTTTTCCCACTGCGGGTGATACGGCAAAATTTCCTTCTCGATGAACGCGCGCACCGTTTCACGGAACATTTCATGTTCGGATTCAAAGATTGGACGTTTCATAGTCAGACAAAATTCAAAAATCAAAAATTTTACGGAGTAAAATTTTTGATTTTTGAATTAGAGAGTTTCTCCTTTTCGCGCTTTTTCGACTAATAGTTCAGGCGGGCGAAAACGTTCGCCATACTTGTTTGCAAGTTCGCGCGCCCGCGCGACAAATTTTTCTACGCCGTACGCGTTGATATATTGCAGCGTGCCGCCCGAATACGGCGCGAAACTCCAGCCGAAAATGCTCCCGATGTTCGCATCCGCGCTCGACGTGAGAACGCCTTCTTGAAAACAGCGCGCGGTCTCTAACGCTTGCACAAATAACAAGCGGTCTACCATTTCCGTTTGCGGCAATTCCGTATCGGACGGCGGAAAATATTTTTGCAGTTCGCGCCACAAGAATTTTTTCGCGTCGGATGGGTACTCGTAAAACCCCGCGCCTTGCAGTTTCCCCGTGCGCTTGACCTTGTTCACCATGAAATCTACAACGTGGTCGCTCGGGTCGCTTGGCAAAGTTTTTCCTTCCGCTGCAAAATCTTTGCGCGTCTGTTCGCGGATGTGCCAAATCAAGGCGATGTTCACTTCGTCGCTCACTGCGAGCGGACCGACCGCCATGCCCGCCGCGATGCCCGCCGATTCAATCGCACGCGGGTGCTGTCCTTCCGCCAACAGCGCCATGCCTTCGCCGACGTACATGCCAAACACGCGCGACGTGTAAAACCCGCGCGAGTCATTCACCACAATCGGCGTCTTGCCAATTTTCAAAACGTAATCGAACGCTTTCGCAATCGCCGCATCCGACGTTTGTTTGCCGCGAATGATTTCGACCAGCGGCATTTTATGAACAGGCGAAAAAAAGTGAATCCCGACAAAATTTTCGGGACGTTCCGAATATGCCGCGAGTGAAGTAATTGGCAAGGTGGAGGTGTTCGATCCAAAAATCACACTTGCGCCAATGACGTTTCCCGTTTCACGTATCACGCTCGCCTTGACCGCGCGGTCTTCAAACACCGCTTCGATGATTAAATCACAGCCCGCCAAATCAATCACATTCTCCGTCGCGTGAATGCGCGCAAGAATGTTTCCCTTTTGCTCTTTGCTCACTTTGCCGCGCGCCACGCGTTCGTCCAACAGCGCGGCGATTTTTTGTTTGCCCGCGTCGGCGCGTTCCTGCGACACATCTTTCATCACCACGTCAATGCCCGCCATCGTCGACGCGTACGCAATGCCGTGCCCCATAAAGCCCGCGCCCAACACGCCCAATTTTCTCGTCTCTTGTCTCTCGCCTCTCGCTTCTCGTTTCTCGTCTCTCGCTTCTCGTTTCTCGTCTCTCGCTTCCCGTCTCTCGCCTCTCGCTTCCCGTCTCTCGCCTCTCGCTTCCCGTTTCTCGTCTCTCGCTTCCCGTCTCTCGCCTCTCGCTTCCCGTTTCTCGTCTTTCGCCTCTCGCTTCTCGCTTTTCGGACGGCTTTTCCCCGCTTTGATCGCATTCAATTGATACCAAAACGCGGTCATCATATTTTTCGCGGTCTGGCTCGTGACCAATTGCGCGAAATAACGCGACTCGATGCGCGTCGCCGTTTCAAAATTCACCATCGCGCCTTCGACTGCCGCGCTGAGAATCGCTTCGGGCGCGGGATAATTGCGATGCGTTTTCGCGCGCAGCATCGCGGGTGCAATCGGCAAAATTTGCGACATGACCTGCGGGCGACGCGGGTCGCCGCCGGGAATGCGATAGCCGTCGCGGTCCCACGGTTGCTCGATGCGCGGGTTCGCGTGAATCCACGCGCGCGCGTGTTCCATCAATTCGTCGGGCGTTGTGATGCCGTTCATCGCCACGATTTCGTCAATCCACCCCGCGTCCAATGCTTCGTGCACATTCAAGCGCGTGCCTTCGATCATGTACGGCAGCGCGGTTTGCAGACCAAACAGGCGAACCATGCGGGTGATGCCGCCGCCCGCAGGCAAAACGCCAAGTGTCACTTCGGGAAAACCGAACTGCGCCTTCGGCTTGTTTAACGCGATGCGGTGCTGACATGCCAGCGCGATTTCAAACCCACCGCCGAGCGCGGACCCATTCAACGCGGCGACGACGGGTTTGCCGAGCATCTCTAATTTGCGCAGCGTCGCCTTGAACGCTTGCGTCACTTGAAACACCTGCGCCGCATCCGTCGCGCCGTACAACATATCAATGTCCGCGCCCGCGACGAAGGTATCTTTCGCGGAAGTGAGAATCACGCCCTTGAGGGATTCGTCAAGCGTCAAACGTGAAACGTGAGCGTCCAACTCGCGCAGGAATTCGAGATTGATGACCTTGACGGAACCCGCGCCGTCAAACGTGAGCGTGACGATGTTATTTTCGTCTTGAGAATAATGAATTGGCATATTTGGAATTTCTAATTTCGAATTTCTAGTTTCGAATTTCGATTCGCTACACGCGCTCCACCACCGTCGCAATCCCCATCCCCCCCCCCACGCACAAGGTCACGAGTCCCGTTTCCAAATCCGTGCGCTCGAGTTCATCCAAGAGCGTGCCGAGCAACATCGCGCCCGTTGCGCCGAGCGGATGCCCCATCGCAATCGCGCCGCCGTTGACATTGACATTTTCCGTTCCATCCAAGCCCATGTCGCGTGCAAAGCGCAGCGGCACGACGGCGAACGCTTCGTTGACTTCGAACAAATCAACGTCACTCACATTCATGCCCGCTTTCGCCAATGCTTTTTTCGACGCGGGCGCGGGACCGGTGAGCATGATCGTCGGTTCGGTGCCGACAATCGCGGCAGAAACAATCCGCGCGCGCGGTTTCAAACCCAAGCGTTCGCCCGCTTCTTTTGAACCAATGAGCAGCAGCGCGGCGCCATCCACGATGCCGGACGAATTGCCTGCGGTGTGGACGTGCTCGATGCGTTCAAGTTTGGGATAGCGGTCGAGCGCCACCGCGTCGAATCCCATCACGCCAACCATTTCAAACGCGGGCGCGAGCGAACCGAGTTTCTCTAGCGTCGTATTCGCGCGGATGTGTTCGTCGCGGTCGAGAATCGTCAAACCGTTTTGGTCGCGCACGGGCAGACGCGATTTGAAATAACCGTTGGCTTGCGCGTACGCCGCGCGCTGTTGGGATTGCAGCGCGTAGCGATCCACATCGTCGCGCGTGAAACCTTCGAGCGTCGCAATCAAGTCCGCGCTGATGCCTTGCGGCACAAAGCCCGTTTCGAGATTGACGCGCGGGTCCATGAACCACGCGCCGCCATCGGATCCCATCGGCAAACGTGACATACTTTCGACGCCGCCCGCGACGACGAGGGCGTGCCAGCCGGAACGCACTTGCATCGCCGCGCTGTTGACGGCCTCGAGTCCCGACGCACAAAAGCGGTCGAGCTGTACGCCGGGCACGGACATATCCCAGCCCGCGTGTAACACGGCGGAACGCGCAATTACACCGCCCTGTTCGGCAAGCGGCGTGACACAGCCGACGATGACATCTTCGACTTCGGACGTATCGAGACGATTTCGTTCCTGAAGGGCGCGTAACAGTGTGGCGAGGAGATCAACGGGCTGCACTTCGTAAAGTGCGCCGTCGCTTTTACCGCGTCCGCGCGGTGTACGCACAGCATCATAGATGTACGCTTCGTTTGGCATGTACAAGTCCTTCTGCGCTCGTATCTTCTCCCCTCTCCCATTGGGAGAGGGGCTGGGGGTGAGGTCTCGCCGAAAGTATAACGCACTGCGTCATAAAATGCAACGGGAAAAGCAAACGCCTGCACACCTCATTGTGTACAGGCGCTGACGCAAAGAACCGGCAAGTTCAATTATTTCGTCCAACTCATCATGCGTCCCGCCTGATAATCGTAGCGCATTTCGATTTGGTCGGTAATGTTTTTCAAAACTTGCTGGACATTTGAACCGTCGGGACTCATAGTGAAAAATTCCCACCTGCCGTTGCGGTTCGAGAGAAAGAGAATTTGTGCGCCGTCGGGCGACCACTGCGGCGCGACGTTGCTCGGGTGCGTGATGGCAAGCACATTGTCGCGCGTGAGCAAATGTTGATGGCTGCCGTCACTGTATGCCAACGCGATTTGCCATGTCGGCGGCTGCATGACCATGTAAATGATTTGGCTGCCGTCGGGCGAAAATTGGGGCGACATGATGCGCAGCGGATTGTATGACGCGGACGTAATCCGCAAATCGCCGATGAACGGTTCGGGCTGCGGCTCGCCGGTAGACGCGGTTTTCATCAAACCGATGTTTGGGTCGTTATATACGATCGTGCCGTCGGGCGCGAGGGTGGGCGTGAACGCGCTTGCGGTCGAACGTACGTCGTGATACGCGCCATCGCTCACATTGACTGCGCCGAGTTTCCATTCGGTGGAAGAAGGACGTTCAAAGCATCGTCCCCGGAAACAAACTTCCCCCCCCCTTTGGTCGCGCCTTGATATGCAAAAATAATTTCCGCATCGTCCGCGCTCCAAATCGGCGCGCGCGGTTCATTCGTCTGATACAACAAGCGTTCGTTTGACCCGTCTGCGTTGATGACATAAATACCGGGCACAGGACCTTGCCGCGCAAACGTGATTTGCGTGCCCGTGTGATTCCATTGCGGGTCCAGGCCGAACGTCACGCGCTGCAAATTCGTCCCGTCGCCGTTGACCGTGTAAATGTTGCCGCCCGTCGAGTCCACGAAAACAAGTTTCCCGTTAATACCTTGCCCGCGCGGCGTCGGCGTCATGAGCGGATCCACGCGCGGCGTCGCGGTGGGCGCGACAACTGTGGTGATGCCATCGCCTTGCACATGCAGCGTCACTGGAATGGGCGCGTCGGAATCGTTATACACCACCGCGAAATATGTTCCCGCTTGGTTAAATTCGCCGAACCAACCCAGCGCGTGCTCGGGCTGCGGGCTGCCCAGCCCGACGGCTTTCAACGCGTCACCGCGCTGCCACGCCGCGATCTGTTCGGGCGTGTAAAGCGCGAGGCGCAAACCATCGGCAGAGTTCGCGTCGAGAATTGCCGTCGCGGATTGTTTCTTGCCGCCGACCTCGAATTTGTACCACTGCGCGGAATGCGGCGCAACGGTGTGTGGTTGTCCAAACGGCAACAGCGCGTCGTCGGGTCCACTCCCGCCTTGCGCTAACGCCACCGCAGCAGTTACGCCAAAAAGACCCGCCGCGAGCAAAATAAATACCAATTTCCTCAACATGATGAATAACAACCTTGCAGAACTCGCAGGATGCAGTGCGCTTCAAAAAATCATGTTAATCCTGTGAATCCTGTCAAAGAATTTTGGCTCGGACGATGTTACGGTTGCGATTGCTGCGGCTGCGCAATCGGGCGCTGTAACTGAATCGTACTGGCGGTTGGCGAATCGCCGGTCTCTTTGCTGAAAACGGTCACGCGGTCGCCGGGCTGCAAATCGGCAAGCGTGCCGCGGTCCGTTTTGCTGATGAGCGTTTGGTCGTTCACTTTGACCGTCACCACACTGTTCGCCGTACTGATTTCGACAGTGTCGCCATTTACGGATTTGATTTCACCGCGTGCGACACAATTGCCCACTTGCGCGGGATTGAAACCGCTGCCGAACGTTCCGCCAAATTGTCCAAATTGGCGTTGTCCCCCTTGCGTACTATTTTGACCGGACTGCCCGGTCGCTTGATTGTTGTTGCTATTTTGAGAAGTGCGAATCGGAAAGCCGCACGGATCGGTCGCCAAGTTTTGCGAGCTGCCGCCTTGCGCATTGCCGCCCTGTCCATTCTGAATCGCGCGCTGTTGCAGAAACGCATTGGCGGAACTTTGGGCTTGTGCCTGCGCGTACGTCATGCCGCCATAAAATCCGCCGCCTGCCGCGAGCAACGCAATCACGACTGCCCCAATGATAACGAACGAAAGTTTCATGTTTCACCTCTTGAGATTAGATGTTGGAGGTTAGAAGTTAGAAGTTGGATGCTTCCAATTTCCAATTTCCAACCTCCAATTTCCAATTTCCAACTTCCAATTTCCAACTTCAAATTTCCAACTTCCAATTTCCAACTTCCAATTTCTAATTTCCAATTTCTAACTTCACGGCTGTCGTTCATAGAAAAAAGTATCATAAAGTGTTTTGCCAACATAGACGATAAAAACAAACACGGCGAGCGGGACGCGGATAAATACGACCAATTCCCAATCGCGCGTGGGCAGCGGCACGGTGGCGATCAGCCACAAGAGCGCTGCGGCGATGACGATGCGAACGACGACGCGAACTAGCCGGGTGAACATTGCAGGTTTGGGAGCAGTTGCACTGCGACCTGCGAACGGCAGTCCAACTGCCACGTGACCACACCCATATCTCCCGCGCGCTATTCGTAACGCAAGGCTTCAATCGGGCGCAGTGAACTCGCACGCAGCGCCGGATAAATTCCAAAAAACAAGCCGACCGCCAAAGAAAAAATGACGGCGAGCAAAACGGCGCTCAGGTCTACCACAGGTTTTACTTGCGTCGCGCCGAACTGGAATGATCCCATCGCTGCCGCAATGCCCCACCCAAGCAAGATGCCAATGCAGCCGCCGAGCACGCTCAACACAGTGGCTTCGGTCAAGAATTGCATCAGAATGTCGCGGCGTTTTGCGCCGACCGCTTTGCGAATCCCAATCTCGCGCGTGCGTTCGGTCACGCTGACGAGCATGATGTTCATAATGCCAATGCCGCCGACGATGAGTGAAATCGCCGCGACGCCGCCGAGAAACAACGTTAATGTATCCGTCACCGCCGTCGCCGCGCTCAAAACATCTTCTTGACTCTGCACCGTAAAATCATCTTCGACGACGCGATGCCGCTCGCGCAAGATTTCGCCAATTTGCTGTGTGATCGCATCGCTTTGAGCCAAGTCGGCAATTTTGAGATTGATGACGTTGATGTTGGTGCTGCCGCGAAAACGCCCCGCGCTCGCGAGCCGCGTTTGCGCGGTGGTAAGCGGGACCATCACTTGCGTGTCTTGGCTGAGAAAGCCGGTGCCGCCCTTTTTTTCCATCACGCACTGGACGCGAAACGGCACGTTGTTGATGCGAATCGTTTGCCCGATGGGATCGGATTCAGGAAAGAGTTGTGCGGCGACGCTGCTGCCCAAACACGCTACTGTCGAACGCGCGTTCACGTTGGTCGTGTTGATAAATTCACCTGAGGCGGGGAAGAAATCGCGCACCTCTTGAAATTCAGGCGTCGTGCCGATGAGGCGCGCATTCGTGTTATTGCCGCCCGCGACCATTTGCGCGAACGAATTGATTTCGGGCGCGACGCCGACGACTCCGTCAAGCTCCTTGAGCGCGTCCGCATCTTCCAACGTCAACGTGCCCGCGCTGCCCTCTTGCCCACGCACGCCGTTCTGACTTGCCGCGCCGGGTCGCACGTACAACAGATTCGCGCCGACGCTTTGGATTTGACTCGTGATCGCCTCTTGCGCGCCGCGTCCGATGCTGACCAGTGCAATCACCGCGCCCACGCCAATAATGACGCCGAGCATCGTTAGCCCGGAACGCAATTTATTCGCGCCCAGATTACGCAAGGCGATGCGAAAGGATTCGAGAATATTCATGGAGCATGTAAACAGGTAAACAGGTAGACAGGTAAATTGTCTACCTGTTTACCTGCCTACCTGTTTACCCTCCCGTCCTTTACGTGAATCACGCGCCGGGCGTGCGCCGCAATGTCGGCTTCGTGTGTGACCAACACTATCGTCATACCTTCCTCTTGGTTCAACCGCCTAAAGATCTGCATGATTTCTTCGCCCGAGACCGAATCGAGATTGCCCGTCGGTTCGTCGGCAAGAATAATCGCGGGCGTGTTGACGAGCGCACGCGCAATCGCGACGCGCTGCTGCTGCCCGCCCGACAATTCATTGGGACGATGATGCACGCGGTCGCCCAAGCCGACCTGTTCCAACGCGTCGAGCGCGCGCTTGCGGCGGTCGGGCGCGCCGGCATACACCATCGGCAGTTCCACTTGGTCGAGCGCGGTCGTGCGCGGCAGCAAATTGAACGATTGAAATACGAACCCGATTTTTTTATTGCGAATCGTCGCGAGCGCGTCGTCGTCCAGTTTGTGCACGTCCACTTCGTCAAGACGATACGTGCCTTCGGTCGGTTGGTCGAGGCAACCGATAATGTTCATCAGCGTAGATTTGCCCGACCCCGACGGGCCCATGATGGCGACCATCTCGCCGCGTTCGATTTCCAGCGAGACGCCGCGCAGCGCTGGCACCTCAGTTTCGCCCATGCGATAGATTTTCGTGACGTTCTCGATTTCGATGATCGCCATTAACGCCCCCCGGACGGTGGTCCGCCGAAAATAAAACCGCCGCCACCTGGAAAGTTATTGCCACTGTTGGTCGTCGTCGCATTGAGCAACACCGTGTCGCCTTCTTGCAAATTCAACGCGGCGCCGTCAGTCGTCGCGGCGCTTATGATTTCAGTATACTGGTCATTTGTCAAGCCGGTGCGCACGACGACGATGTTTTCATTGCCTTCGAATAGAATCGTCATGATTTTGCGCGTGCCTTGCGTACGCACCGCGCGGTTCGGCGCGAGCAGCGCATCCGGCTGCTCTGCAATCACAATGCCCGCCGACGCGCTCATGCCCGGCAAAATCGCCGGATCGGGATTCGTCAGCCCGACTGTCACGGTATAATTCACCACGCCTTGACTTGACGCACCGACCGGCGAAACGGAAATTACTTGGCTCGGATACGTCGCCGTGCCCAACGCGTCAAACGTCAATTGAACTTGCTGCCCTGGCTTCACCTGCGCGATATCCACTTCGGACAGGGCAAGCTGCAATTGCAAATCGTCAAGATTGGAAAGCACCATCGCCGTCGTGCCCGACGCGGGCGTTTGTCCTACGACGATGTTGACTGCCGCAATCGTGCCGTCGAACGGCGCAATAATTTTCGCATTGTCGAGATTGCGTTTTGCCGCTTCGTAATTGGCTTTCGCCGATTGCAAAGATGCTTGCGCGGCGGTGAGTTCTGGCTGCGTCGGTCCGTCCTTTAAATCCTGCAAACTCTTTTTTGCGCTCGTCCAACTTTGCAGGGCTTGGTCCACCGCCGCTTGCGCGGACGCGAGTTCCTCCTTCGTCGCGCCCTCGGTCAAGGTTATGAGATTCGTCTTGGCTTGCGCGAGTGACGCTTCGGCGGATTTTAAGGAACTGTCGCTCAATTGCGCCATCTGCAAATCAAAATTCGCTTTGGCGGTTTCATAATCAATCGTCGCGGTCTGAAGCGCTTGCGCCTGTGAGGAATTCGGCGCGTCGTCACGCCACGCCACCGCGTTGTACGCGCTTTGTGCGGCTTCGAGCGCCACACGCGCTTTTTCCACCGCCGCGCGTTCGACGAGAATTTGCTGGTCGCGCAATTGGCTTTGCGCCAACGCGGACGCGTAGCTCGCCTGCGCGGCGGCGAGCTGCGCGCGGCTCGCTTGCAAATCCAACGCGGATGGCGGCGCTTTTAACGTGTCGAGTTTGGCAACCGCAGAATTGTACGATTGCGCGGCGGCGCGCGCTTGCGCTTGAGCAATCGCCTGTTCCTCCGCCGTCGGCGGCGCTTGGACCGAATCGAAATTGGCTTGCGCACTCGCGAGATTCGCTTCTGCCGTCTTGAAAGCATCTTGCAGCTGCGCGTCGTCCACTTGCGCGAGCACCACGCCCTGTTTCACCTTGTCGCCGACCTTGACGTTCACGTGAGTGACAGACACACCGCTGACGCCAAAATTCAAATTCGTTTGCTGCGGCGCATAAATGTTGCCTCCACCGTTCACCGTGGCGACGAGCGCGCCGCGTGTGAGCGTCGCGGTTTGGCGCTGCGTGGACGCGCTGCGCGCCGCGGCTTGCTGTTGCTGCCAAAAATAAAATGCGCCCGCGCCAACCAGGATGACCAGAATGACAATTCCAATGCTTAGCTTTCGTTTGGACATTGAACGCTCCTCTGAAAATAACCCGTAGTAACGAATTCATTCGTTTGGGGCATGACGGAACGATTGAGGCGCTGTGCGATGGAATACATCGCCTACATCGCACATCGCCTTCATCGCAGATTACTACGTCGCGCAATCTCGAGTCAACCAACTGTCCATTGTAAAAAGCATTTGTTCAAAAGTTGTTTAGACGGGATTAGGGTTTGATGAGGAAACGGCGACTCTAAACAACTTTTGAATATCTCTCTAGTATCTTGAGTGTTAAAATAGAGCGACGCATCGAATCGAATTCGACTGAGCAAGGTGGTGAAAAAAACAAAGCGAAACCCCGCCCCATCGCGTTGCCTGCATTGTTTCTTTCGATGCTTTGTTGAGGCGTCGAATTCAATTCGATGAATTGCCATGCCGCAGACAATTTTGATAGTGGACGACAAAGCGAACGTGCGCGCGATGCTCAAAGATTATTTGAGCGAACAAGGATATCGCGTGGTGACGGCAGAAGACGGACAGGACGCGTTGTTTGTGGCGCGCTATGAAAAACCAGACCTCGTGCTCCTCGACGTGATGATGCCCAAGCTGGACGGTTTCGCGTTCTTGCCCGCGTTTCGCCGCGAGTCCACCGCGCCCGTCATTTTGCTCACGGCAAAACTCGAAGAGCAGGACAAAGTCGTGGGACTCGAATTGGGCGCGGACGATTACATCACGAAACCGTTCGGGATGCGCGAACTGCGCGCGCGCGTGCGCGCGCAATTGCGGCGCGCGGGCAGCGCGCCGGTCGAGAGCGCGGTTTTGCGCGTGGGCGCGATTTCGCTGGACAAACAAACGCGCGCCGTTCAAGTGGGCGCACGCGCGGTCAATTTAACGCCGACCGAATTTGAATTGTTGGCAACTTTGCTCGCATCGCCGGGACGCGTGTTTACGCGGACGGAACTTTTGAACGTCGTCGGCGCGGCGGCAATGGCGGAGCGCACCGTAGATGTGCACATCCGCAACTTGCGCGCAAAAATTGAAATAGACCCCGCCACACCGCGATATGTCGAGACCGTCTTTAGTGTGGGTTACCGGTTGAATCCGCTGGCAGACGAAACAGAGGGATGAAAATCTCTCCTTCCCTGTAGGGAGGGGGCTGGGGGGGTAGGTTATTGAAATGCGCCGCTCGTTGATGTTCAAATTGATTGCCGCGTTTCTCGGCGTGAGTCTGGTCGCCATCGCGCTCGTCGCGTTGTTTGGCTGGCTCAGCGCGGCAAATGAATTTAACCGTTTCATTTCCCAAGAAGCGGAAAATAATTTTGTCGTGTTTGTCACCGAGTATTACAACGCGCACGGCAACCTTACGGACATTGAAGACGCAATGCGCACGCGCTTTGACAATCGCAACCAAAACAATCCTGACCCGCCGCGTCTGGCGCCGTTTGGTTTGGCAGACGCGCAAGGCATTATCGTTTTGCGCGGCGACAGTTACACGCTCGGCGAAACTGCCCCCCCCGCGCTGTTTGCTTCGGGCACGCGCATTCTAGTGAATGGCAAGGTCGTCGGCGTGGTGCTGCCGTGGACCCGTCCCGCGCCGCGCAATCGCAGTCAGGAACAATATCTCCAACGCACGGGCATGACGTTGGCGCTAGCCGCCGGAGGCGCGGCGTTATTTGCGATTGTGTTGGGCGTGCTGCTGGCGCGCACGATTACACAGCCCGTACGCGAACTGACGCGCGCGGCGCAGCGCACGGCAAAAGGCGAATTGGGACAGACCGTGCGCGTGCAGTCGCGCGATGAAGTGGGCGAGCTCGCGACCGCATTCAATCAAATGAGCGCCGACCTGAAACGCGCCGATGAATCGCGACGTCAAATGACCGCCGACATTGCGCATGAATTACGCAACCCGTTGACCGTGATTGGCGGTTATCTCGACGCGATGCGCTTGGGCGATTTGCAACCGACGCCGCCGCGCTTGGGCGCAGTCTATGACGAGATTCAACATCTGGAAGCCATCGTAGACGACTTGCGCACATTGTCGTTGGCGGATGCGGGCGCGCTCGTGTTGAATCGCCAGAGCGTTGCGGTCAACGAACTCTTGGCGCGTATCGCCGCGCGTCATGCGCCCCAAGCCGCGCAGCGCCGAATTCAACTGCGCGTCGAACCGGAGGCGCACGCGGCAGCGGTGGAGGTGGACGAGGCGCGCTTTACGCAGGTCCTGGACAATCTTGTGAACAACGCCTTGCACCACACGCACGCGGGAGGGGCCGTGCTTTTGAGCGCCGAAACGCGCGCGGCAGCAACCCTTGTACGCGTCGCAGATACCGGCGAAGGGATTGCCCCCGCAGATTTACCGCGCGTGTTTGAACGCTTTTATCGCGGCGACAAGACGCGCCCGGCGGAACATGGGTCGTCCGGTTTGGGCTTGGCGATTGCCAAAGCGTTAGTCGAAGCACACGGCGGAAAAATCTGGGCAGAAAGTGAATTGGGACACGGGGCGACGTTGATTATCGAACTGCCGCGCGCGCCGGAACAGCCGCCGCCGCGTGAGGATTCCCCCGCGGTCAAACCATTGAATTTGCAAACTGCCGCGAAATTTTCGAGAACCGAAATTCACACCTGCTGCGTCAATGATGCAGCAGGTTTTTTTGTCGGAGTTTAACTCCGCAGCGGTCGGGGAACAGCAGTCCAACTGCTGTTCCAACGGAACTCGGCGGCGTAGTGACGATTTCAATCGTTCCTGTCAGTCCCAAACGAATGAATTCGTTACTACAGTTGTTTTCAAGAGAGTGAACCCATGTACAAGGATGAGCTGGATACGATAGAATGTTGCGTGATTACAAATGCCAAACGCTATTATTCCGTATGGCCCCGCGAGCGCGCCATCCCGGGTGGGTGGCGCAGTATTGACGTCGTCGGGAATGCGCAAGAATGCATTGCTTACATCAAAGCCCTGTCGTGCGACAACGTAATGCCGAGCTATACCGTGACTCGCCCAAAGATCGTTTGTGACGTGCGCGGTGCTCAAGCTTGATAGCACGCCAACACACGCCATTGCTGCGTTCCAACTTGCCCCCCCTGATATTTTGGACAAATCGCGCTTAAAATACTGCCGCGCCTAAAGCGCGGCAGTATTTTTTGGTTTGCACAGGCGAGGTATGCAATGGGTCTAAAAATTGGAATTGTCGGGCTGAGCTTTGGCGCGGACTTCATCCCCCTGTTTCGCGCGCACCCGCTCGTACGCGAGGTCTTGATCGCCGATTTGCTGCCGGAACGCGTGCAGTACGCGCGCGATCTGTACGGCGCGCTGCCTGCCGTGCGCTCCCTCCACGAAATGTTGGCGAGTGATGTGGACGCGGTTTGTATTTTTACGCAGCGTTGGATGCACGCACCGCAAGCGATACGGGCGCTGCGCGCGGGCAAGCACGTGTACTCGGCAGTCCCGGCGGCAATCACTTGCGACGAAATGGCGCAGCTGATCGAAGCGGTCAAGACCACCGGACAAATGTACATGATGGGCGAGACGAGTTACTATTATCCCAGCGCGCTGTATTGTCGCGCGCGCTTTGCGCGCGGTGATTTCGGCAGATTCGTGTACGGCGAAGCGGAATACATGCACGACATGACGCACGGCTTTTATGAGGCGTATCAATGGGCGAACGGCGACGCGTGGAAAAAATACGCGAGTTTTCCGCCGATGCTGTATCCGACGCACAGCGTCAGCATGATTACGCAGACGACCGACGCGCGGTTGACGCGCGTTTCCTGCTTGGGCTATACGGATTCAAACGACGATGGCGTCTTTGAACGCGACGTGAGCGCGTGGGGCAATGTGTTTAGCAACGAAACCGCGTTGTTCCGTACGTCAAACGGCGGAATGGCGCGGGTGAATGAATTTCGGCGCATCGGGTGGTCCGAAACGCCGCGCTGCCCGTCGGTGCGCCTGAGTTTGTACGGCACCGAAGCGAGTTACGAGGAGCAAGGCAATTCGAGAATCTGGAACACACGCGCCAGTGATGAACCGCAAGACGTGACCGATCTGTTGGTGTGCGAGCAAGTTCAAGTCCGCGATGCGGAACGCGCAAACCTACCGGAAGAATTGATTTACGATTATCACACTGGCTTGGCGAAAATTCATCCGCACCAGCGCTTGCCGCTCGAGTTCGGCGGTTTGAACAACGGGCACGAAGGGTCGCATCAATTTTTGGTGGATGATTTTGTCAACGCGTGTGTGACCATGAAATTGCCGCCGAATCACGTGTGGGCGGCAGCGCGCAATTGTGTGCCGGGGATTGTGGCGCACGAATCGGCAATGCGCGAAGGCGAATCGTTGGCGATTCCTGATTTTGGCGACGCGCCGGGGGAATAAAAAACCTCACAGGTCTTCGAGACCTGTGAGGTTTTTTATTCCGGTTCCTCCGCCATCGCCTGCGCCACCGCGCGTAGTTCGAGCCACGGTTGCACTTGGGGACGCTGCGCGCGGGGTTGCATGTATTCCGGCAGATGGGCGAGACTGGCGTACTGAATTTTTCCTTCCCACCGCCCGATGCAGCCAACCACCGGTTCACCGCGTTCGATTTGTTCGATCAAAAGTTGCAGCGCCTTTCCCGCGAGGCGCGTCGCTTGGATCCGGTCAAACGGCGAGGGGCGTCCGCCTTGCTGGGTATTGCCCAAAATCGTGCGCCGCACGTTGAGCACCCCCCCCCCTCGCGCTCGAACAACGTGGCAATGAAATCGGTCGTGTAATACATATCCGCGCGTTCGCTGCGGACGATCAGTCCGACGCGTTTGCCGCGCCGAAAACTCGTCGCGAGGCGCTCCACATCCGCGCGCAGGTCGTCAAGTGTAATCCCTTCTTCAGGAATGTACATGCGTTCCGCGCCCGTTGCCATGCCCGCCGTCAACGCGAGATACCCACACTCATAGCCCATCACTTCGACCACAAAGCATCGGCGCGCGGCGAGCGCAGCTTCTTTCAGCTTGTCCACGACTTGAATGATCGTGTTGAGCGCCGTGTCCGCGCCGATGGTCACTTCGGTGCCGGGCAAATCGTTATTGATCGTCGCGGGCAGACACATGATCGGCAGGCGAAACTCGGGCGTGTGTTCGCGGCGTTGGTGCAATTGATACGCGAATTGGTACCCCATCCACCCGCCGATGATGAATAAACCATCCACGCGCTGTGCGCGCAAATGTTCCGCAATACGCGCGTAATCGCTCTCTTGAATCTCGCGGCGATTCGCGCCGAGTTCCGCGCCGCCGCGCGCCACCCAACCGTGGACACTTGTCCACTGCATCTCTTTGAACTTGCCGCGCGCCAGACCTTCGATGCCGTCCTGGACTGCCAGCATCGTGTGTCCCTTGTCGAGACCGAGACGCACCGCGGCGCGCACCGCCGTATTCATCCCCGGCGCAGGTCCGTCCGCGTGCATGAGCGCAATGCGCAGTTGATGCTGTCCCGGTTTCGGCGGACGCGGCTGCGCGAGCATCACAGTTTGCAAGATCTGATAGGCTTCGACGAAAGCGCGCCCGCGCATGTTCATGGCTTCGGCGTATTGCTCTGCTTTGATGAGTTCGGCGACGCGGTGAGTCTTGCGCACGTTTTCCATCAGCGGCGAACGATGGACGCGATTATCGCGAATGCCGATGAGCTGCGGCTCGTCGTCGGGCGCGGTATGGGCAATTTGCTCGACGGCCGCGTAACCCAGCTGCGTCGGCATGGTGCGGTCAAACGCGCTCGGCGCGCCGCCGCGCTGCACGTGTCCCAAAATCGTGACGCGCGCTTCTTCGCGCAGCCGTTCGGACAGAGTTTTTTTCACGTAATCGCACGTGAGGAGTTTCCCGCCGCGATCCAGCGCGCCTTCGGCGACCATGATGATGTGATGGCGGCGCCCCGCGCGGCGCCCCGCGCGAATCGTTTCGCACATCACGTCTTCCCAACCCTCCTCGGGTGGAAATTCGGGAATGAGCAGCCAATTCGCGCCCGTCGCCAAACCTGCCATCAGCGCGAGATAACCGCAGTGCCGCCCCATTACCTCGACGATGAACGTGCGTTGATGACTCGCCGCCGAACTGGTAATGTTATCTACCGCTTCGACGATGCGGTGCAGCGCCGTATCCGCGCCAATCGTCATATCGGTGCCGAACATGTCATTATCAATCGAACCCACCATGCCGACGAGCGCGAGCTGCGGGTGCGCGTCGGCAAGCTCTTGCGTCAAGCGTCCTTCGGCGACCAACTCGCGCAGCAGCGCGCTCCACTCTTGCCGAAACAAATTCGCGCCTGTGAGCGAACCGTCGCCGCCGATGACGACCAATCCTTCGATGTCGTGTTGGATCAAATTCAATGCGGCTTGGCGGCGCCCGGGGCGCGTGTAAAACTCGGAAGAACGCGCGGAACCAATGACGGTGCCGCCCTGCTGCAAAATTCCACTCACATCCTGCCACGTCAGTCGGCGGATCTTGTCACCGCCCTGCACCATGCCCTGATACCCTTCATAAATCGCATAGACCTGCAAACCCGCGTGAATGCCCGCGCGCACCACCGCGCGCAGCGCCGCGTTCATGCCTTGCGAATCGCCGCCGCTGGTGAGAATGCCGATGCGCGAAATTTTTCGAGCGCGTGCTGTGTCGGGAGCGGCAACCGCCGCTTCCCAAGAAAGGGGGGGGGGTGGTGTGTTCAAGGTCGGATTTAACCCTCACTCTATTCCAAACACCATTGTGCGCGCCGGAAAACCACCCTGTTTCTAGGGGCGCTGCCAAAGTCCGCAAGACCCCAAGTGTTTTTGCCACAGCGCGCGACTCGAAGGGCAACATCGTTGAAAAACACTTGGGGTCTTTGGGCAACACGCGACTTGGCAGCCCTACCCTGTTTCGTCCGACGCGTTTTTTTGTCGTTAGTGCGTTTCGGTCACTTTGCGCAGACCGCGCGGGCGATCTACATCATAATCGCGTACGTTCGCCAAGTGCATCGCGAGCAGTTGTCCCGGCACGATGCTGACGAGCGGCGAAACCCATTCGGGCGCCGTCACCGGCAGTTTCAAGCCGACGCGCGCCAGCGCCACCAATTCCGGCGCGTCGCTGACGACAATCACTTCGGCGCCGCGTTCGCGCAGTGTGTGAATAAACCCGCGCATTTCGTCTTGCAGCGCACCCGACGGCGCAATGACGATGGTCGGGAACGCCTCTTCGACCAACGCGACGGGGCCGTGCATAAAATCCGCGCTGCTGTACGGCTCCGCCAAAACGTACGTCAATTCCTTGAGCTTGAGCGCGGTCTCGAACGCGGTCGCATAATTATAGCCGCGCCCGATGACGACACACACGCGCATGTAACGATAACGCTCGGCGGCGTGCGCAATCGCGTCGTTCATTTGCAGCACGCGCCCAATGTAGCGCGGAACATGTTGCAGCGTGGCGAACATGCTCGCGTCACCGGCGAGCGACGCGCTCAACAGCGCGAGCGCCATCAATTGCGTCGTGTAGGTTTTCGTCGCGGCGACGGATTGCTCCTGTCCCGCGTGCAAGGGAATGACGTATTGCGCGGCTTGGGCGAGCGGCGACGCCGGTTCGTTCGTAATGGCAAGCGTTGTTGCGCCCTGCTGGCTGCCTTCGGCGACGACGGAGACAATATCGGGGCTTGAACCGCTTTGGCTGATGCCGATCACGAGCGCGTCGTGAAACGCGGGCGGGCGTTGATAAATCGAAAAGAGACTCGGCGTTGCCAAACCGACGACCAACCGATTGACCGCGCCGAGCAGGTATTGCGCATACCGCCCCGCGTTGTCGCTCGTCCCGCGCGCGGCGATCACCACATTCGTCACGCGGCGCTGCTGCAATGCTGCGCCGATGCTTTGG
The DNA here is from genome assembly GCA_016209205.1 of Chloroflexota bacterium. GTDB lineage: Bacteria > Chloroflexota > Anaerolineae > UBA4142 > SHND01 > SHND01. The sequence goes on from JACQWQ010000042.1 coordinate 108,463, forward strand.
ATATGCTCGCGTTCCGCGTCGAACAAGTTTTCCAGCACGGCGGGCTGGGAATGGATTTCTTGATAGAGATGGGATTCAGAAAGTTTCACGCGCGCTCCAGCCCTGCGACCAACTCGCGCACTTTTTTTCCGGCATCCACCACGTACGGCGGGTTGTGCGCGGGTAAAATAATTTCAAAATCCAAGTGCGCCACATTTTGCAGCGACGTGCGGTACGCCACCGGATCAACAATCGTTTGCGGGGGCGCGGGGCGAAACGCACCCGCGCTGGCCATTAACAAATCGCCGCTGATGAGCACCTCGCGTTTGTGCAAACATATATGCCCCGGCGTTTGCCCCGGCGTATGAATGACGCGCCAGCCGTTGATTTCGTCGCCGTCGTCCAAAAGGCGTTCAAGCGAAACGACCATCGCGTCGCCAAAACCGACTTTGGCAATGGCAGAGTGAAAGGCGCGTTCGACGGAACGGCGCGAGCTGCGGCGCGGGCGTTTGCCGGTAATGTACGGCGCGTCGGCTTTGTGCGCCATCGCGTGCGCGCCGCAGCGCCGTTTCAATAACCACAAGCCGCCCGTGTGTCCGACGTGATGATGCGTCAAGATGATTTTGCGAATTTGAATCGGCTGCACGCCGATGCTCGCGAGGTCGCGCAGAATCGCGTCGCCGCGTCCCATCGCACCAGTATCTATCAACATCGGTTCGGGGCGCGCGATGAAATAGACGCGGCACCCCGCGCCTTCACTGCAAAACAGCCCCGTGCCTTTGTCAATTTCGTAGATCATCTGCGCGGAATATTATATTTGTCGTAGGTTTCGTCGTTCAGCAAACCGGACAAATCCAATATTTTTTCTGACCAGTGTCCGGCTTGTTCCGCGACGGCGCGACGCTGATCAATGTCGTTCCAGACTGATTCCCATGTCAAGCACCAATGCGCAAGCTGCACTTGGATTTCTACCAACTCGCTTGCGGTCTCCGCTTCAAGATCGGGAGCCGTCCATTCAATCAGATATTCGGTATCTTGAATCATATCGCGCACAACTTCAAGGTGTTGATCATTCCGTGATGCCGACTTGACGCGCGCGAGGTTTGCGGATACTCCCCCAAGACGAACAGGAATTGCATCCTGAAGGAACCGTTTACGATATGCTTCCCAATCTTTCATGGATAAACTCCTCGTAACAAGGTGTCAACGATCGTAGTAATTTTGGCACGCAGCACGGGACTTTGAAGATACTGCGTTCGATTGCCAAGTCGCGGACGGATATTTAACATCGCCTCAAATTGCAGCTCTTGGGTAAACGGATACCAATCCGCACCCCAAATGTTGTCATTGTCGCTCCCAAGCTCGAGTAGTTCCGCCTCGCAATCTGCGTGTAACGCACCGCCACCCGCGAGAATGTTCCGCTCGACATCAACAGCCAGTTTGATAAACTTACCATGGGCTGGCAACATGGCACGTAGTTCTTCAGGCAGTACACGCCCATAGATGACAAGAACCATATTTCTATCCTTATGTGATTCCCTCAAACACATCCGTCTCGTCGCTCGCGCGTCCGGTGCGCGATTCGGCGAGCATCAAGGTTTCGGTTTTCAGCATGTCCCGCCACAAATGTTCGGGCACGCGCCGAAAGAACGTGTTGGGTCCCAATTGGGTCGCGTGACACAACAATGATTCGATTTTCAGATTCACAAATTCGTGCACGTCAATCCGCGTCGTAATCACCTCTTCGGGCTGCGCGCGTCTGGCGAAATTCAAAATCCATTCCGGCAGCTCTTGGCCCTCTGCTTGCAAATGCTCCACATACCGTTGAAAACGCGAGCGGGGCCACGCATTGAAATACAGTTTCGACGGCGCCCAGACCTCCAAGCCCTGCGCCAAATGTTCGGGAAACGCGCGCGCGTCCGCCGCCAGCCAAAATGCCATCAACGCCGCTTGGTGCATTTGAATATGATCGGGATGCCCGTAACCGCCCCACGCGTCAAATGTGATCATCACGTGCGGCTTGCGCTCGCGCACGATACGCGTCACCTGTTCCGTCACTTGCATCAAATCGGCTTGGTGGAGGCAGCGCGGATCTTGGTTGTCCGGCGTACCCACCATGCCCGAATCGCGATAATCCAAAAGATGTAAATGCCGTACACCGATTTTCGCCACAGCGCAGCGCAGTTCGCCTTCCCGTACCAGTCCCAATGTTTCGGGCGTCGCATTCGTCCCCGGCGCGATTTCACCCGCTTCGCCGCGCGTCGCACAAATCAGCGTCGTGTTTACACCGCGCCGCGCATATTTTGCAAAGGAACCGCTGACTCCCTGTTCGTCGTCAGGGTGCGCATAAACCGCCATGAGTGAGAGTTGGTCAGACACGTGTAAACCTTTCGAATGGTAGAATGTATTGGACTTTATCTGAAATAGACAGGATTGACAGGATTACATGCAAAAACAAACTTGAAAATCCTGTTAATCCTGTCGAAAAAAATTATCTCCGCTCAAGTGTATTATACGCGAAAACGCGCCGTTCCCTACGACGCGTTTACGGGGTCTTTTGCAGGTGCTCGTTAGTTGCGCCTTTGTGCCTATACCGGAGCAAGCTGTCGCGAATTCATCCGCCCAGATGTTTTTCAAAAAACGCGAGCGTTCGCTGTCACTGTTACGCGTTGAAACGCGGCATTACTTCCTCCGCGAGCAGTTCGAGCGTTTCTTGATCGTTTCTGATGATGCCCATGATGCACAACTGCACCCCCACTTCATCATAGCGCTCGAATAGTTCAATCGCTTGATTCACCGTCAGCAGGTTGCCGCGCGTTGCGCCGAGCTGCATGCGTTCGCGTTTCGCGGTGAGCGCGCTTTGATTGCGCGCCAAGAGCAAGCCCGTCAAATTCGTACGCTCAATCGTGTCGAAATCGCGCCCGATCGCGTCGCAGTGCGCGCGCAGCACATTGAACTTGTGCCGGACGGTTTCAGGATCGCCAAAAATGTTGCACGCATCGCCTTCGCGCGCCAAAACCTTGAGCGTGAGTTGTTCGCCGCTGCCGCCAATCATAATCGGCGGGTGCGGTTTTTGCAGCGGCTTGGGTTCAAGCAGCGCGTCCTCGACGCGAAAATATCTGCCGCGAAATGTCGCGCGCGGCTGCGTCCACAACGCTTGGATCAAGCGCAGCGCTTCGGCCATCTGCGCGATGCGCGTCGCAGGTTTTTCGGGAAACACGTAACCGTACTGTCCATATTCTTGATCATACCAACCCGCACCGATGCCAAACGTTAAACGCCCGCGACTGATAATGTCAATGCCTGCCGCCATTTTTGCCAGCAGCGCGGGATTGCGGTACGCGACCGACGTGACCAGCGTCGCTAAACGAATTTTGCTCGTCACGGCGGCGAGTGCGGCGAGCACCGTCCAACCTTCCATGAAAGGTTCCTGAGGCGCGCCGACGCCGGGAATTTGGATTAGGTGGTCCATTACCGAGAACCACGAAAAACCGTGTTGCTCGCACCACTGCGCTTTTTGTTTGACCGCTTCAAAGATTTCGTACGGGTCGTCGCCAAATAACCACGAGGGATTGTGTATCCCGAATTTCATATTTCCCGCTCCGTTCCACAAGTGCATGCAAGCAGTCCTAAGCCGCCGCCACGACAGGCAGCGCCTGCCAGTTCACAAGCAATAACACGCACGCGGCGACGAGGATACGCTTGCGATCCAGCGTTGCGAGCGCGCCCGGAGTTCGCAGCATTCTCACGAGCTCGACAGCACTGTACGCCGCATACGGCAAAAACAAAATCGCCAGCGGTAAACGAAAGCGCGTTTGATAATGCGTCGCAAAGTACGCGGCGATGGAGGCTAGTAAATAAAACGCCCACAGTAATTTCGCTCGCGAATCCTGCGCCAACACCACGCCGATAATGATCAGGTCCAAAAGCACTAGCCAAAAGACGCGCAACCCGACACGCCAGAGCTCTGCGCCTTGTGGAACGATGAGCTTGAGTGCGGCGCCATACACGAATAAATTCGACTCGAGGTCCGTCCAAATTTTTGCCGGTTCGTTTGCTTTGACCAAGACCCATGTTACGGGTTGCGCGAGAACGAGTTCGAAACCGCGCGCATAGAGTTCACGGTTGCGCGTGGCAGGATCGAGTTTTCGCAAACCCGGGCGCAGCGCGCGTTTGGTAGTGCCCGGCGTGAGCGCGAGCGCCGTATCCATCCAAAACGTATGCCCACCTTCCCACGATATTAATTCGAACGCTTGAAGGTTCACATAGTTGCGGTAGGTGTATGGCGCGATAACGAGGATCACGCCAAGCAGGAAAACGAGCGCGCGCGCGACGCCCGCGCGCCACTGCGGCAAATGGGTCAGCACAAGCCACAGCGGCACAAACCCGGCGGCAAATAAAATGAGAAATTCGCGCGTGAGCGTCGCCGCGCCAAAAAGGACGCCGCTGGCGAGAAACCAGTACCAGCGTTTTTCTTGGCGGAATGCGCGCAGCAAAAAACAAAACGCCAACACGAGCAGAAAAATAAAATACGCCTCTGCCCAAACCGTTTGACTGAAAAAAAGATAATCGGGAGTGACGGCATAGACCAACGCGGCAAGCAAGCCGATGACTTGCCGCCGCCGGCGCGCGATGGATGTGAAGGCGAGCTGCGTCAGCCCATAGAGCGCCGCTGCGGTTGTCGCGGCAAGCGCGCTTTGCGCGACGCGCACAAAACCCAACCGGTCCTCCCCGCTGACCAGAAAATTCGTCGCGACAAAAAAAATATATCCCGGCGCGCGCGCGTTGTATTTCCACTCGACCAAGCCCTGCTGCGCGAGCCGCTTTCCCTGCTTGACGAACACGCCTTGGTCCAACTCGACAGGAATGCGCGGGAATACCGACAGCATTCCGAGATGAAGCGCGAAGGTTGCGCACACCACCAGATAGATGAGCCAATGCCGGTCAAGGGCGCGTCCAAGCCACGATGTCGTCACGTTGCGTTCTCCTCTACGCTGCCGGCACCAGCACCCCGGATTCTTCGGGCAGCGCCTCAAAGTCAATGTCGCGGCGAAATTGGCTCATGTAGAGGTCATGATAGAAACCGCCGCGTTTGAGCAATTCGTCATGCTTGCCGCGCTCGATGATTTCGCCATCCTTGAGCACCAACACCTGATCGGCGTGACGAATCGTCGAAAGACGATGCGCAATGACGAACGAAGTGCGACCATATAAAAGTTTTTCCAGCGCGCCTTGAATCAAACGTTCGGTGCGCGTGTCCACCGACGAGGTAGCTTCGTCGAGAATCAAAATGCGCGGGTTGGATAGAGCCGCGCGCGCAATCGCGAGCAATTGGCGTTGTCCTTGCGATAAACCACCGCCGCGTTCGCCCAACACGGTTTCGTAACCGTCGGGCAACCGTTCGATGAATGAATCGGCGGACGCGAGTTTTGCGGCGGCATACACCTGTTCGTCAGTCGCGTCCGGTTTGCCGTAGCGGATATTTTCTTTGATCGTCGTGCTGAACAAGAACGAATCTTGCAGCACCACGCCGATTTGCCCGCGCAAACTCGCCGATGTTACCTCGCGCACGTCAATGCCGTCAATCGTCACCGCGCCGTCCGTCACATCATAAAAACGCGGTATGAGATTGACAATCGTGGTCTTGCCTGCGCCCGTCGGTCCGACAATCGCCACGGTTTGTCCCGGCGCGGCGACGAGATTTACATCGCGGAGCACCGGCTGGTCTTGTTCGTACTCTGCAAAGACGTGCTCGAAAACGACGCCCCCCTGAATTTCCGGCATCGCCTTTGCATTCGGTTTGTCCACAATATCCGGTTCGGTGTCAAGCAAACCGAAAATGCGTTCCCCACCCGCAATCGCGCTTTGCACGTTCGTCCACAGCGTCGCAATTTGCGAAATAGGCATGTTGAAGCGCTGGGTGTAGGCGATGAACGTAATGATCAAACCGAGCGTAATCGTTTCGCCAAACAGATTCTGATTGCCCAACAACAAAAAGCCGCCGACCCCCGCGACGACCGCGAGCGAAACATATCCTAACGATTGCAGTACCGGTTGCAGCGCGCTGGTGTACGCCACCGCGCGAATGCTCGCATCGCGTGATGCCGCGTTCGTTTCGTTGAATTGCTGAATGTTTTCATCTTCGCGATTGAACGCCTGCGCTTCGCGCACCGCCGAGATGCTTTCCTGCAAATTCGCGTTCACGTCGCCGACCGAGGAACGCACTTTGCGAAACGCTTTGCGCGCCTGTCCTGAAAACCATGACGTGGCGAGGAACATGAGCGGTACAACGGCGAGACTGATGAGGGCATAACCGAAACTTGACGACAACATCGCATACGCGATCCACACAATCAGCAGCGAACCTTGAATCACGCTGACGAGCGGAAAACTGACGGCTTGTTGAATCGAGTCGGCGTCGTTCGTGATGCGGCTCATCACATCGCCCGCTTCGTGTTTGGTGTAATACCCGAGCGACAATTCTTGAATGCGTTGAAACACATCCACGCGCAGCTGCCGCAATACCTTTTGCCCCGCGTAGGTCATCAAGAAAAACATCGCGCCGGTGAGCGCCGAAGTGGCGACCTGCAACCCCACGATCAGCAGCACCAATCCGCCCAAGCCCGCGAGGTAATCATTCGTCGTCCACTGGGGATTCACCGTGGTGTACCAGCAACCCGCGCCCGCTTGCCGCGCCGCGCCCGCGCCGGGAAGCGGTGGTTGGCTCAATGTTTGCTGCGTTGCAGGCATCAAATAGCAATTGACCGATTGCCCAAGCAAATCGGGGACCAACACTTGAAACCACGTGCTGACAACAACCAACGCCAGCACCGCGACGAGCACGTACCAAAATTTGTCGAAATACAGCCAAAAGCGCACGAGCGTTGCGCCCACACTCTTGGCCTTGCTCGTCTCGGCGCGCAGCATCGCATCGCGTCCACCCATCATCATAAGAGGAACTCCGTGATCAGTGATCAGTGATCAGTCATCAGTGATCAGTGATCAGTCATCAGTCATCAGTGATCAGTCATCAGTCATCAGTCATCAGTCATCAGTGATCAGTCATCAGTCATCAGTGATCAGTCATCAGTCATCAGTGATCAGTGATCAGTCATCAGTCATCAGTGATCAGTCATCAGTTCGCGTATCGCGTCTCGCAAATCATACTATCGCACTACCGCACTATCACTATCGCACTACCGCACTATCACTATCGCACTACCGCACTATTGAACTATCGCACTACCGCACTACCGCACTATCGAACTATCGCACTACCGCACTATCACTATCGCACTACCGCACTATCGAACTATCGCACGATCACACAAATCTGAAATCAAAAAATGCCCGAACTCCCCGAAGTCGAAACCACCGTCCGCGATT